>CAYGJP010000053.1:0-11875 GCA_964350175.1 uncultured Candidatus Bathyarchaeia archaeon
ACGATGATGACTGCGGCTGCTGCGGCGATGATGTAGATGTCAGTTGAGGGTGCTGCTTCTGGCTCTGGAGCCACAGAGGGTGACGCCGTTGCGGTTGGTGCTACGGTTGGTTCAGGAGTAGATGTTGGAGTAACTGTTGGCTCTGGAGTTGCTGTAGGTGAAGGTGCTGGCGCTTCGGTTACGCTTATGTGAGTTACAGCGGATGATCCGTAGTAGGCGTTGGAACCTTCGAAAGTGGCAATAATCTTGTATAAGCCAGATACTGGCGGTGTCCACATGGCTGCAAATGTACCGTGTGTGTCGCTTGTTACAGTGCCTATCTCTTGCGTGTTACCGTTCGGGTCAAGGGCTGTAAGTTTCACTTGTACACCAGTTGCGTCGGTTGGCATCGGTTTTTGCATGTATATGTATGCCATCCAGTCATCCATGCTTCCATCAGACATTGCAGGAGCGCCTTTTGCTTCAGGACTTGGCGTTTGGTCAGTGACTGTGCCCTGTATCGTTAAACTGGCGCCTTGCGTTATGGCGGTTAGTGGTGCTTCAACTGTGGTTGCACTTGGTCCTTTGCCGATGCAGTAGAGTTGGCTGTCGTATAAGTTGAGGTACACCGCATAGCCGTCTGCTATGACAAATGCTGAACTGCTCCAGCTCATCATAGTCCAAACTTCCTTTCCAGTGGAAGCATTAAGACAGCGTATTAGTGCACCCTTGTAGTGTGGTGCGTTAGGCGAGTGTTCAGAGGTGTAAAGGTAGATTTTTCCGTCAGCAAAACCACAGGGATACGTCGGATAATTACCCCAAGGTGTGTCGATGCCACAGTTGGTACTGTTTCCTTCGCCGCCGTTACCGTAGGTCCATAATAGAGTTCCGTTCTTAGTGTTGTAGCAGTAAACTATTCCACCGTAGCCGCCAACGTAAAGATTGCCACGATAAGCATAGCCGGTCTGACCAGGGAACATGGGACTGCCGTAATACTGATAGGCCGTTGTATTTCCAACTGGACCCCACAACTGGTTGCCGGTGTCAAGGTCGAAGCCGAGCCACTGCATGGTCTCTTTGTCTGTCATGGTGAATATGCGGTTCACTGGATCCACTGGACCCAATGCTCGGGTGATGTTGCCTGCTGGTGGTGAAAAGACCTTTTGCCACAATAGTTGACCCATTGAATAAGTTCTCAGACTTATGGCCCATACTACTTCTGTGGTGTTGGTTGGTACTCCGAAAGAGCTGCCGATTGCGCTATAGATTGCGGGGAAGTTGACACTGCCAATGATCAGGTCGTCAGGGATGATTCTGAGTATAGTTGACCCCGTAGGCAACGTTGGTATTGTGACGTTCCATGAATAGGCGGTGCTGGCGTTAACGTTTTTCCCTACAGGTCGCCATTGGAAAGCATTTGTTGTATTTCCAGGGGTCAGCACCAAATTTGCCGCTGCAGTATTGTTCCATAGAGCCAGCCACTTGTTTGCTATGTTGAGTTGGTAGATGAGTATTTCGCCGTTCGGACCGTACATCGTTGTGCCAGACGGAACGTTGGTTTCGTTGAATAGCCAGTTTCCGTTAAGGGGATCGTACGCCATGTGTACTGTGCCGCCGTTGTTAGAATCGGTTACGCTTCTCCACATGTACCCGTTCGGGATGACGCCGTGTTGGTTCATTGACTCGTAATCATACAACTGCCCAAAGGTTGGCATAGTGTCATTCACCCAAAACAGTCGCTCTCCAGTGCGCAAGTCCACGCAGACGTAGCCGTTACCTGAGGTGGAAGCGCTCCGTGGCAAAGTGTAATAGAGCCTTCCGTGAATGATTAGGGCACTGCTGAATTTGGTTTCGTATGAAAGCGAATCATAATAGCTCATGCCTTCTGCAGCTGCATAGTTTCCTCCGACGATGCCGCCGTCCAGAAACGGTTTTGTCCACATTATGTGGGGGGTGTTAGGTGCTGCGCCGGTCGGTTGAACAAGACCCATGATGTAGCTGCCAGCCAACCAGTTTGATGCAATGATATCCCACTCGGTGTTCTGTCCTTCGATTGGGCGAGTCCAGTAACGGATTGGAAGCGGATACGTTGGAGGCTCAGCAACAGGTTGTTGCTGTACCGTGAGGCTGGTTGATGCACTACTGGGTAGAAAAGTATCGTTGACATAGTCGCTGGCACCGCCGGCTATTCCAGTCAGAGGGTTATACAAGGATAACACTTGTCCTGGAAATTTGAACAGGAAATTGTATTTGCCAACTTGGGTAGGTGTATATATCGTGAATGCTGAGGATGTAGAGTCGGATGTGTAAGGTCCTTTGGTTTCCTTTGTTCCATCAGGTTTGGTGATTTCAACTGTGAAACCTTGCCATCTGTCACCACCGGTTCCTCCTGCTGTCGGTGGTGCCTTGTCGATCCACATGACTAGGAAAGCGGATTGACCAACGCCTATAGGGTTTGGTGTAACAGCTATGTATGCATAGGTTGGAATGTCCCATGCAGGGACGTGTGCTGTAGCAGCCGGCAATAGCGCAAGCGTAGAAGTTATAGTGAACACTAGAAGCAAAGCAAGCAACGCAGTTTTTATTCTGTTAACTAAGGGTTTCATATTTTTCTTTCTCCTATTGTTATGAAGCGAACATGCGTGTGTTTTTCTTTAAAGAATTTGTAAAGTAGGCACTTACTTACAGCTCCGCGGAAGTGAACGCCAAAAGTTAGATGAAAAAAGAAATGTTAGAGAGTTTTTGGGAAAACCCTTAAGTTTCTGCCGCAGCACTACTGCTCACGTCGGAGAGAGATAATTGGGGCAATCACCCAATCATGTTGAACTTCTAATGCAATTAGGACTCACTCTTAACGAAGCAAAGGTTTTCCTAACCCTCACTGAACGGGGAGCGTCAACAGCAAAAACAATCTCCAAAACTTCAGGTGTAACCCGAGAATTCATCTATCAAATAATGCCAGCGCTTCACAAAAAGGGCTTAGTTGAAGAGGAAATAACGTCACCAAAAATGTTCAAAGCTATTTCGCTCAAAAAAGCTTACGAGAATTTGCTTCAATTGAAGGAAAATGAAAATAAAGAGCTAAATAAAAAAGTCAAAGAAGCCCACAAAAATGGTCTTGACGTAAAATTTCAAAACGTAGAAGACTCAAGAATTACAATGGTGCCTTTAGGAGGGGCAGCAATGGCTAGAATGGAACAAGAGTACAATAAGGCTCAGAAGAGCGTAGACATTACTATTCCAGCCAAAAAATTTTTCCCCATAGCTAGTTTCATTGGAGAGGACGTGAAAAGGATGATGAAGAAAAACGTGAAAACGCGAATTATAACAGGAACCCAAGCGCAAGAAGCAGTAAAAAGGCATCCCGAAATTTTCACGCCGAATCTTCTTTTAAAGCTAAGTTTTGCCGATTTTGGGTATATTCCTGAATGTCCTCTAGTTGAAATGGTACTTTTTGACAGAGAAAAACTGATGCTTTCCACTTTAAAAGAAGACAAAGTAGAGAAAATGAGTTGGCTATACTCAAACAACCCATTCATAGCAGAAATGGCAAACAACTACTTTGAAGCCCTGTGGACTAAATCGGAAAAAGAAACCAAGGATGGCTGGCTTGGGGTAAATAAGAGAACCCAGAAATAATTAGCCGCCACCACAGCAAAGTTATAGTAAACTATTAACCTTGTGTGCTGCATTCTATGTGCGGATGCCGCATGAACCTCGAAGATTACCCTAAGGAAAAGCTGTGGCTGATACTTGTGGAGACAGCCCACGCCAACGTGATGTACCCGACGCATAAAGCCTACACGCGAGACTCCATACTGCCGGAAAAAGCCGACATCACACCCAACGAGTTGGCAGCGAGGCTAAACGCTCCTCTGGGCGAAGCATTGGTAATTTTAGACGAGTTAGCGGCTGAAAGAAAAAGCCCAGTTTAAAGCACTTGCACACTTGAAGCCTTAAACGCGATATATACTTCAGCGTTCAAGTTAAGCCCCATCTCCGTGAAAGACCGCTTAGTTATCTGAACAGTGAAAGGTTTGCCAACGTCGACTGTGAGTTTGACAAGCGAACCTAAATCTGATATGGCGGCTATTTTGCCTTTGAACACGTTTCTGGCGCTGGATTCAACGGAGCTCTTGGAGAGAATTATGTCTTGTGGACTGATGAAAACTGAGAGTTCACCGCGGCGCTGAGTAGTTATTTCAATTTTTACCCCGTTGCCTATGTCCACCGTTGCTGTGCCTGACCCCGTGTCTGCGGCGGTTCCAGCGAAAGTGTTGTCCACAGCAGCAAAACTTGCCAAGTTCCTTGAAAGTTTGCCGAAAATCTCGCTGGGCTCGCCTACCTCGGTTATTTGTCCATTGTTTATGAGGGCGATACGGCTGGGCAGTTTTTCAGCCTGAAACATATTATGCGTTGCCAACACGATGGTGGTTTTTCGTTTGCGGTTCACTGTGGCGATTACTTCTTCAACTATGGCGGCGTTTTTTGGGTCCAAATTAGCTGTAGGCTCATCCAAAAGGAGAAGCGGGGTCTCAAGCGCTAAAGCTCGGGCTATAGCCACGCGCTGTTGCTCGCCGCCTGAAAGTTTTTTTGCAGGGCGCTTCTCGAAACCCTCCAACTTGACCAGCTTTAGCGCTTCTTGCACTCTTTTATTTAGCTGGTTTTTTGGGATTTTCCTTAGTTTTAAGCCATAGGCAATGTTGTTGTAGACTGAGGTGTCGAAGAAAGTGGTTTTTTGGAACACCAGAGTGCTTTGGAGGCGTGTGGTCTCCGCGTTTTTTGCGTTAACGTTTTCGCTTTGAAATTCAACTCCGCCTGCAGTGGGGTTTTCGATGAATGCTAAAAGTTTGAGTATGGTTGTTTTCCCTGAGCCGTTCGGTCCAAGGAGAGCAAGGATTTCGCCTGCGTTGACTTGCAGGTTTACGTTGTCGAGGACCTTTTTGTCTCCAAAGACCTTAGTAACAGCCTTTAGTTCAGCAGCTAATGCCACTATTGCGGTGACCTCCACATCGTGAAAAGCATCTTCGCCTTTCGGGCAGCAATTATCAGAATGTTTATGGTGAAAACGATAACCATCAACACAATTCCCAGAGCGATGGCGAAACCCAGCTCGCCGCGTTGCGTGTAACGTGAAATGGCGGTTGTTAAAACATCAGTTAAGCCTACGATGTTGCCGCCCACCAAAAGAGCCACACCTAACTCGGCAATTGCTCTGTTGAAACTGGCTATGTTGCTTAAGAGAAAACCGTTTAACGCCTCTTTCAAAACGGCTATGGAGGCTTGGGATTCTGAAGCGCCCAACGTTTTTGCTAGGTGCATTATGTCGGGGTCCACGGCTTCTATGGCGTTTGTTGCTATGCTTATGAGTATGGGCGTCACCAGTATGGCTTCGCCTATAATTATGGCGCCTGGCGTGTATAGCAAATCCAGAAAGCCCAGTGGTCCGCCTTTGGAGAAAACGAGGTAGAGAATTAAGCCTAAAACCACGGTGGGTATACCGATTAGAGAGTTGAAGAAGGTTTTGACTATGGTTTTGCCTCGGAAGTTTTTGAGTGCAAGCACCATCGCAATTGGGGTTCCCCACAGCGTGGCCAATATGATGGCAACACCAGAAAAAAAGAGGGTGCGGGAAACGATGCCGTAGAGGGTCGGGTCGCCTGTAACGATGAGGTGCAACGCTTGCATTATGCCGCCGAGGATATCAACCAACGAAGTTTGCCTCTAAGGGTAAAGGTTGGGAAAGCCATTTCTGTATTGCGGTGGACATTCAGATCCGTCGAAGAACGCATAAGATTTTATCCAGCCTACTAGAGGTTGCGGAGCATTATTCGTCAGTGGTTGTGCGGCTCCAGTGAAGAGGCTTTGTCCGTAGAGGTCTTTGCCGTATTCCGTTATTAGCTGCTGTGTGTCAGGTGAAACCAAGTATTGTATGAAGTCCATGGCGTCGTTGTAGTTGATTTGTCCGTGGACAGACTTGTTGGCTGGAACTGAGGATTTCACGACCATGACACTGTAGACGTTGAGCAATGATTGTTCTTCGGTTATCAGGGCGGATAGGGATATGATGCCGTCGCTGTGGAATTTCAAGTAGGTGCCGATGTCTGAGAGAGTGTAAGCTGATTTCTGGTTGGCAACGTTTAAGGTGTCGCCCATGCCTGAGCCTGCGCTTGCATACCAGTGTTCAGCAGATATGAAGTTGTAGTTGTAGCCTGCTGCTTTCCAGAGGCTCTGTTCCTTAGAATGTGTGCCAGAGGTGTCGCCTCTAGAAATCCAGATTTTAGTTTGGCCTGATTGGTCGGTTAGGTTTCTGCCGTAGTTTACTATATTAGTTAGGGCTTCTTGGGCAGTTTTCCCAGATATGCCTGCTGGATCATTGGCGGGTCCTATGATTGTGAAGAAGTTGTAGGCGATGATTTTTCTGTTTTCGCCGTAACCCTGCTCAAGGAACGTTTTCTCCATAGACGGGGAGTGCACAAGTATGACGTCGGCATCTCCGTTCTGTGCGTGTTGGATTGCTATGCCTGTGCCAGCAGATATTATGTTGAGGTCCACGTTGTGGGTGACCTCGTAGTTTTCCTCTATCACGTCTAGTAAGCCTGTGTCGTAGAGGCTGGTGGTTGTGGATATTATGAGTCTTCGTTTGGCGAAGCTGTTAAAGTAGACTATTGTGCCCGAGACAACTATAATGGTTGCTAACGCTGCAACTATGAGTAGTTTTTGCCATGTTTGCATTTTAAACACCGTTATGCGCAACCATTCATATCGCCTAAGGTTTATAAATATTACGAGCCCATAGCATTAAACAGAATGTTTAGTCGAAAAAAGCATACGTTGTCCGCGAAGGTTTGGATAGAGCGGAATGGAACCCCTGTTATAGGTAAAGGTGGAGCTGAAATTTTAGAGGGCATCTCGAAGGAGAACTCCATCTCTAAAGCTGCTGTGACGTTGGGTATGTCGTATCGTTACGTTTGGAATTATATTCAAAAAATTGAGAAAGCCATAGGTGAATCCATCGTGGAGACCTATAAGGGGGGCAAATCTGGAGGCGGAGGCGCAAACCTGACTGAACTGGGAAAAAGTCTGCTTGCCGAGTATAAGCAGTTGGAGAGTTACATGCGTGAAGTTCTCTCAGACCCTAACTATTGGGAGGTGATAGGTTTGAAGATTAGTGCACGAAACCAGCTAAAAGGGAGAGTGGTTTCAGTTGAGAAAGACGGCATAACCGCGAAGGTCAAAATCGAGTTAAAAGTGCCCGCAACCATCACGGCGGTCATAACAAAAGAGGCTGTTGAGGAATTGGACGTAAAAGTGGGTGACGAGGTTAGTGCTATCGTCAAATCCACGGAAGTAATGGTAGGAAAATAGAGTTTTGCTGTTTTATTCGACCACGTAGCGGTAAGCTATGTGCTCGCCTGCCGTGGAACTCTTCCTGATTATCCGGAGGATATCGCCTGGTTTGGCTCCGATTGCTTTGACTGCGGGGTCGGTTGATGTTACCTGTGGCATCTGGTATGGCTTAACCTTGTACTGGGCTAGAAGATCAGCGCGTTCTTTGGTTGTTAAGATTTCGTGTCTTGGAACCAGCGCATGTTCAAATATGTCGAAGACTGGGAAGGATTTGAGCAGGAGTTCGACGTTCTTTTTCTTGGCGCCTTGCTTCACTGCGTGTGTGTAGCGACCTTCGGTGACTACGATGGCGCGTTCAAGCTCTTTTTCCTTCAGAATCTTGTAGAGTTGATTCATGGCTACGATGCCAACAGTTGCTTGGCCTAGGATGCACCAGACTAGAGTTTTTTCTTTTTCGCCTGGAATTTCCACTATGTAGCCGAAGGCGCCTTCGAACTGTTCTTTCTTGATTAGTTTGTACTTTCGAAGTTTGATTAGGACTTCAGCTTTGCGTTCTTCTACAGTTTGTCCTTTAATGCTCACACTACAAACCTCAGCGTTAGAATACTTTGGAACCTAAACAAACCTTTTACCCTTAAACTTTATGGTCAAAGAACTCTAAGTTGATGCGTTCAGGCAGAGATAATAGGTTTGTAAATTGGTTTTGGGGGTTTGCACGTTTCTAATGCGCGTTGCTACATCAAGACGGTAATAATTGGAATGAATAAAGTTCTAGTGGTACTTTAAATCATAGTAACGGGTTACCGTAGCTAAGTCAAAGGGAGCGATGTTGGTCTTAAGCAAGGAAGTCAGCGCAGTTCAGGCAGGAATTCTTAAGATTCTGCTAGTTGATGGTCGTAAGAGCGCTGCGGAAATTGCAAAAGAAATCGGGGTAACAAAGGAAGAAGTGTATAGGCATTTTCAAGAGATGAAGCGGGTAGGCATAATAAAAGGTGCAACTATTCACATCAACTACAGGAGTTTTGGTTACAAAGCAGTTGCGCATCTTCTCATCAACATAGACCCCCAGCAAGCAGACCAACTAATAGAGTACGTCAAAAAAATGCCCGACATTTACTCTGTCTACAGCAATGGTCCAAAGGGTAACATACGCATTGTAACAACTCTTAAAACGCTTCAACAACTAGACGAAGTCAAAGAAGAAATAAAAGGAAAATTTTCAATTTTTGATCTAAAAACATCAATTTGGACAGATGTAAAAGAGATGCACAGCAACTTGGCAATAGCGCCTCAAAACAATATGAAGCCTATGCAAGTTGACGGGCAAACAAAAACCCATAAAACCAGCAGTTCCGGTGTTCAGAAAAAGAACATAAAGATTGATGAAATTGACTTTAAAATAGCGGAAAAACTTGCTGAAAACGGGCGTGTGCCACTGGAAAAAATGGCCCAGGAAATTGGGATTACAAATAGTGCAGTAAAACGAAGATATGAAAAACTCAAGAAAAACGGAGTATTAAAAGTTACAATACAAGTTGACCTCGCAAAAATAGGATACCAAGCTATGGCGATATTTTTTGTAACAGTTACAATGCGAGAAGACTCTTTCACGATTATTGAGAAGATAAGCAGGATACCCGATGTGATAAGCATCATGAAAACCAGCGGAGATTACGACTTCCAGATATACGCTATGATAAGAGACATCGACCACTTGCTCACAATACAAAGCGAAATAGCAAAAATCCACGGGATAACAAAACTGGAATTAGAAATAGCAAGAACACTTAACAAATGGCCCACACCACGCCAGTACATATCAACAATTTAAAAAACCAAATTTTTTTAATTGAAATTGAGGGTTTGCTGGGGCTCTGGCGGACGGAAAGATCTTCGGAGAGAGATGAAAACCCTATGCTACCACCATTTGAGAAGTGGGACCACCAGAGCCCATTCAGCCCGATTTTTTGCCTATGCGTTCTTTCACAAAAAAAGAAAGGGATTTTGTTGTTTGTTTTTTTGGTTGTTTATTTGCGTTTGCGTAGGAACACTGCTGCTACTGCGGCTACTACTATGATGACTGCTGCTGCGGCTGCGATTATGTATATGTCAGTTGATGGCGCTGCTTCTGGTGGTGGCGCAACTGAGGGTGAAGCGGTTGGAGCTACGGTTGGCTGAGTTGTTGGAGCAACTGTTGGCTGAGTTGTTGGAGCAACTGTTGGCGAAGCTTCTGGTGCTACTTCAACACCAAAACTTGTTGATGCTGATGATCCCCAGTAGGATTCGCTGCCTTCGAATGTAGCAATGACCTTGTAGAGGCCGTCAACGGGGGGAGTCCACATGACGCTGAAAGTGCCATCAGGGTCGTTTGTGATTGTGCCTATGTCTTGAGTGTTGCCGTTAGGATCAAGTGCTGTCAGTTTAATTGGAACTCCGATTGCGTTTGTTGGCATTGGTTTTTGCATGTACAAGTATTCCATCCATTCGCCTTGGCTCACATCAGACATCGCGGGAACGATGTTGAATTTGCCGTCTGTTACCAGTTTCTTTGCGCCTGTAGAAGTGTCAGTAACGGTTCCGCGGATTACTACGCTCTGTCCTTTAGTTATAGCAGTCATTGGAGCTTCAACAGTAACAGCGCTTGGACCTTTGCCGATACAGTAGATCTGCATGTCGTAAGTGTTCAAGTATGTCAAGTATCCGTCTGCTATGGGACTGGCTAACTGCCCAAAGCCACCTATGGCATACCAGCTCAGCAGTGTCCAAAGTTCTTGGCCAGTTAAAGCGTCGACACAGCGCACTCGTGAGCCCTTGTACATAGGTGTGTTTGGAGAGTGCTCACTTGTGAAGAGGTAGATTTTGTTGTCTGCGATTGCACTGATGTAAAGCGGATAGTTACCCCAAGGGGTCTCTTCGCCGCTGTTTGTGCTGTTGCCTACGCCGCCATTGCCGTATGTCCACTTAAGTTTGCCAGTTCTTGACTCAAAGCAGTTGAGAATTCCACCGTATCCTGCGACATACAGGTTACCGTATGCAACGTAGCCGACTGCGGGCGGGTTGGACACAACACCATAGTACTGGTAAGCACGGAAGTCACCAACTGGACCCCAAAGCAAGTTACCAGTGTCCATGTCGTATCCCCACCACTGCATAGTCTCTTTGTTTGTAAGGAAGAACACGCGGTTCACTGAATCTACCTGTACGTTTACGCTGCCTGAACTAGCTGCACCCATGTATGCCATAGTTAAGTTGCCTGGAGGTGTCGTGTAGTTTCGTACCCAAAGGAGTTGGCCTCTATTTGCTGGTTTGTCGCTTAGCGCCCAGAAAGTCATCGGGTCAGGAGTTCCGAAAGCACTGAAGCCAGGAAGGGCTGTTGATGTTCCAATTATTATGTCGCCTGGAACAACGCTGAGTATCTGTGGTGATGACAAACCGCGTAGTCCGCCCACGGTTACGTTCCATGAATAGGCGTTGCTTGCGTCAACTTCTTTTCCTTGTGCTCTCCATTGATGGAAGGCGCTGCCAGATGTTCCACCAAGTAAACCAGTAGCGGCAGTGTTATTCCAAAGTGCCAGCCAGCCGGACTGTGTTGTTGTGTTGTAAACTATTCTGTAGCGCATGATTTCGCCATTTGGACCCATAACAGTTGTGCCGGAGGGAACGCCTGTCAGATTGAAGATGTTTGCTGAAGTTCGGGGGTCATAAGCTCTCCATGTAGTGCCTGAAACCTGCCAAAGGAAACCATCAGGGATAACACCGTGTTGATTCATTGACTCGTAGCTGTAGAGTTGACCAAATGATGGTGCAATATCAGCGTTTGTCCACAAGGTTTCTCCAGTTCGGAGATCTACACAAGTGTAGGGTCCATTGGCTGCGCTGTTGCTGAGAGGAGTATCATAGTACAGTCGTCCATAGATGACAAGTGGATTGGCAAATCTGCCTTCGTATGACAGACCCATGTGGTATGCTTGGCCATCGTAACTGACGCGGCTTCCACCTACGATACCACCGTCAGCAAGTGGCTTGGTCCACATTATGTGAGGCGAACTCGGAGCAACACCATCAGGTTGAATTCCGCCTCCGCCGAAGCCTCCTCCGCCGACAATGTGACCACTTCCTGTGCCCAGCCAGTTAGATGCTACGCTGAACCAGTTGCTGTTTCCTCCCTCTATTGGTCGTGTCCAGTAGCTGGTTGGAAGTGGGTAGTCTTGGAGTTTTTCAACTGGGGTTTGCTGGACCCGTAGTGTTGTTGTTGCAGTGCTTGACAAGAAATTGTCACCTACGTAGGCACTGTTAGAGCCAGCTTCACCAGTTTCAGGATTATACAGCGAGGCCACTTGACCAGGGAATCTGAAAGTGAAAGTGTATGTTCCAGTTTGTGTTGGTGTATACAAGAAGTACGCTGACGAGGTAGCTTCAGAAGTGAATGGTCCTTTGGTCTCAGTTGTTCCATCAGGCCTTGCGATTGTTACTGTGTATCCTGTCCACCTATCTCCGCCGCTACCTGCTGCGGATGGTGGAGGCCAGTTTATCCACATAACAACGA
>CAYGJP010000054.1:0-10602 GCA_964350175.1 uncultured Candidatus Bathyarchaeia archaeon
ATTCATAATATATTGTGACAAAGAGAACCTACCAACAGTTAGAAAAGCCCAATTTACCTTAGCACTCCAAGAATACATACCAAACGTCAAACAAACAAAGGAAAGAATACTAGGCAAACCAACCGCTGTTTACCAATTCATAAAATACAAAACTGTTCCGCCTGTTCCGCCTGTTCCGTCACCACTATTAGATGCAGCCAAAAATCAAGATTCTATAAAATCTAATAGCATAGAGGGAACAGAGGGAACAGAACCCGAAAAATCGGAGTTAAGGGAAAAAGACAACCGTAAAGTTTTGGTGGTGAACCCATGCCTTTCTGGTGTTCGGTGTGAGGGAGCTGAGGATAAAACTGGGGAGCAGTGCGGGTATGCGGCTGAGCAAGTGCTTTACCAAAAAGATAGTGAGCCTTGTTATTTCTGCAAGGTACACATGGATAAAACGTTGAAACAGTACGGTCCTAACGATTTTGAAATTCGATACGGCAACAATGCGGGGGATACTTCAACATGACCGCGCAGGTTCAAACCGTAAAATGCCCTGAATGTGGCAGCCACCATGTTGTATGCAACGGACACCGATATTACGGTGATGTTTCGGTTCAACGGTATAATTGTAAAGATTGCCGTACCCGCTTCAGCGACCCATCATCTAGCTTAAATATTGTCCGAGACAATACAGAAGGCAGCCAACAAAACAATCTGGAAGGATTGGCATTGGCAGCGCTAGAGAAAGACAGAACTAGCGCGGGATTGACAGAAAACCAGACACAAAATGGCTACATAACAGACTTCGCATGGAAAATGAAAAAGCGGAACAAAGCAGCCAACACCATAAAAAACCGCGTAACCTACCTTAACAAACTTGTGCGTTTGGGAGCAGACCTACAGAAACCCGAAACCGTTGAAACAATCCTTGCCACTGAAGAAATGACAACAGCAGCAAAATTCAACATTGTAAAAATCTACCATGCCTTCGCAAAAGCCTACAAAATCGAGTGGGACCCCATAGCTGTAGATTATCAGCCTAAAGAAGCGTTTGACCCACTTGAGGAAGAAATAGACCTATTGATTAATGCGTGCAGCAAGGCGACCAAAACATTCCTGCAAGTGGCAAAAGATACCGGTGCAAGAATAGGGGAAATCCGCAAGATTCAATGGACCGACATAGACGAGAAAAACAACACAATAGCCATTAACCACCCCGAAAAAGGCAGCAAAACCCGAACTGTGAAAGTTACAGAGAAAACAATCGCATGGGTTAAAAACCTGAAAAAGAACCACGGTGACTACCTCTTTAACCCGACCTTTGTATCTCAGCGAGCCACATTTGATAAGACTAGACAAAAAACGGCAGAGCTAACGAATAATCCGAGGTTGCTAAAGATTCATTTCCACACGTTCAGGCATTGGAGAGCAAGCAGGGAATACGAGAGGGCAGGCGACATCTACAGCGTCAAGAAACTCCTAGGTCATAGAGCAATTAGTTCCACAGACCGTTATCAACACCGCAACTTTTCAAACGCGGATTACGTTATTAAGCGACCAAAGACAGCGCAGGAAGAAGATGAACTGTTAACCGCTGGGTTTGAATTTGTCCGATACGACCACAAAGAAGATGCACCCGTCTACAGGAAGCGAAAGTAGCAATGCGGAAATGGTCACAACCCAAAGAAACTGATTACAACCTGCATGGATTGCCATCAGAAAAAGTGAAACCGATGCTTGGACGCGTTTAGTCAGCTATTGTCTTTGCCAAATTCCAGACTTTGTCGCTTACGTAATGGATGTTTTTTACCACGGCACCCTGCTTTACGCTTTTTGCTTCTTCTGTGCCGTAAAGTATCTCGCCTATGGCTAAGGATTTGCCATGTTTCTCGTCAACCACAAGAACAATATCGCCTTTGCTGAATTCGCCTTCATATCGGACAATGCCTGGCGCCATAATATCCGCGCCGTTACACACAAAACGAACCGCACCCATGTCAACCACAACTTTAGGCGATTGAGTCAGTATTTCGTTAGCCATCAACGTTGGCCAGACAACAGCTCCAACTTTGAACAGCAAAGGCTTTCCGCTAATTAGCAGTAACTTGTCAGAATCTGCTTCGGCAACTTCAACGTTTACCTTTGAACCAAAAATGTCTTCCAAGTTGACCTTTAGTTTTTCGGAAGCTTGCGTGATTATTTGTTTTGCTTCTTTGGATTTCAACGAGTACCGACGATACTTTTGGGACATAATAGTCTCTCTGTGGCGAATTTTCCTCAGTATCCGTGATAAGCACGGGTAATAATTAACTTTCCCTAAACCTCAAACATCACTGGTTGCGGGAGAAGTCGTGTCCTGCTCGGGGGCATTGCTTTTTCTTTTAAAAATCTTTTCGGCAAGCTTGCCCAAATCCACTTTCAACATGACATAAGTGATTACTATTGTCAAGACTATTGATAGCACAATCATGATTTCTGGGCTCAGCCACTCCGAAAAGGTCGTTTTAGTCCAGCTTCCAAGGAATGCTCCTGGAACGGAAATAGCAAGCTTGCCCAAGAAAAAGGCAGTAAAAAACTTTGCAGGGTTGTATTTCATTAACCCAAGAGGTATTACTACTGGCTCGTCGGGAATTGGTGTGGAAGCCGCCGCAAAAAGAAGCAGGAACGCCCAGCGGTTAACCTTTTTTGCTTCAGAATCCAGGCGTTGTCGCCGTTTTTCACTCAGGTGTTTGCTGGCGAAAAAAGTAATAATGTAGTGAATACTTTTAGCCAAAGTCACGCCTAAGGCAACAAGAAAACCTAGACTAAACAGAATGAATGGATTTGCCTCGAACCCCAGAGCATCAATAGTTAAGGCAGCTGTGGAGGCTACAAGGAGACTTGATGGTCCTCCGAAAGGTATGAGACCCACTCCAAAAGATGATGCGAACCAAAATATCAACTGCTCAATTGTTGACGTCATTCGGGGGTCCAGCGTTTTCCAAGTTTAAGATGAGTGACCAGTTTATAAGCCTAAGCACCCAAATTTCTCTTCCGTTCCCTCCTGCATGAGCTACAGCTTGGCAGTCTCCTGAAAAGCAATGCAAAGAGTATTCAACGTGTCGAGCTCGTTCATGCTTAGATAGGTTTAAATGTTAAGACTTTAAGTATAGAAGCTAACAATACGAAGGGTCTTTAAATGAGCGAAATGACCACTGAAATCCTTGAGCAAAACATTAGCAAAATAGTGCTTGTACGATTGAAAGGCGGCAAAAGCCTACGAGGAAGACTCAAGGGCTTCGACCAACACCTAAATCTTGTCCTAGAAGAAACCGAAGACACCACAAACGTTGAAAGCCAACGCAAACTAGGCTTAATAATCGTCCGCGGCGACAACGTAGTTCTCATATCCCCGCCTCCTAGGTGACAACATTGGGTAAAGGTACACCATCTCAGGGCAAACGCCAAGGTAAAACTGTCCACATAAAATGCAGACGCTGCGGAAGACGCGCATATCACGTGCGTCACAAACGTTGTGCAGCCTGCGGCTACGGAGAAACAACTACTATCCGAAGCTACAAGTGGCGAACAAAGACTCTGGCAAGGCAAAGAATAGTTTAACTATTTTTCTCCGCTTAACTGGTTCAGTTATTTTTCTTTTTTGTTCTCTGCAAGTTTTGATAGCTACGCTGTTTTAGGGTAAAAGAAATTAAAAGTGGAGAGCCAAAAAATGCGGCTTTTCTGTTTTTTGTTAGTTGACTGTGTTGTAGTAGCCTTTGTCGATTTTAACGAAAATCAACGGACCTCTGCTCTGGGCCATGTCGCGCGCCTTGCGTAGCGTGTTGTTTAGAACCGTTAAAATCTGCTCTTTCTCGTTAAGCATTACCTGATTGACTTTCTCTCCAAGTTCCAGTTTCAAAAGGTTCTCTGAAAGAATTTCGGTTCCGCAGATTTCACCGTTTTTAATTAGAGTAGTGACTATGACTTCCATGATTTCCTGTTTGTGGTCCAGTTTTTTCCACAAAGGTTCAGCGTCAGCAAGAGTCTTGGAGACTTTGTTCCATTTGTTCGCGTTTTGGTTGCCGATGAGCAGTTTCACTCGTTCTTTCCACTTCTTAAGCCAGATGCCAGTCCAAACCGCAAGGTAAGCTTCAAACTCTACAGGGTTTTCTTTGAAGGACTGTTCCATCTTCTCCACAAGTTCGCAACTGTTTGCTTCTTTCCCCATAAGGTTCCAGTGGTACTTGAGGTAGTTTGTGAAGTCTTGGCATGCTACTTGCAGGACTTTACGATCGGAACCCAAAATGTCAAGGGCTGGGTCCGCGTCTTTCAACTTCTCCGTTAAGATTATTTCTACAAAGTTCATATTGAAATCCGACTCTGAAGCCTTCTCCATATTCTATATGCGCTTTGGGCTTTTATTAAGTTATTTCTGCCTCAGATATAACTGGTTTAGGCGGTTTTCAGCAATATTACGAGCTTAGCAATATGATAAAATGTGCTTATTCTATGAATTGCGGCAGCTCTGTAACATCTTTTATGATTAAGTTTGGGTCTGTTTGGGCGAGTTCTTTAAGGGAATAAAGTCCTGAAAGCACCGCCACTGTTTTTATTCCTGCAGCTTTTCCTGCCTGTACATCGATGACCGAGTCGCCTACAATGGCGCAGTCACACATTTGGACATCTAAAGCTTTAACAGCTTTAATGAGTGCCTCAGGTGAAGGTTTAGGCTTCTGTGTATCCAACGCCGTGACAACATGCGTGAAGTATTTGTCCAGATGAAACTGCTGTAATTCTTTAATGATGACTTCTTTTGAAACAAAGCGCATAGTTATGATGGCAAGTTTCGCTTTCTTTGACAGCTCTTCAAGGGCACTTGTAACATGAGGCAGCGGTTTGGTTCTGCCCCCTGATATGGTATAGAAGGCTTTGAGGTACGTATCTAAGAATTTCTGCGGCTCAACATTCACGAGGTCAGTGAACGGCAACTTTTGCTCTATCCTCTTGGGAATCTCCAGCGCAACCCCGTTTTTAGGTGAATCCTGCCCTAAGGCTGCGAACGCATTTTTTGCAGCTTCGATGTAAGCGTCTCTCGTATCTAGTATGGTTCCGTCCAAATCCAAGAGAATGCCTCTGACTTTAAGTCGCGCGTTGCTCATTTCTTGCTGCCTGCGATTTGCTTTTTCTTTTGATACTGTTGCCTTCATAAGTGTCTTTTGTTTACCTTTTGCCGAATACCACCCCCTAACGGTGCAGTTGGCGTTTTTCATCAAAAACTTATTAGGCAAAAAACGATATCAGAACTCACATCAACCGTAGAAAAGAGTGTATTAGTGATGGACGAGAAAAACCCTCAAGAAGGCAACAATAACACCCTTACCAAGTGCCCGTTTTGTCCCTGCTGTTTCTGCAACGAGACAGACCTGCAAAAACACTTGAAAAGCTACGGCGCATCCAAAGCAGAGCACTTTGAAGAGTTCAGGAAAGCTCATGGGCGTTTAGAGCATGGCTCATTTAACGGTCCCGAGTAAGTTTAAACCTTTTTTCGTCAAGTGTGTTAATGTAAAAGCTATAAAGAAGTTTGCTACTCTCTCTTAACGTTGCAGAAGATTGAATGAACATGACCGAACCAGCACCTAACAATCAAGAACCAACACCTGAAAAACTGCTCATCGACGACCCCTCGAATTTTCCGTTCCACGCCGCATACGTCGTGTATTCAGAAGTTTTCGACAGCGCAGGTGGCGATGACGCCAAGCGTGAATTAAACAGGAACCTCGAAGACCTCAAGAATAACGTCATCAGCCCCGAAACATTCTACAGAAACATTTCACGTTTCCGCAAAGATACCGGTACCAATCAGCGGTATGACAGGTTCACCGTGCAGACACAGCGGAAAAGAGACTGGCGCATGAAATCGCAAAGGCAAGAAAGAATTCGACGGCACAAAAAATAACCTGCCTTCATTGTAACCTACACCCTTTTTTGTTATACTCTAAACAGTAGCTATCTTTCTGGATGGATAAATTTAAAACTGCACCGTAACATAGAGAAGGCGTGCAAAAAAGTTTGCACGAAACTGAATAAGGAGTTGAAACAGAATAATGTATAGAAAAGAGATGCATAAGGCAACCTGTGCTGAATGCGGAAAAGAATGTGATGTTCCTTTCAAGCCAGACGGCACCAGGCCAGTATACTGCCGAGAATGCTACGCAAAACGAAGACCACCAAAAAGATTCTAAGCTAACAAGCTAAAAGTCTTACTTCGTTCACGCCTTTTTCCTTTTTTATTCATTTTTTCTCTGCGTTCGAGATGAAATTGGGTCTAAACTAACCCTTAAGAAGGGGTAAAAAAAGAATGGGAATTTGTGCTATTT
This sequence comes from uncultured Candidatus Bathyarchaeia archaeon, assembly GCA_964350175.1. Lineage (GTDB taxonomy): Archaea > Thermoproteota > Bathyarchaeia > Bathyarchaeales > Bathycorpusculaceae > JADGNF01. Next base: position 6,342 of record CAYGJP010000054.1, read on the forward strand.
GCTTCTTTTTTTCTTGACGATAATTATGGCGGTTAGGGTTATGGTTGTTGCTATAGCGATTGTGGCTGCTGCTTCGACTGCTAAGTTCATGTTTGATGTTGTTGGTGTGTTGGTTTGTGGTTGGGGTGTGGGTTCTGCTGTTGGGGTTGGTGTGGTTTCGGGTTGTGGGTTTCCGCCGTAGCTGAGTTCTTGAATCAGGTGGATTTCTCCGGTGTCTGCCCACAGTCCAACTTCGATGCTGCTGACTCCTCCAGGGTAGACTTTGTCAAGGTACAAATCAACCATCCAGTAGGGACACAGCGTTGTGCCTTCTCGTGGTTGCATGGACAATTCAGCCTTTACCGGAGACTCTAGTACGGTGAAGTCTTTCACTTCAGTCATATTGTTTGGGTCTGTGCCTGCTTTCCACGAGAAGTTTTTTGCTCGTTCCACCGCAATTTTTATGGCCTGTGTCTCTGAGATGTTTACGTCTGTTCCACCTATAGTTTCAAGACAAAGACTGTTGGTAAATGACCGCAAAACGCCATTTAGAAAACGAATGTTAAATGTTGTTGTATCAACGCCGTTGTAGACCTGCGACCATTTAAATCTTGTAGACTCTGAGTCCTGAGTTACCTCAAGCTTCATATTGCCTAACGCCATGTCGTGCTTTCTGTCTTGGTAAGGGCATCAAGCAGTGCTCTTGTCACTTGGAAATTTGGTGCTGCGTTGTATTGATGGTATCTTTCAAGCATGGCTTCAGCTTTGGCAATTTCGCTTTCAGGTTGTGATTCAGCGTAGAGTGGAATACCTTCGACTACGTAGATGTTGCACCACCAGAACGTGCCGTTCTTGAACCCGAAGATGGCGTTGACTTTACTGTCTTCACGTTCAAGAGTGTACTTCAGGTCTTCTTGAACGATAACTGCGGGGTCAGACAAAAGAGGCGGTGTTGGATAGCTCAACTTGTAGCCTGCTAAAGTTACGTTGTATTTGTTGGTGTCAAATTGGACTACATCTGTTAGGAACGCTAACGCTTTCTTTGGGGTATCTGTTTCTTCTGAGTGCGCCATTGGGGTTTGTGCAAGCAAAAGCATCAAAAACGCTACAAACAACAAGAACATGCAAATTTTCTTCTTTGAAGGTTTCATTCAATGTCACTTTCCTTTACTTTGGTAACTCTATGTCTCCGTTGCCGTAGACCCATATTTTGGAACGCCAGTATGTGCCAAATTGGTAGATGTCATAGCCCTGGTAGAGTTCAGTTTCATCCAAATCTTCGCCAATTGTAGTTTGTGATGCAGCGTCAAGAGCTTCTTTAACTGAATAGCCTAATCCATCGTCAAGCGCGTACAGGTAGAAGTAGGTGCACCAGTAGCGGTAGCTTCATCCGCCGTACCCTGTTGACTCGGTGAAAGGCTTAGAGTAGTTCATGAAGCCTATGAAGCAGTTAGGGCCGTTGTCGTTAGTTTCAGTGTAGCCATTCATAGCCAAGTTGGTGGTGTGCAGCCAAGATGCTGGGAAAAACCAGGTGTGTGTTCCATCGATTCCGCCGACGTTAGTTCCATTGCCAACTGTGCCGCATGCCCAAATGAACACGAAATTGTGTATGCCGTTAGCTGTTCGGTATCCTACGCCGAAATCCCAGATTCTGTCTGTTGCTCCGCCTCCATCATTGTCATAAAGGTAGTAGTGCCAATGGTCAGGGTCAACAACGTAGCAGCAGTGTCCCTTGTAGAAAACCGTGGCGTAGTTGTAATAGTTCTCGCATTGGCTAACATTTCCTAATACAGTGGCTTGTTGGGTGTCGCTGCCGTAATAGTTTCCTAGGTAGCTGTATTGTCCGGTATCGTAGAAATAGGCTCTTATCGCTACGCAAGCGCCATAAGATGCATCTTGTTCCGACTGCGACATGTCATAGCGTGTGCCCCACTGCAAACTGGCTCTGGTTGCGTTAGCTGTTTTAGCATTTAGACCAATTGTTGAGGTAGATAGTATGCTTAGAAGCAATAACATGCTGATTGTTCTTATAGTTCTTATCATACCGATCACTCTGTATGCATTGAACTTCTTTCGAACTTTATTTCAGTGGAAGATGCTTAAGAGCTTTGGCGTTGAATTGAACAACACAAAGACACGGCACATTTTGTTGTATGTGAGTTCAGAAACAAAAAAAAGAAAGGGGGATGTTGTGCTATTTGCTTCTTTTCTTGAATAGTACAGCAGCTAAAACTATCATGGCTATTATTGCAACTGCTCCAGCAGCTAGACTTATGTTTAATGACGGGGTTGTGTTATTTACTATCTGTGTTGAAGGCGATATTGTTGGTTCTTGAGTTGATGTAGCTGGAAGTGTCGATGTATTCTCAGTTGTCGTATTGTTAGGTGGGAGGTCTCCGCCATAGCTTAGTGCTTTGCAGTAACTAATTTCGCCGGTGTCTGCCCAGATGCCCACTGCAATACTGCTGACGCCGCCAGCGTACACTTTATCGAGATAAAGGTCCACCCGCCAGAAAGGATATAATGTCGAATCTTCTCGGGGTTGCATGCTCAGCTTTATCTGCGCATTTTCGCTTAGTACGGTAAAGTTTGTCACTTCTATCGCAGTGCTAGGGTCCAAGCCTACTGTCCACGAGAAATCCTTTACTCGGTCCAACGCGATGTCAATAGCTTTTTCCTTCGATATATTTGTAGTAGTGCTTCCAATTGTGAAGAGACTTGCTTGGTCATTGAAGGTTTCAAGAATTCCGTTGAAAAACTCAATCTGTAACCCTGGTGCTTCAACGCCATTGTATATATATGTCCATTCAAACCCTTTGGCAACTCCATCTGAATGTATCACCAGTTTAGCGTCGCCTAAAATGGCTGCCGTGTCGTCAGCGGTTTGAAGCAGGCTTAACATGCTTTTCATTCCTTGGTAGCGTGAAGAACTAGTATAGTTCTGATATCGGTCAAGCAGAGTAGAAACCTGATCTAGTAGATTTGTAGATGGTGTTTGCGTGTAAACTGGCGAGCCTGAGAGCACGTATATAGTACACCAGACAAGCGCGTTATTCTTGAACAGACATGTAACATCTAACGTGTTTTTGCTGTTTTCGAGTTTGTAACGCACCTCTTCTTGGTCTGCGCTATTCACTACATTGTAAGGCGAGCCGTCGCTTACTAGGGTAACGTTGTATTTACCTACGTCTATAGAGACTACATCGGCTAAGAAGGACAAAGCTTTCTCTCGGGGATTCGACGCTGCTGCCTTGCCAAGAGGGGTATTTACAAGCGGAAGCACTAACAGTGACAAAAGAATCAAAGTTAAGTAAAGACTTTTATGGTTTTTCATCACGGTCACCCAATTATGGTAAATACATGTCTGAATCTCCGAATATTCTTATCTTGCACGTGTAGCCCTGATAATCGTAGCCGTAATAGAAGTCATTTCGGGGGTTCTGGCTATCAAAAGCCATTCCAAGGTAGTAAAGTGAAGCCTGATTTAAAGCGTTGCGTACATTATAGCCATTCAAGGCGAAATAGTAGAACATTGATGCAAAGATTTGATAGGTGTAGGAGTAGTAGCCTGTGTTGTCGCTCCATGGTTTTGAATAGTACTGAAAGCCTATGAAGCACTTACTGGAATTATCAGCATTAGGATTGTTGTAAGTATCAAGCACTAGGCTGGCTGTGCGAAGCCAAGCAGGCGCCATTCCATATATGTCATTTCCGTTAATGCCGCCTAGTTCATTTGCCATGCCGCAAGTCCAGAGAAACGCGAAGTGGTACACGCCATTAGAAGTGTAGCTCCCAAGACCGTTCCCAACAAGGTTGATGTCTCATCCCAAATTCTAGCACTTGTGTCATTGGAATTGTCAGGGTAGAGATTGTAGATGTTATGGTTGTATTGTTGAGGGTAGACATTTGGATAGGTTCCTGGTGGAGCCCATATGGAATGTCCTTTGTAGAAAGTTGCTGCCCAATTATAATACGTATTATGATAGTTGGCAACGCTGTAGACTACGCTGTTCACTGTGTTGCTGCCACAATAGTTTTCCAAGTAGGTATAATCCCCTGTAAGAGAGAAGTAGTACCTTATTGCTGCACAACCACTAGTCGTCGCTTGTGCTTCGTTAGTATCCATCATATTATTTGGAACTGCATAGATGACGCTTGCATTAATTGCGTTGGCCGTTTTTATACTGGAAAATTGCATTACTGAAGTTGCTAGTATTGCTAGAAGCAATAGCGTACTGATTGTTCTTATAGTTCTTATCATACCGATCACTCTGTATGCATT
>CAYGJP010000054.1:10612-11573 GCA_964350175.1 uncultured Candidatus Bathyarchaeia archaeon
GTATGCATTGAACTTCTTTCGAACTTTATTTCAGTGGAAGATGCTTAAAAGCTTTGTTATTGAATTGAACAACATATATGCACTGGTTTTTATCTCGAAATAGCAATGTGGCTATGCTTCAGTGACTTTATCGCTTATGTTCATGAAAAGGGGGATAATTGTTTTGTCGTTGTGTGTTTCAGGGCTGACGAAAGCAAACAGTTCAACGTTTGCCCGCCTTATTTCGCCCATCTTGCTCAATATCATGTTGTAACACGGATACACCCCGAACGTGTGAATGAGCAGAGAAAAATTCGAAAGAAAAACGGCGCATTCGTTAAGGTTGCTTTGAGTAACTTCGGATAACGCAGCGCCCACCTCGGTTAAACCCATCGGGAGGAAAACAAAGTCGCTATCTTGATGCACGGAGCTTGAGGAGAAAAGCAGTATGAACACCTTTTCAGGACCCATTGCTTTTAGGCTCCGCAACATGTGATGCTGAATTGTGTCTTGGAAGCAGAACACATACGACTTAACATCCTGACTGATGTTTTCGCCAATTTTTCTTTTAATCCATTCAACATTCTCCTGAGAGCCCTTGCTGGATGAATACTGGACTATTTCAAATACGCCTTCCTTCTTGAATTCCGTAGTAGAAAGCGAAGCACGATGAATCATCCTTTCACGTATATTTTTAACTAAAATGACGAAATCATATTCTGTTATTCCCCAAAGAATGACGGCTTTCGCGAAAATGTTCAAAGTGTCGAGAATCAATGAGCTGTCAGGCATTAGGAGATTAATTATGAAGAGAAGAAGCCAGCCTATGACGATTTTGTCCAAGCTCTTGCCAAATATGTACCTGTGGTCTAGCAAGGTTACGATTACTGGGAAATAGAAGAAGAACTGTATGCTTACAAACGCATCTTGCTGTGGGAGCAAACCTGAGATAACCAAGCCATAAAAAATAGCGTTAATAATG
>CAYGJP010000055.1:0-11565 GCA_964350175.1 uncultured Candidatus Bathyarchaeia archaeon
GCTGGTCGCCTTCTTTTATGGGTAATGTGCCTCCTGGAAGGAAGTCAAGTTGGATGTCGGTGATGAGTAGAGCGTCTTTGCTGTTGATGTTTAGATTAAAGGTTTTTTTCAAATAGTTCACCTTTAACAAGTTAAAATCTTGTCAGCCCCTTGTGAGGCTGCGTTAGCTTGGCTGTAATTTATTGGTTGGTTGTGGATAAAGTTTTGCCAAAGACAGGGTGGTTAATGGAAAAGTAATTAAGCTTTACAGTGATAGGTTATTTGGTGAATGATGTGGCGATTTTAGCGTATGTTATGTTTAAGGTGAGTTCAGGTACTGAACGTCAGGTAGCTGAGAAGCTTATTGAGTTTGAGGAAGTTTTGCAGGCAGACGTGATTTTCGGTGAATACGATGTTGTAGGTAAATTGATGACTAAGGATTTGGATGCGCTGGAAGATTTCGTTTCTGACCATGTTCGAAATGTGCCAAACGTGTTGGTGACGTCTACGATGATTATTTCGCGTGAGTACAAGGCTAAAAGTCAGCGACCAAAAACCAAGTAATCCCTTTCCTATTATTTCGCCGAATTCACAGCGCGTAAAGTTTTTTACGTAGGTTAATGGTGATTTTAGTTAGTTTGGTTGATGCTTTTGTATACAAACATCCTTTTGAGCAAAAGTTGATTTTTTTCAAGGATAGGCTTATCTTTTATAGGTAGCAATAGATTATTCAGGGCTTCACATGCGATCAGAATACATTACAAGCCGAGACATGCGAGCGTTAGAAGCTAACGCGGAATACTTCGGCGTTTCCCTCTTGCAACTCATGGAAAACGCTGGACGCAACGTCGCCTTAGAAATTAGTTCACGTTTCAAACTGAACCAGTCAATCGTGATTTTTTGTGGTTTAGGCGGCAATGGCGGTGACGGTTTTGTAGTGGCAAGGCATTTGTCTGCTATGGGTTTCAAAGTAAAGGTGGTTCTGGTTGGGAGAAGCCAAGGCATTAACCATGAGGCTGCGCTTGCGAACTGGTGTGCCCTTCAGTCGTTATGCGAAAGTATTCCTGTCTGTGAAGTTGTGGATAGTTCTGCTATTCCACAGGTTGAAGCTGGCGTGGTTGTGGATGCGTTACTTGGAACAGGCACAAAAGGTAAACTGAAGCCACCCATTCTGCAGGTAGTGGAGTACATTAATTCGCTTAAGGCTGCTAAAGTTGCCATTGATGTTCCCACGGGAATAGATTCGGACACTGGGGCAGTCTTAGGTAAAGCCGTGAAAGCAGATGTTACAGTCACTTTTTACAAGGCTAAAAAGGGCTTAGAAACCGCAAAGAAACACGCGGGTGAGGTTGTTGTACGAGACATCGGGTTGCCACCTGCGCTGGAAAGGTTTGCAGGTCCAGGCGATGTGTTTTTGGTTACGAAAATGCGTCCTTTAAGCGCTCATAAGGGCGATTTTGGGCGTTTGCTGGTCATTGGAGGCAGCGAAGTATTTTCTGGTGCTCCTACGCTGGTTTCTTTGGCAGCTTTACGCACTGGTGTAGACATCGTTTACACTGCTGCGCCTGAGCAGACTTCCCATGATATTGCTGCGGTGTCGCCTGATTTGATTACTCTAAAACTGGAAGGCAATCATCTCAACAGCGGCAACTTGTCAGTGCTTAAGACTTATTTGGATGCGGTGGACGCGGTGGTTTTGGGTCCAGGCGCAGGTTTACATTCAGACACCAAAGCATTCGTTAAGGCTTGCGTGAGCGCCGTGGAAGATGCCGGTAAACCGCTGCTTTTGGATGCTGACGGGTTAAAAGCGTTTGCTGAGTTTAAGCGACGTTTGAAAGTGCCGCTTGTGTTGACGCCGCATGCAGGAGAATACGCCATTCTTACAGGCAAAAAATTATCAGATAACATTGAAGAACGTGTTGTTGAAGTGCAGAAAACAGCCAAAGCTCTTGGCGCAGTGATTTTGTTAAAAGGTGCGGTGGATGTGGTTTCTGATGGGGAACGCGTGAAGCTCAACTTTACGGGTAATCCAGGCATGACTGTTGGCGGCACAGGTGATGTGCTTTCAGGTGTTGTAGGCGGGTTGTTGGCGCAGAAAGCTGATGTGTTTGAGGCTGCGGTTGCTGGAGCGTTCGTTAATGGTGCTGCAGGCGACTTTGTCGCAGTTGACTTGGGTCATCACTTGGTAGCGTCTGATTTACTTGAGTGGATTCCGCAGGTTTTGAATGACCCTATGAGTCATGTGAAGGTGCAAAAAACAAGTGGAAAAAGCACCTAAAATCCGACTGACCATTTACCACGCAAATCAGTGTGACCCCAAACGCTGCACAGGCACGAAACTGAAACGCCATGGGCTTGCAAGAATAGTGACTAAGACACGGTTTATGCCCAAACGGGCGATAATTCTTAATCCGTTTGGGGAGATTGCGTTTTCGCCTGCGGACAGGCAGCGTGTTGCAGATTTTGGGCTTGCCGCATTGGATTGCAGTTGGGAGCACGCAGAAAAAGTTCTGTCGCATCATGTAAGGGGAACTGCGCGGTGTCTGCCCGTTTTGATTGCGGGTAATCCAACTAATTTTGCCAAGGCAACAAAACTCACTACGGCTGAAGCGTTGGCCGCCGCGTTGTATATTACGGGCTTTAAGGATGAAGCGCAGGAGCTGCTTTCGATTTTTACGTGGGGGCACACGTTTTTTGAGTTGAACGCAACTTTGCTTGAGGATTACGCTGCGGCAAAAGACAGCACCGAGATTGTGGCGATAATGCAGCGCAAGCTTGGCGGAAAACAGTGAATACGCAAGTAACGTTTTTGAGTACGTTTTGATGATGCTTTTGTACACATGGAGCTGAGTTGATGGCTGTCATCGCGGACTTTTACGTTTTCTTGGCTTCAGTTATAGTGATTTCGTTGTCAGGGGTGCTTTTGCCAGGACCCTTGTTTGCGGTGACGATTGAGAAGGGCGCAAAACGCAAGACAGCAGGTGCTCTCATCGCGTTTGGGCATGGAGTTGTGGAGTTTCCGCTTATGTTTCTGATATTCTTTATTTTAAGCGAGTTCGCGATTCCGGATTCTGTGCAGATTGCTGTGAGTCTTCTTGGTGGCTTATTGATGATGTTTCTTGGGGTTCAAACATTCCGAAACAGGAACAAAGTTAACGAGAAATATGCGGGCTCAAGGCAAGATTCGCTCTTTGCGGGAATACGAACAACAGCGGCTAATCCAGGCTTCATATTGTGGTGGTTAACCATCGGCACTGCACTAATTTTGAATGCTAAACTGTTTGGGCTGGCTGGTTTCTCAGTGTTTGCAGGAATTCACTGGCTCTGCGATTTTGTTTGGTACGCAGTTGTAGCGTTTGTTATCTTCAAATCTCATCGCTTCTGGACCAAACGTGTACATCAGGGCATTGCATTCTTCTGTGTTGCTGTCTTTGTGGGCTTTGGAGCATGGTTCTTCAGCTCCGCACTATGGCAGGTAATCAGCACATTCGTGTGAGGTAAGCATAATGGTGAGCTACGAGTTCCAAGTTGGAAAAGCAAAGTTGCGATTAGTCAAAGGCGACATAACTGACATGGAAACAGACGCCATTGTAAACGCAGCTAATTCGTCGCTTTTGGGTGGTGGAGGCGTGGATGGCGCAATTCACCGTAAAGGTGGACCACAAATACTCAAAGAATGCAAAAAAATCCGTGCTACTGAATGGCTGAATGGTCTCCCAACGGGCAAAGCGGTAATGACTTCGGGTGGCAACTTGAAGGCAAAGCATGTTATTCATACGGTTGGCCCGATTTGGCATGATGGAAATCAGTGGGAACCCGAGCTTTTGAGGGAGGCGTATGTGAACTGTTTGCGTTTGGCGGTTTCAAAAGGTTTGCGGACGGTGGCTTTTCCTTCAATAAGTACTGGTGCGTATGGTTATCCTGTTGAGAGGGCAAGTCTTATGGCTTTGGGGGCTGTTAAGGAGTTTTTGGAAAAAGATGACAGGCTTGCGGAAGTGGTTTTTGTGCTGTTTTCTGATGGCGCCTTGAAAGTTTATGGGCATATGGCGGAAGAATTTTTCAGGTAGAAAGCAAGAGTTGTTTCTGAATTAGCTGCAATTTTTCTCTGTTTTTTCTTTTTTATTGCCGCTGTTTGGGTGCAATGATGGAAAATGTTTTATTCTGTAACATACATAAACGATGTATCAGGGAGGAAAATATATGGCAAAATGTCCTGACTGTGGAAAAGACGTAAAAACCGCAAAGAAAACGTGGAAGATGGCTGGCAAACCTGATAAAGCTGGAAAACGGACTCAGCTCACGATTGGCTTGTTCGCGTGCTGCGGCAAGACTTTTAGGCAAGTTTTAGACAAGAAGAAAATCTAAACGCATAATATCCTTATTCTTTTTCTCATTTTCAGCAGGATCAAAAGACTGCTGTGGTTTTGTGCTCGGAACAGTTTATAGCCCCTCTATAAATAGATTCAAACGTTGGTTAGACTTTGGTTTAGGCTCGTTTGAAGGGTCTTGTTACGCCTTCGATTTTTTCGCCTAATACGTCGATGTTTTCGATGGTGCCTATGCCTTTCTCGTGGGCTCTTCTGAGGTGTTTTATATTGTAGGGGTTCATGCCCATTACGCGGCAGGCGGTGGCGTCGGTTGCGACAACGTCTTTTCCCGCAATTATGAGGTCCATTTTTACGGGTGTGCCGTCGATTGGTCCTTTTCCTTCCATGCCTACAAAGCCATCTATGACTGTAAGGGCTGGTTTGATGACGGTGTTTATGTCGACAACTACGTTGCTTATGCCCCTTGCGTGGTACTTGGCCTTGAATTTTTCAGGAAGCAACCCAACCAGGTTCTTCATGCCCAAAGTTACGATGGTGTTTGCATGGGTTTTGAGTTTTGCAGCGCTAATAACTGCTGATTCCGAGACAAGCCGCGGCACAGTTACGCTGCCCAGCGTCTCGCCATCGGGCACTTTGAGCTTGACTTTGTCTTTCAAACGCCGAAGGTTTACGCATTCAACGCCGTGGCGTTGGCACATGTCTTTCATGCCTGTTTTCACGAAGGCTTTGTCAGCGTTGGTTATGGTGGCGTCGGATTCCACCACGTAAACCGTAACAGGCAGCGCCTTTAGCTTCTCGATTATGGCTTCGACAACTATGGGGTCAGTGGTTGCGCCCGTTTCCCACGTTTTGTCCGTGATAAAATTGACTTTAATCAGCACTTTATTGTAGCCTGCAAGTGCGGTTTTGTAGTCAATTAGGTCAAGGGCCTTGAAAACTGGTTCGTGTCCACGTTCGCCTTTCACAATGGAGACTTGGGAGGGCTTTTGCTCAGTCAAATGTGCACGTCCAAATTAGCGTAAGTGTTTTGTGCATTTATATTTTCAACAAAGTGCAAACGGCTTGCTCTCCAGACAGCACTGCCCTGATTCTTTTAGGGTGTTTGCCGTTGACGACGTAACATTCTAACTGGCTTTTTGAGAGAAGTTTTGGCAGGAACTTGTCCACGCTGGTCCGTGCAGCACTGCTCAACAAGTCAGCCATAGATATTTCAGGCAACAGTTTTGCGTCCGCGTGTTTTTTTGGGTCGTTTGTGAAAACGCCGTCAACATCCGTAGCCAATATCACTTTTTTTGCGTTCAGCCTTTCTGCGATATAGGCAGCGATGGAGTCCGAAGTGACATCCCAAGAAGCCTCAAGAGCATCATCCTGAAACATCAGCTTTGAGGGCAAAAAAATCGGAATCGTACCAGCTTTTGAAAAGCGCTGCACATCTGCAAGTGCATAACACATGTTGGAATCAGGAATTAGCTGCGACAGCACAATGCCATACTGGTCCATTGCAGCAATTGCTAATCTATGAGCGACTACTGTGGGCAACTTTAATTTTTTGTCGTATTCTCGGACAGCATCCGCGAATTTGCCTCCTCCAGGCACAACCACAACAGAATAGTCCTTTGCGATACGGGAAAGTTCAACGCATAAAGCCTTCAGCGCCTCAGGAGTTTCAGCTAAACTGCCACCGACTTTTATTACCGCGTCCATATCAAGCGCCTCCCTTCCAGTTTGGTTGCCGCCATCAACGCAACGCCCACAACTGGCGAAGCCATCGACACATCGCTTTGCAACAACTCACTCATGTCCATAATCTTGTTAATGCCTGCTTTTCCAGCGGCTTTCCTTGCAAGAAAGTCCTTGCCCAGACCCGTAACAACCACAGGAACCACTGCTTTAGCATTCGCTTTCAGCCGCGAGTACACTTGGCTTATGCCTTCCGCAATTTGCTCAACCTGTTTGGAATAAACATAGCTGGCAATTTGAACAATCTCCTGTTCAGTCAACATGTCCGTGTCAGCGCAAACCACCCTTGCAAGCCGCGCCAACGCGTCACTTCTTGTTTTTCCCTGCCCATCCGCTGTTTCAGTAGTATAATCTGCCGTGCTGATGTTACCCAAAACCAAATGCACATCGCCCGATTGCGCAAAAAGCTCAGACGAAACACGCACCACGCCACCTCTTAGCGGAACTGCGTTCACTGTTGCAGCCACGTTTGTCCGCAGACTTCCCGTGTACACGAGTTCGCCGTTCGAGAGCTTCTCCAAATCTGTTTTGCCAGCCGCTGCCACCTTGCTGTTAACCACGGGAATTATGCTGGTGCTTGTGCTCCCCACATCGACAATTATACAGTCGCTTAGGTACTGTGATGCAAGCCAGCCTGTTGCCGCCCAGTTTGCCGCTGCCACTTTCAACGGTTCAGCTTTCGCCGCGTCCACAGACTTCAAAACCGCATCCGTATCCAGAACCAAGATTTGTGTGCCCGCAAAAACCTGTGAGACGCAGTCTAATATGTGGTTGACGCCTTCGCGTTTGGTGCGGTAAGCATCAGACAACTCCGCAGTAATGGTCACGGCTGCGCAGTCAAGCCTGTTTGAGCCTGCAAGTTCCTCTTTAAGCTTTGAAAGCATGGTGCAGAGCTGTTTGGTGTCGCGTTTCCAGAACGGAAAATACTCCAGTGCGGTTCTGAATTCTGTGACTGCGCCGTTTTCGGTTTTTATGAACGCGGCTTTGGTGTTGGCTCCGCCTATGTCCCAGCCTAAAACAGATACCACTCTACGTTCCTCCATGGCATATGCTTTGAAGATGCTTTTTAGCTTCGCGGAACTTGAACTGCGCATCCTGCAATGTGACGCCGTGGGTTTCGACAAGTGCGCAAGATGTCTCTGTCTCGTCAAACGGGAAAGGCGGAGAAACAATGCTAGGCACTTTGTAGATTTCAGGAAGAACAAAAACGTCTGGCTTAGGCACAACTACTTTAGAGAAACAAGAATATCCAGACATCTGAACTTTCTTAGGCAATTCATCTTTAACCACAGCGTTAAGCATTGCTTCCACGGGGTTAAAACAGGCAACACTCCGCAGCCCAACATAAGACGTAGTTAATCGGGGATTAACATCCACCACAAACGCGGTGTCCTCAGTCAGGACCAAATCAACTCCAACGTAGCCTCGCAGGCCGCCAAAAGACTCCACAACCTGTTTAGCCGCTGCAAAAGCCACCTCCGTAAGACTGCTATCTAAGGGAGCCTTTCCACCGTTATAGCTTGAATCAGCCTCTGGAGCACCCAACGTGACATCTTGCTTGTTCAAGCTGACAGGCAACGCTTTGTGACCTGTAGAAATCAGGCTAACGCTGGCTGCGACGCCTTCAATGAATTGTTGAACTATAAACTGGTCGTTTGTTGAGGATTCTTGGATTTTGTCGATTGCTGCGGCTATTTGGTTAGGGCTACTGACAAGACTTAAGCCAGCACAACTGGTGCCGTTTAGGGGTTTGAAGACAACTGGAAACCGCGTTTTTTGCTGGATATCTTCCGCGATTTTTTCGACGCCTTCAACATCGGTGAAGAGTAACGTTTCAGGGACAGTTACCCCTATGCTTTTCATATGCGCGTACAAGTTTGCCTTGTTGGCGGCTTTCGTTATTCCGCTGGCTGAACAATTCAGCGACTTCAAATCCGTGGTTTCTACGAGCTCAACAAGTGACTGCAAAACCTGATTAGACTCAGGTGCAATCACCAAAGCAGCATCCGCACGTTCAGAAGCCGTATCCAGTGCCTCTTCAGCTTCTTTTGAAGAAGAAACCTGCACTATCTGGTCAGCGTCCAACGGCGGATTAAACGCTGCAAGCCTAGAATCAAGCAGAACAGTTACGCTGTGTCCAGCAGCTTGAAAATCTGAAGTTACGGTTCGGAGCATGGCAAAGCCTTCGCTTAAAATCCCCGCTGGAAGGGGTTCGCCTGCGAAGCCGCCGCTTGAAACGTGCTCGTAAACTACAACCCGCAAAGACTCACAGTCACCAATTACGGAATCGATGGAAGACATACCGCATTAAATCTTTTGCTTACAAACCGCGCCTAACGCAGTTCTTTAAGGCATTCCAGAAGGGCGTCTGCATGTTGCTTGGTAGAATGAGGCATCAACACGATGCGCACGCAATCCAACCGCGGCACATACGAAACAAACCAGCCACGCTCACGCAACTTGTCTGTGAGCAGCTTTGAGTTCGCACTGCGGAACGCCACGATGTTCAAGGTTGGTCGAAGTAAAACTTCGAAACCCAGCGCTTCGAGCTTCGACGACAGAAACGTGGTCAACTCCATGCAGTGCCACACGGTTTTCTTGAAGCCTTCGCGTCCAAGTGACTCAAAAACTGCCCACGCCGCCGCAACCGAAGCGCCTGAACGCGTGCCCACAAACGTGTACTGCGCATCCTCAGTCAAGTATGGTGTTTGTGTCTTGATGCACTTTAGGTATGTGCTGTCGCGGAACAGGATGCCTCCTGCAGGTATCGTGGACATGCCCATCTTGTGCGGATCAACAGTAACCGACTGCACACCTTCTAGTTGGAAGTCAAATTCAGGCGCAACATAACCCAGCTCCGTCAAGAAAGGAATGACTAATCCGCCGAAAGCTGCATCCACATGCAAATAAACGCCACTTTTCAGGGTTATCTGTGAGAGTTGGTCAATTGGGTCTACGGTGCCGAGTTCGGCGGAACCTGCAGTTGCCACAATGGCCACAGTGTTCTTGTTGATTAACTGCTCCACATGCGAGGCATCAACCCTGAATGTTTCATCTAATTGGGCATACACTGGTTTCAGTTTGAGCAAATTGCAGATTTTGTTGAAAGAGAAATGCGCCGATTCAGGCAGGATAACTTCAGGCTCTTTGACGCCAGCGTGGTTTCTTGCTGCAAGCATCGCCAGCAAATTTGCTTCTGTTCCTCCAGAAACGATGAAGCCAACACTGCTTTTGCCGTGCAGGAGCTCCGCCATTGATAAGACAGCTTCTTTTTCAAGTTGCACACTTCCCGAGAAAAGCCCGGGGTCGCCGAGGTTTGAATCAAAGAAAAGGTCATGCGCCTCTTTCGCAGCTGAATGCGGAGTGGTACACATGGAGCAGAAAATTTTTCCGTCAGCATACTTTTCATTTTTCGCGTGAGCCTGCTTTAGACGCGCCAACACTTCAGCTGGGCTTAGTCCTTTGGCTCGCATGAAAAACGCCTCAAACCTCACGTTCGCGCTGCTTTTCTGCGTTTCGGACTAGCTGCACTATTTCCTGAACAGTTCCCCGTGTAATGCGCCCATGGGTTCTGTCGCCGCCAGTGCACGCTGCACCTCGCATCCCAATAACGTCAACGCCTAACGCGCAAAGGGTAGGTATATGCTCTTTTTTGAGTGAGCCCGCTAATGCCGCTTTCAAACCGTAGCCATGTGCTTCATCCACGAAAGCTTTGAGTTGGTCCACGGATAAGAAGTCAAACAGGTTCTTGCCGTCTTTAACTGCCGTATCTATCATGGCGAGTTCGCATTCAGACGCGCTGGCGATTTTGGGAACCAGCAAGGGGTCAACAGCGCCTACAAGTTCGGCGTCTGCGTAGCCGGTGGCAACAATTTTGATTGTTGAATCGAAGTCTTTCACGGCTTTGACAACATTCTGCATCAGAAAAACTGCGTCGTCCTTAGTTTTCACGCCGTAAAGTCCTGCTTTGATGTAGTTGACGCCGATTGTTGCAGCGCCCAACGCCGCTAAGGATGCGGTGCCTGGCAGGTTTGGCAGGTCGCCTATGGTGCAGCTTACTTCGATGTTTTGCGGGGTGACTGCGCGGATGCGCCTGATTATCCATGGGAAACTGGCGCCCAGCGTGCCTTCTTTGGGGTTTTTGATGTCTACGATGTCAGCGCCGCCCGCTATCGCTTCTATGGCTTCTTTTTCGTCTATGGGGCTTATCAGCAGCTTCAACGGCATCTGCTCCGTGTTTACTCGATGATGCAGAACTGCTTAACCTTAAATCTTTTGCTGCAAAAGGGTGTTTGTTTTTTTTGTTTAGTTGTTGTTGTAGATTGGTTTTGGTGTTTCACTACTTCTTCTGGGGCTTTGTTTTGTTTGCTGAAATTTGTTGTTGGGGTCTGTTTTGGGTTGTGTTTGGGTTGTGTTTGGGTTGTGTTTGGGTTGTGTTTGGGTTGTGCAGGTTGCCACAAGCAGCAGGACCAGAAACTAGCTGTGGTTTTTTCTATACCCTTTATATAAAGGCGGACATCCCATGATGTGCCTATAACAAAAGTGGTTGCACATGTACATACGAGAAACAACCGACGCCGACCTCAAAGACATACTATTCGTCGAACGAGAAGCGTTCAATTCCCATAAAGAAGCTGACCTGACGAGAGATATGTTAGCTGACCCCACAGCAAAACCTCTAGTATCCCTCCTAGCATTCATCGAAGATCAACCCGCAGGACACATACTATTCACCAAAGCATACCTCTCCAACACGCCCAAAGTTGCGGTTTCGCTTTTAGCGCCTCTGGCAGTCGTACCTAAGTTTCAAAGGCAGGGAATCGGTGGCAACCTCATTAAGAAAGGACTACAACTGCTATCCAAAGCCAACGTTGACTTAGTATTCGTGATTGGACACCCCACATACTATCCCCAACACGGATTCACACCAGCAAGCAAACTCGGATTCCAAGCAACCTACCCAATCCCCGAAAAAGATGCAGACGCATGGATGGTACAAGCACTTCGTCCAAACGTAATTGGCTCTGTTTCTGGCAAAGTGGTTTGCTGTGATGCGTTAAATAAGCCTGAACACTGGCGAGAATAATAGAGTACTAACCTCCCCGCTATAGGTTTCTGCACACTATTTCTGTTAGGCTCCAAATATGAAAGGTAAAAATTCGGTTTTCTAATTTTTGTTGGCTTTTGTACGATGCGTTTATTGGTTGCGTCTGTGCTTTTTGTTTGGGCTGGTGAGTTGGTGTGTGGCTTTCGGACCCCGATTTGTGAAGGGTCTGAGGAAACTCCGCCCACGCGTAGAATTGCACTCCCCTCGGGGAGAAGCCGAGAGGCTTGGCAACGGAACAGAAACGACACGTCCACCCAGACTTGGCGATGATGCATGCGTAATGTTGAGTGCGCTGGGCTGGAACGGTGAAACGGCCGACCTGCAAGTGGAAAGGGCAAACATGCGCTGATGACAACTACAGGAGAGCGCGGGTAGCCCGATTAGCCGAATGCCACAGTAAACAAAAGGCGG
>CAYGJP010000056.1:0-11465 GCA_964350175.1 uncultured Candidatus Bathyarchaeia archaeon
ATGTAAAACAGACAAATAAGCCAAATATTGTGTTGAAAGGAGAGAAATTTTGTGACGGGAGAGGTTATGTCAGAAAAAGATTCTAAGAACTGGAAGAAATTTTTAAGAAAACACTGGAGCATAGCCGCAGTGTTCGTGGTTGCAGGCATTTTGGCGCTTGCCGGGGCAATTTACGTCTATGTATGGTTTGTAGGAGAAGCCCAAGCAACAGGTCTGGTGCCGTCAGGGCTAGGACTATGGACAATGAACAACATACTTATGTTCATCTTGCACCTGATTTTCTGGGAACTGCTCCTCATAGGCATCCCTGCAATCATAGCGGCAGTGGCAGGTTGGCAATGGTACAAAAGACTCCCTGACGAGGAAAAGAAAGAATATAATCTCTTTGGCAAACGCTCACGTACAACAGGTGGAGGAGGCGGAGTGTCAGCGTTGCTGATGATTGTGTTCGCCATCAAAGTTTACATTGACGGAAACTGGAATGTCGCCATTGCAACTTGGACGTTAAACTATGTCGTAGATTCTATGGTTTCAATACTAATCTGGGGTCTAATCATATTCGGAATTCCTGCAGGCGTCATAGGACTCATCTGGTTAAGTCGCGAAATGAAAAAGCAACCATAGTTTTTTGAATTTTTCGTTAAGAAAAGGGAAGCTGCGGGCGACACCGCCACTTTCGAGGGGTTCAATCCCATCCTCAACTCAATTTCTGAACTTTGATAGCTATGGGTTTGTCAGGTTTATAAAGGGAATTTGTCAAGAGAGTGTTGGTGGATTCTTTGAAACGAGAAGAAGCAATATCGGTTCTAAAGGAACTTCTGGATAACTGCAGCGGTCTTGATGGGCACTATTTTGAATTATCACCACCCAACTCCCCGTCAATTATAGGCGGATACCAAATTATCATTAAGACAGCTCTTGACGAAAAAACAAAAAACGGCATACAAGCAATACTAACAAAACATCAACTTGCCTACCAGACGGGCAGCATGTGGAAAACAAAGCGATCTATGAACAAAACAGAACCAGACACATTCATAATCTACAAACCGATACCCAAGCCAAATTTAAACTAAAAACATAACGAACACCTTGGAAAACCTTCCTTTATATAAAAAAAGGCAAATGCGGGGGACATCTCCACTTTTTTTGGGGGTTCGAATCCCACCCCTGCACCATTATAAGCAAATCGTTTGGGGGGTCCTCGCTGTCGATTTTTCGGGTTTGTTTACAGGTTAAAGCTTCTTTTTTGAAATACTCAGGCAGAAACCTTATCTTCAACATGACAAGCTTTATTGCAGTAGTTTTGCACAGTTACAGAGGAAGACCTTGTATCTTAGACAATCGAAGTCGGAATTAAGAAAGGAAGGCCTTCCTTGAGTAGGATGTAAATAATGTCTGAACATAAACCTGAGTGGCCTGAATATGGCGACCTTGTAATCGCCACTATAGAAAGTGTGATGGATTACGGAGCCTACGCTAACCTTGACGAGTACAAGAGACGAGGCTTTCTACACATCTCCGAAATCTCCAGCGCCCGGATAAGAAATGTCCGCGACTTTGTTCGCGAAAACCAAAAATTGGTTCTCAAAGTTCTGCGTGTAGACGTTGAAAAAGGCCACATTGACTTGTCGCTTAGACGCGTTACAAAACGCGAAAGAATTGAAAAAATAAAATCTTGGAAAAAAGACCGCAAAGGCGAAGCACTCCTGCATGCAGTAGCAGACAAAGTTGGCTTACCCATACATGAAGTCTACCAGAAAGCGGGAGTAATTCTCGAAGAAAAGTATGGGTTATATGAAGGCTTCGAAAAAGTAGTGAAAGACGGCGTAGAAGTTCTAACTAAGCTCGACATACCTGAAGACCTCGCCAAAGTCATCGCCCAAGTTGCAGAAGAACGCATCAAGATTAAGATGGTGAAAGTCAGGGGGGTCCTTGAAGTTCGCTGCATGAAGCCCAACGGCGTTAAATGTATCAAAGACGCATTCATTGGCGCCAAGAAATCACAAAAAGCTAAAGACGCCAAAATCGAATTCAGCGTAATTGCTGCTCCCAGATACAGCTTAGAAGTTTCAGCTGATAATTGGAAACGTGCGGAAGAGCTTCTCGAAAAGGTAAGCGACAGTGTGGTAACGAACATTACCAAATCGGGCGGACAGGGGTCTTTTAAGAGGGAGAAATAGAAGGTTGAAAACTTGAAAGATTCCATTGAAAAACCTATGTGGGGTCAGGTAGAAAAAATTGGCAAAGGAACAAAGGCAAATTATGATCCCGCCAAGAAGACTATTACTTTCTGCTTCAACAGAGGCCCGGAAACGTCAAGCGAACTTTTGAGAAAATCACGCGAACTTCTCATGAAAGAGCTAAAAGAATTAGGCTACGCCAGTCGTATGAAGTACAATGGAGAAGTACTGGTAGAGAACATCGCAGAAGAAGATGTCGTCCTTGTCAAGAAAAACCACAAACTCATAATTCGCTTAAACAAAAAGCAGCCTACGGAATAGCATGTATTGCAGCGGCGGTTTCACCTAAATGGGTGGCCGACAACGCTGAGGTACAGTACACTTTCAGCCACACCATCCACGCCCAAAATCTGGTTAATTTCGTCATCAAAAAAGGCGCCAATTTGGCAAGACCCCAAACCAATGCTTGTTGCTGCCAAGGCAAGGTTTTGAGCTATGTGTCCAGCGTCTAAGTACACGTACCTGTAGGCTCTTTGTCCGTATTTCCATTTTGACCTCTCAAAAACCGCCGTCCAAATCAGCACAACTGGTGCTTTGGCAGTCATTTCTTGTTCTAACGCGCCGTGGGCTATTTTTTCTGCGAAATCGCCCGCCTTCACTTCTTCTAAGGCATGCGCTTCTATGTTGTAGTGGTACAGAGCTTGCTCCAAGCCTTCCACGTTGTTGGCAACGAGGTATGTTTCAATGGGATAAAGCGCCCCTGCAGACGGTGCTGTGCGGAATTCATAGCCATGTTCCCTTCTTTGAACACCCGTCGAAGCCCACAAAAGAAAGGAAAGCTCCGCCATCGAAAGCGGCTTTGTTGAGAAAGAGCGAACGCTTCTACGCCTCTTTAACACATCAACGAAAGGAAGTGATTGGTCTGGAAACTCGGCGGTTAGCGGGATTGTTTTTGCTGACGGA
The DNA here is from genome assembly GCA_964350175.1 of uncultured Candidatus Bathyarchaeia archaeon. Classification (GTDB taxonomy): domain Archaea; phylum Thermoproteota; class Bathyarchaeia; order Bathyarchaeales; family Bathycorpusculaceae; genus JADGNF01. The sequence continues at coordinate 3,147 of CAYGJP010000056.1, forward strand.
TACTGCTTGTATGTCGCGGGTTTGTTTGCCCAATTTAAATGACCGCCCAGAAGTTTTCTGCGAGAATGCTTGGTGCCATTCTGGAACTCGTCACCGATTCCAAGGGGCATTTTTTCACCGATACCAAATATGCCTATTTTAGTATTCCATTTTTAGCTTTGAAAGGGGCGTTGTAGGTTTTTTTGCCCTTTTCACTTGTCTCACAGGATAGCCCAGATTGAAAAGTGACGCCTGTTAACCGTCTAAAAGATTTATCAAAGTCAGGTTCAGCATCATCAAACCAGCAAACAACGTATCGGTCAACTCTGCCTTCTGGTGAAGAAATGCAGTCAACATCACCCATCAGAGGAAAGAAATCGTGCATGACACCACTTAACTCGGTTTCAGATTTTGAGACGGAAAGTTTCTTGGCTTTGACAACTGCGAAAGGTTCTCTTTCGGGCTTGTCATGCCTTTCCCTGTAGAAGGTCAAAACGGGCTTGTTGTAAACAAATTCCATCAATAAAACACCAACAAGTAATGAATCTAAAGCGGTATATAACAAGTTTGCAAAATTGGCGACCAGCGGGGCTGGAAAAAAATGAAGCCGCTGTTGGCTGGGTCTGCCGTTTTGGCTGTTGCCCCATATTTTCGGCAGTTTTTGAGTGAACAAAAAAGGAGGGGTAGCCACAGTTGCTACTCCGGTCAGTACTGGTTTTTGAAGTTACAGTTGTGGGCGGTGTTTGTCTTTGCGTTTTATGACTGCGAAAGCTGCGAAGCAAGACACCAAAGCTAGAAGTGCGCCGAGTGTATACTCTGGAACCACAAAGAAACCAGATAGGCTATTATGGCAAGTATCGTTGTCGTCAAGGGCATCTAACCCAACGTGGTATATGCCATCTCCGTTAACGTCGACCACCATGTCGTAGCATTGAAACACAGGGCCAACATTAGATACTACGAGCGTCAGCGGAATGTTTCCAAGAGCATCAGTGGCAACGACAACTACACTTACGAGGGGGCCTGTTGGAATAGGCATGCCATCGGTCCAAACTATATCGTTCGGATGGTCGACTGGAAGGTTAGGAGGGCAAAGGCCATCATCGAAAACTATGATGGTGTAATGTGTGTTTGGTGGATAATCGCTTCCTTTAGCATAGACATCTTCACCTAACATGAAAGTATCTCTCGGCGTACCAGTTGAATCACAGCTTTCAATAGATGGAAAAACCTCCGCGTTGACCCGTGGTAGTTTTGCGGTGCTCACCAAACACAAACCAAATACTGATAGGACCACTACAGCAAGTGTCATCTTTTGTGAGTATTTCATATTTTTTTTCTCCTTTCTTTTTTCTCCCATTCATATACACGAACATGAAGAAACACATCGAGCACTTGTACCAAGTTCTCAGCCAATAACCAAGAGCTCCGAATTACATGCATCAGCAACCGCACAACTTAACGTGTTCCCGAAGCATAACTGCATTCTGTTCGCCAAATGTGATTCTCCCAAAGCACGCATATGAATCACGTGTAAACCCATTTACGCAAGAAGTGATATTTATGGTTTAATGAATGTCATAACTTACTATTCAATATTCTCAACAGAAACTTTCCTTTAATGCAAAAGTCCAGAAATAAGCCATTATTTGCTCCATATTCAGCATCAAAATTCAAATAAGCCTGTTTACTTAATTGGTGAACTGATGCACAACGCCATATTTGCGTCACGGGACATAAAGGCAATTATATAAAACAGAACGCTCCAAGAGGCGAACGACCCCATTCTTTAGCATCCACGTGAACCCTCATGGTATAAGGAACTTGGAATATACTTGTTTCAGCCCTATAGCTAAACGTTTAGAACACCAAAATCTGCAACCCCTCAAAAAGGTGTTTGAAAAAGGGCATAGGCAAAAAACAGCAACAGAACCCGCTGTTTTAGCAAAGTGGTCATCACCCAAAATTTTTAAGTCAACATGGGAATAGTTTACTCGTGTAAGCGCGGATGAGCAGCAGTATTGGCAACCTCAGTTTAAAGGAGATGAGTGATGAATAAACTGTCCAAGTTGATTTTGATACCTGCCATCATAATTTTGATGTCACTCATGCTGCCCGCAAGTCTGGATTGGAGCCAACAAGGATACGCGTTAGACACCCAAACCGAAACGCCCCAGCCCTGCTATGGCCCATGCATAACCGCCAACATAAGCAGCAACCACATCCTCATCCACCAAGAAGTCACCGTAACGGGAGAAATCTGTCCCCCAGCAGACAACGTCACCATACGCGTCACCTTCACCAGACCAGACTACACTTGGATAGACCAATACGTTGTACCCGACAACCAAACAGGCCTATTCATGGCTACGCAGAAGCTGGACATGGCTGGATTCTGGAACGTATTCCCCATCTACGGACACATAAGTGACAGACTCTACGTAAACGTAACAGACCCAGATCCACTAGCAACGCCCGTAACGCCTAACCCGTTGCCGCCGTTTAAACCAAACTACCTTGTGTTTGTGCTGGCTGCGACCGCACTGAGCGTTGGAATAGTTGCCTTAGCAGCAGGGACCAAAAACAAAACCCGCAAAATCAGCGGCCTTAGACTGCTTGTCCAAGTGCTTTTTGTGTTTCTGATTTTCTTTGGCGTGTTCATCGACCACCAAAACATCCCTGTTCCAGCTGAACAAATTGCGCCGCACGAATTCCTCATCGGCACCGACACGCTTGGAGTTATGCCTGATGGGTTGTCGATTCCGGTTTTCGGCTGCTGGTTTCCCTGCGGCAGAACCATAACTTGCCCATTGTGGCAGATTCAGATGTACATTTTTCCGTTCTGGAACAGTGGACATGGTTGGGGAGTTGACTATATTCTGCCAGGTGTGGAGCGTTTAGCTATAGTTTTTGGCATCGTAATTGCCGCGTCTGTTCTGTTGGGCAGGTGGTGGTGCGGCTGGGTTTGCCCATTTGGTTTGTACGTGGATGTGATTACACGCGTACGGAAAGCGTTGAAGATTAAGCATAGGGATTTTTCGAAGAACTTCAACGAGAAATTTCATCAACTCAGCTACGTAATTTTAGCGTTAATTCTGGTTCTGAGCATCATTTTTGGTGCGCAAGCCATAGCTGGCACCCAGTTGGTTCCCGGAACCGAAAACGGCGGCTTTGTGTATCAGTATTTTTCTGCGCCGTTCTGCCAAGTTTGCCCCATGAAGCCGCTGTGCCTGTTAGCGCAGGGTTCCTTGGGAGTGATAAAGTGGGAATGGATGACGGAAACAACCACAGGCGAGTTCTACCAGCTAGGGCAGTATTTTACGTCGCTGAACTTGGCGATTTTGGCGATTGTTACGGCTGCGGCGTTTTTCTTTAGGCGGTCATGGTGCAGAATCTGCCCACTAGGAGGGTTGATTGCGCTATTTAACAGGTTTCCGCCTTTCAAGTGGATTTCAGGGGTACGTTTAGATAAAACCGAGGAGAAATGCACCAAATGTGGAGTCTGCAAGCGAGTTTGCCCAACACAGGTTACAGAAGTTTACGAGAAGAAAGGTGGAGATGTTACCACTTCGCAGTGTTTGTTGTGTTTGCGGTGTGTGGAGATGTGCCCAGAAGAGGATTGCCTCAAGTTCAAGTTTGCTGGAAAAACAGTGTGCAGGTCTAGGAACTGGTTGAACAGTAAATCATTTAACATACGAGGCGAGGATGGTAAACATGATGAAAAAGGCTAGGCTGTTTGTGTTCTTTTTCGCGTTGATGATTCTTTTGTCAGCTTCAACTGCCGAGTTGACGTGGGCAGCAACGGTTGCGCCACCAATTCGCATTAATTCCGATGGCAGCCTTGAACCAGTAAATGTGCCGATTCAGCGTAACGGAGACGTTTACACGTTTACTGGCAATGTTGATGCGTCGATTGTTGTGGATAGGGACAACGTAGTGATTGATGGCGCAGGGTACACGTTGCAGGGTACGTATAATGGGACGCGAACGGACAATTGGGTGGTAGGTGAAGGGCCAAATCAGGAAAACAGCAGCGTACCGTGGACCATAGGGATAGACATCGCGACCAAAAACAGGTACAACTTGACGGTTAAGAACTTGAACATCAAAAACTTCTACATTGGCATGTACATTTGGAGTTCCAACAACACCATCATGGCGAACGCAATAACGGACAACATCGTGGGAATTTTGCTTTCAGGCGACTCCAACACCATCACGGGAAACTACATAGCGCGCAATGAAGAGGGCATATTTTTCGGCGTCAACACGCCCGGAAATGAACCCTTAAACATAGTTTTGACCCACAACAGCTTCGTGGATAATGCGGTGCAGTTTAGCGGTTGCTTCTGCGAAACCTATGACCCAGAAGAAGCGGTGCACACATGGGATGACGGCAGCAGAGGCAACTACTGGAGTGACTATAACGGCACAGACGCAAACGGCGATGGCATAGGCGATACACCTTATGTGATTGATGTGCAGAATCAGGACAGATATCCGTTCATGCAGATGGAAGCAACAGCACCAGCGCCAGTGCAGGTGAAACATTTTGAATTAACGCTTGCTGTGGCTTCGGTGTTAGCTTTGGTGAGTACATTGACTGTGGTTGTTGCTGTGTTTGTCTTCACCAGAAGAAAACAGAAACACACAAAAATCTTGTGATTTGGCTTGAGATGGTTGACCGAGCAGACTGATACCCCCTCCATATTTGGTCTTGAACTGAGGTTAACTACTTGACATCTGTTAGTTTATTCACCGCAGGAAAATTGAGAACAGTTACGCTATCTTTATACGCCACAGTTAAACCATAAAAGAAGCAACAGCAAGGAAAAGCGATTATGACCAAACAGAAGGTGCTGGCGGCAATCACTGCACTGATAGTATCGTTAGGTTTACTGGGGTTATTTTTCGGGAATCTCGCAAATAGTTCCGACCCAATTCGTGTTGTGTGTGTCGGGGACAGCATCACGGAGGGGTCAGGGTACCCACATGAATTAGACAGAATCATCGGCGCAAATTATGAAATCAGCAACTTTGGCGTCGGAGGCTCAACCGTGTCGCTCAAGTCAGGCAAACCGTACATGCACCAGATGCCGTTCCAAGAGGCAAAGGCGCGCTTGCCAGACATCGTAGTCATTATGCTTGGAACCAACGATGCCTCTATGGCTTCATACGAGCACATCGACAGCTTTGTAGCCGACTACAAGAAGCTGATTAATGAATTTCAAAGTTTGCCAAGCAAGCCTGAGGTTTGGCTGGTGAAGCCGCCGCCAATTTTCAGCGACATGTTAGGTCCAATGGACATAAATCTCGAGCAGGGTGTGATTCCCCGCATCGAACAGGTAGCTGATGAGTTGGGGTTACCCTTGATTAATGTTTACGCAGCTTTAGTGAACCGTCCTGAATTTTTCCCAGATGGCGTTCACCCAAACAGTGAAGGCGCAAAAGTCATCGCCAACGAAATCGAAGGAGCCCTCGCCTTAGCCCGTGCACAACCTTAAACTGTTGCGAGCAGAGCCCGATGTTTTTAAACAATTTTTCTCGGCGCAGCTGCTCTGAAGCAAGTTTATGGTTAAATCTTATTAGTATTCAGCATCAAAAGAGAATATCCTAAAGGAGGGGTAGATTTTGGAGGCAGAGAAGGACGACCGCTCGCTTCAAGTAGACCTCATACGTGTGGTAGCTATAGTGTTAGTCATTTTGCTTCATGCCGCCACAGAATCATATGTACCAGTTGATTTGATGGCGCCCCAAGAAGTCACCCGCTGGTGGACTGTGAACATTTATGACTCCATAGCTCGACCCGCAGTTCCACTCTTCATCATGCTGAGCGGTGCGTTGCTGCTTCAACCAGCTAAACTTGAGGAACCATTGCGTGGTTTCTTCAAAAAACGCTTAGCCCGCATCGGCTTGCCCTTCGTGTTTTGGGGTGTAGCCTACTTTGCATGGCGCTTCTTCGCTAACCGCGAGGCGCTCTCGGGTGAGTCCATCCTGCAGGGCATATTCACTGGTCCGTACATTCACTTCTGGTTCCTCTACTTGATTGCTGGGCTGTACTTGATTACTCCGTTGCTGCGTGTGATTGTGGCGTATGCAGAGTGGAAAACCATGAGGTACTTTCTGGTGCTGTGGTTCATAGGAACCGTCATCACGCCCTTTTTTGACTTATTTGGCGGATTTAGCCTCAGCGGCGGCATTTTCATAATGACAGGGTGGATGGGCTACTTCCTCTTAGGACCATACCTACTAAAAATTCGACCGCGCTCTTGGGTTTTGCACCTTCTCTTATTCTCAGGATATGTATGGACAATACTGGGCACCTACATAGTAACGGGTACTATCGGCGAGCGGTTCAGCCAATTCTTCTATGACGCCACCAGTGTCAGCGTGATTGCAGCCTCAGTTGCGCTCTTTATGCTCTTAGCCAACTTTCGAGCCAACAAAATTGAGAATCGCTTTCCCCGAGCCAACCGCCTTCTTAGGCAAATCAGCCAGAACACCTTGCCGATTTACCTGCTCCACGTGATGGTGATAGAGTCGCTTCAAAGAGGGTACTTTGGATTCCGGATAAGCATAGCAACCATGAACCCAATTATCGAAGTGCCGTTAATCACAGCGGTTACGCTCTTCATCTGTCTGGGAGTGGTTTATCTTCTGAAAAAAATACCGATTATAAGAAAAGTAATCGGTTAGGGATTTTTCGGGGGAGAGGTTTGTTTTTGTTTTATGGCAGATAGTTTCCCACCTGCACGTATCATAGCTCTGTCGAGGTCGCTTATGTCTAATTCAACTTGAAAAGTCAAACCGATGGCAGTGTCTTTCACGGTTAAATTTCTCTCCAAGTTGCCAGTGTCCAACTCCAACGTGTCACCCTGCGCGATACCGTCGTAATCCTGCTTGTCCGCAAACGTTAACGGCACAATCCCAAAGTTAACCAGATTCGCCAGGTGGATGCGGGCGAAGCTTTTGGCTATGACCGCTTTGACGCCTAAGTATTTGGGGGCTAACGCAGCGTGTTCCCTGCTGGAGCCTTGACCGTAGTTTTCGCCGCCCACAATGAAGCCGCCTTTTTTCTGGAGGGCTCTTTTGGCGAAGTCAGCGTCCACACGGCAAAACGTGTAGTTGCTTATCGCAGGGATGTTACTTCGCAAAGACATAATTTCGGAGCCGCCTGGCAAGATGTCGTCGGTTGAGATGTTGTCGCCTACTTTGAGCAGAACCTCGCCGCTGAGCGTACCTTGCACGGGGGGGAACGCAGGTAAAGGTTTAATGTTGGGACCCATGACGATTTCCGTTTTGCCCATAGCCTCAGGATTTGGGAAAATGAACATACTGTCGCTGACTATGAACTTCTCAGGGAAACTGACGCTCGGGTATTCTCCGAGTTTTCGGGGGTCAACGATTTTGCCGTAAAGCGCCGCCGCCACAGCCGTTTCAGGACTAACCAAGTAGACCTGGGCGTCTTGGGTGCCTGACCTGCCTTTGAAGTTACGGTTAAACGTCCTGAGCGACACCGCGCCGCTTGGGGGCGCCTGCCCGATGCCTATGCATGGACCGCAAGCGTTCTCGATTATTCGGGCTCCTGCGCGTATGAGGTGAATGAGCTCGCCGCTTGCTGCTATATTCTCCAGAACCTGCCTTGATCCAGGCGAAATTGTGAGGCTGACTTTGTCACTGATTTTCTTGCCCTTCAGCAAGGCAGCCACCAGCTTCAGGTCATGCAGGGAAGAGTTGGTGCAGCTTCCTATGCAAACTTGGTCTACGGGGGTGCCTTCAACTTCGCTGACGCATTTGACGTTGTCGGGGCTGTGTGGCAAGGCAATCATGGGTTCAACAGTTTTCAGGTCTATGTCGAGGACTTCGCTGTAGGCTGCGTTGTCGTCAGCGGCAAGGGGCACCCACTGGTCTTCTCTGCCTTGACCTTTGAGGAACGCGTGGGTGACTTCGTCTGAGGGAAACACGGATGTGGTGGCGCCTGTCTCGGTGCCCATGTTTGTGATGGTTCCGCGCTCTGGAACTGACAAAGTTTTAACACCTGAGCCGAAGTATTCCAGTATTTTGTTGACTCCGCCTTTCACGGTGAGTTTCTGCAGAACTGCAAGTATCACGTCTTTGGCGGAAACAAAAGGCGAAAGAGCACCAGTCAACCGTACACCGAGAACTTCAGGCATTTCTAAATAGAAGGGTTCGCCAGCCATAGCAGCAGCAACATCCAAACCCCCAGCGCCAATAGCAATCATGCCCATACCGCCAGCTGTAGGTGTGTGACTGTCACTGCCCAGAAGTGTATATCCGGGTTTTGCGAAACGCTCCAAGTAAACTTGGTGACATATGCCG
>CAYGJP010000057.1:0-11371 GCA_964350175.1 uncultured Candidatus Bathyarchaeia archaeon
GTCTGCCCTTTTGGGTGTTTTCATAATTTACCATTTTAAAAAACGCGTTGCTTTTCTTCGCTATTGGATGCTTGCAGGAATCCTTGTTTCTTTAATGCCCTTAGCTGTTGACATTACAGGTTTCAGAACATTGGTGATATTTTCCACGTTTGTAGGTGTTTACTTCGGGCTTGGAGTTCCTATCGCTTTTGGGTATTTTGCTTCTTCAACAAAAACAAAAAATCGTTCGAGAGTAGGCGGAATAGCATTCACAGTGATTTTTGGTCTGGTTTTTCTTTTGAGCAGCTTGGGCATAACCGATATGGCCTTAAACGCCATAATTCTCATGGGTCTCCAAGCTACAGGTTTTGTAATTACGTTTTTACTTAAACCTGATGAAAAAGAAATCGCTTCGCGTGACAAAGTATCCTATAGGCTCATTTTTACGAATAAACCTTTTTTGTTGTATTTTGTTCCGTGGATAATGTTTTCCATCGTAAACTACATGGCTACGCCAATTGTGGGCAAGCTGTTTCCCGAGGATTTCTTCCATTTTTTCACGATGGCTGAGAATGTTCTGGCGGCTGTTTTCGCGGTGTTTTTTGGTTTTCTCGGGGACTATATTGGGCGGAAACGTCTAGTGGTTTCTGGTTTTGTTCTTATGGGTTTGGGGTATGCAAGTTTGGGCTTATTCCAGAATAACCCGCTATTTTGGTGTTTTTACACAGTTGTCGACGGCATAGCTTGGGGTGTGTTCTACACGATTTTCTTCATGACCATCTGGGGTGATATTGCACAGGGAAAAAGCAGTGAAAAATACTATGTGCTGGGCAGTTTGCCTTTTCTTGCGTTAGTTTTTATGCAGCTTTCTTTTGGCTCCTACGTTGCTTCAACCGTGGATGGAAGCGCAGTTTTCTCTTTTGCTAGCCTCTTCTTGTTTTTAGCTGTTTTGCCGCTGGTTTATGCACCTGAAACCCTGCCTGACAAAATCACCAAAGACCGCGAACTTAAGAGTTACCTCGAAAAAGCACAACGTGCTCGCCTGCTGTCAGAGTCTAAAGAACAAGGGTAATTCACATATAGCGGATCAAAGCCAAGGGGTTTTCGTAGTTCCTGAGTACGTGTTTGGCGCACTTGCAGCGTTAGGAACCTGTGTGGGCAGGAGGCGCCGATTAAGAGCCACTTCACAGCTACCCTGAAGGCCTAAAACGAACAGTTATCAACTGAACGCATGATAGTTCTTTTTAGAGCGCATACTTTTTTATTTAAGATTAATGATGGAGAAAGTTGACTTATAGAGGTAAGTGGTTGGTGGATTCTTTGACGGGGCAAGAAGCTGAAGCCAATGATGCTGGGCAACGCAGAGTCGAGTTTAATTTTCCCATCTTGACCGTTAGGACAAAGCGGTTCGCAGGGGTCTTTGATAGGTTTGGGTCTCTGCGTGTTTCACGTTTTGTTTCTTGGGCGGCTCTTGCCATTGTGCCAGTTGTCGCTGGGATTGGGCTTTACCTGCTTTGCAATAACCTTTTCGCGTTGTTATTGAATCCAGCTATCGGAGATGTAGCTCGTGAACTGGGGCCTGGAGCAATTCTTTTGTTGCCCGGGATTAATCCTGTTCTTCCTTTATTTTATGGGTGGCTCGCCATAATTTGCGCGATTGCAGTTCATGAAGGCGCACACGGGGTCATTGCGAGGAGTCTTGGATTAAAAGTTAAGTCAAGTGGGCTGCTGTTCTTTCTGTTTGTTCCCATCGGCGCTTTTGTGGATGTTGATGAGGAGCAACTTAAGAAGGCGAAATCCAAGGTCTCTTCAAGGGTCATGGCTGCAGGAGTCGGCGCAAACATCACGGTAGCAGCCGTGTGCCTTATTGGTGTTCTAGTCATTGTTGGCGGGTTGACTCCAGTTATCGATGGCGTATACGTCTATGATGTCGTGCAGGGGATGCCTGCTGAAGCAGCAGGGTTGTTGCCCAAAGATGTTCTTGTTTCAGTGGATAATGTTAGGATTAACAGCACCACGAATTTGAAGGCAGTATTAGACAATAAAACTTTAGGAGACATAGTACCGGTGACCGTGGCTAGGGGCGAAATGTGGCAGGGTCAGTTTTCAACCTTTGTGAATTTGACCGTGTCTGAAAACCGCACTATCATGGGGGTAAGTATAGGCGACTTGATGCTTGAGGAACGGCTACAAAATTATCAAACCGTAACACCTGACAGGCTTTCAATGTATTTGGTTCCGCCCGCTTTAGCTTCGGGGCTTGTGCCTTTTTCCGATTCCTTAGCTTCTTTCTATTCACATGGGCTGGGAACGCAATGGCATGTTTTGGCGAACGTGCTTTTCTGGTTGTGGTTTGTTAACGTCAATATTGCAGTGTTCAATGCTTTACCCATTTATCCTCTGGATGGAGGGCGAATGTTCAATATTGCGTTGAAGAGCATAGGCGGCCTGAGAGGGCACGAGAAGCTGATTTCTCGAATAACCACAGCTGTGACGGCCACTGTGGTTTTTGTTCTGTTGATGATAATTCTAATTCCTTTTGTTACGTGATGAACCTGTAACACAGCGCGAAGTATTGAACAAAAAGAAAAGTTTTTCAAATAGTGGAACGACAACTTCATAACCCACGTTGCACACAACGTCCAAGAAGCCTGCAAACTAATAGAGACAGGCTTTGAATACGTGACCGGCGAATACAACGACGGCGGAAAAATCTTCCGCAAACGCAAATAACCACAGACCCCAACAGTGGTCGCGGTTGGGGAAAATCAACATAGAACGTGGCCGAGGTGAGGTAGCTTGGTAGCCTAGAGGCCTGTGGAGCCTTTTGCCTGGGTTCAAATCCCAGCCCCGGCCCCATCAAAAATAATTCTGTTTTGTTAATACTTGTTACTCTTGGAGTTAGTCTAAAGTACTTTGCTTTTCCTAAATTTTTAAGCGCAACATACTCGCAAGCACACGTTTAGTTTTTGGTGAAATCACAATCATCATTCTTAAAACGGACCAACTTTTTAGAATATTGCATTAAATAAAATTCTCTGATATACCTTAAGTTCAGGAGATATCTACGCTTGGCCAGAAGTCTTGACAAAGCGCTATCCGGCAAGCGTATGCTCGCAATGATTTATAATGATTTTCCAGTCTATAGGGGCAGGCTTCTTTTCGGCGGCATTAATTTTTTTTCTTATTTATGACCCCTATTATCTGAAAATGGCTGGGCAACCTTATCCATGGAAGATATCTGTGAGGTATGTATCTCCATGCAATATTAATTTGAGTTACTTTGATGTTTAATATCGCAAATGCTTTGGTGAACCAACTTACGTTGAAGCTGTGCTTGTGAAAAATGTATTCCCTTCTGTGACTTAGTTTATGCGGACAAATGATTTTAACTCTGCCCTCGTTCTTTGTAACCCTAACAAGTTCTTTCAGCAGCATAAATGGCTCATCGATATGCTCAATTAAACTATTAGACATCGCAGCATCAAAAGTGTTATCCGCAAATGGTAGATGACAACATTCAGCATTTATTAGATTCTTTATTTCACGAGCGCTCAAGGGTACATCAGTATTTTTTGTTTGGTCATCACATCTATGACCGGTAGAGCGTGTGAACAAATCTATGTTTACATCGCCCTTTGGTTTATGGCCACATCCTACATCTAAAGTTAACGTGTTGTTCATGTTTTTGCAGACTCCTCTTATCATATTTAGACGGTTGTTTTCATTGTGATTCTGAACATACGTATTGGATGTTTAAGCCACATCCACCACCATGTCTTAAAACGTGCCAGCTTCACAAATCTCTTAAAGGATGTGTCTAGCCGTGTTTGCGTGAGAATCCAAGCAATCCTTTGGATGTCAACAATGAATCTGCTGTAAACTTCAGGATCAACTACACCGTTTATGATGTACGTTTTTTTCGGGTTTGAAGTTGTAACCAACTTGGAATAGTTAATGTCATTAGGTAACAACCCTTTCGCTTTGCAGATCTCCCAAATTGTAGTTTTTGGATAGGGAATAACTGTGTTGATGCCGATAAACTTCAATTCGTTATGTTCTTCAAACCATTTGACGGACTGTTTCATCTCTTCTAAGGTTTCGCCTGGAGTTCCGAAGATAAAGCTGCCGCCCATCGTTATTCCTTCTTGCTCTGCTAGTTTTAATGCACGTTCATTGTCGGCAACTGATGTTGTTCCACACTTCAAGAACTCAAGCATTCTGGGTGCAGCACTCTCAAAGCCAGGGCTAATAACCACACATCCCATGGATTTGACAAGTTTCAAGGTTTCAGTGTCGATGCTGTTTACCCGTGCTTGGCAACCCCAAACAATACGCTTGTTAATGCCGTGTTTCTCAAACAAAGCTGCAACTTCTTTGAGGCGCTTTTTGTTAACTATGAACTCGTCGTCGTTGAAGAATACGCTGTTTATGCCGTATTCACGGATGAAGAACAGTATCTCATCAACTATGCGTTGGGCGCTAAACCATCTAGGCGGATAGCTCCTGAAGCTGTTATGGCAAAATGGGCATCGGAAAGGACAGCCGCGGCTGGTAACCATGCTCATAATCGGTGCTTTCATGCCGGGAAATGGGGGTCCGTGTTCAAGGTAACTGCGCATATCGATTAGGTCAAAGGCGGGACTAGGTATGTCATCCAAGTTTTCTACGTATTCGCCATCAATTATTTTTTGAATAGGCTCATTTCGTTGCAGCTTCTGGATTATTTCAACTAAGGCTTTTTCGCCTTCCCCCGTGACCACGCAATCACAGTGGGCCGCTGCTTCTTGCGGCATTGCTGTGGCATGTACTCCACCCATAACAATGAAACAACTTTGTACTCGTTTTACGTGATCTGCCAAGTCATACGTGAATGGGGCTTGTGGGGTGGTGGCGGTTATGCCTATAACGTCAGCGTGCCAGCTTAACAGTTTTTCTTTTATGTTTTTGTGAGCTACGCCGTCAAATATTTTCACTTCCACATCTGGAACGTACTTTCGCAAGTAACTGGCTAAGTACCCTAAGTTTAACGGGGCACATGCATCATTTAATTTTAGATTGCTTTCAGGAACAACTAACGCAACTTTCATTTTAAGTTACCTTCCGTGCTGTTTTGCTTTGAAACAAGCGTTTAGCTTTGTGTATTAAATTCGGGTAGTACATGCTGTTCAGGCTCCAGCAAACGCCCCAGTTATTGAGGCACCCAACGCACTGCTTAATCGTTTTTCGAATATCCTGAGCTTTTTGACTTTCCCAAACGGAGGTTGGGTTTTCATTTCGGACGTTGCCAATTGTATTGTCCCACATTGAGAGGCAGGGTGCTATGTCGCCGTTGCATTTCAAGACGGCAAAAGTGTTCAAGGCGAAGCATCTAAACTTTTGTTGAACGCCGTTCAGTTCGTTTACCCACATGTCCCTGTATAACCCAGCAGGGGTAGTTGATTCCACTGCTTGTATCATCGCGGCTGTTTTTCTGTAAGTTGCTGACCTTTCCGAGTTATCGTTTCCGTAAAAGTCAGAGGTGTTGAACCAGTGAAACATGAAAGGCACATTAAGCTTCTTAGCATAATCTCTGGCATGTATGTTATTTTCAATGTTTTTAATCGTTAAAGTGGAGCCCAATGAAACTGTAACTTTCATTTCCAGCAACTTCTTGACGAGGTAGTCTACTTTCTCAAAGTTACCCTCTACTCCGCGAATGGCATCATGCTCTTTGCCTATGCCGTCGAGACTTATTCCAACTTCAAACTTTATTTTTCTTTGAATCATCTCTTCTGCAATTTGGATGGCTTTATCGGGAAGCAACCCGTTTGTTGACAGCTGTATCGTAGCATTTGGCTGCGCCTCATGTTCTGCTAGAAGCACATCAAGCAGGTCTCTTCGAACTGTGGGTTCTCCGCCCGAATTCAGTAAGTATGTCACGTCTTTGAAGAGGGGGTCTTGGAGGATTTGTCGAAATTCGTCTGGGCTTAGGGGGTTTACGGTTGGTTTTTTGAGGTGTATGTTGCAGTATTCACAGCGACTGTTGCACATATCAGTGGCGCCTATCCATAACCATCGCGGCTTCAAAACACTGTAGTTAAGTTTCATGGTGCATTGTACGCCAGTGCACAGGTTTTGTAGGGCTCGTGTGGCTCTCATTGTGACCCCCCAAAAGCTAACAGTACCCTGTTAACCACTTCGTCAAAGTCAAATGCTTTCACGGTTAAGCTACCTTCAGAGAGCTGTTCTTGTGCGAGTTCGTCGTTACTTAGTAGTTTTTGTATTTGACGAGCTAAATCATATTTGTTCTCTGCCATCAAACAATTTGCTCCATTAACCAAATACTCGTTTCCTTCAAAGTTTGTAGAGACTACGTTTGTGCCACAGGATAACGCTTCAAGCGGTGGGAGACCAAATCCTTCGAATTTACTTGTGTAGAGTAAAACCTTTGTTTTGGAGTATAGTTTTACTAGTTCTTTGTCTGAAACATTTGTGTGTAGTTCGTATGGAAAACCAGTTTCGGGTAAAGCGTTTTTTGCGACTATGTGGATTTTCGTGTTGGGGTTTAATGTGAATAGATGATGTAGCGTTTCAATTGCGAGGTAATCGCCTTTCCAAGGTATTCCTCTGTAGAGGTATAATACGGAGTTCTGCTCTTTTTCGTTAAATTTGTTTTGTTGGTGGAAAATTTGGGTGTTGACGCCGTTTCCTATGTAGATGCCGCCGACTTTTTTTTGCAGCCATTTTGATACGCATAGTTTTGTTAGTGGGAGGGCGTATGATTTTTCGGCTTTGGTTATGAATCTTTTGTCGGTGAAGAATAATGGTTCGTAATTTTGCACGAGGTAGAATAATTGGCCGTTTCCGCTTTTCACTGTTGGGTCAGCGGTCAAGCAGTATGTTGCGATGTTGATGTCACAGTCGCAATCTGATACCATTTCGGTGAGCAGTTCCGCTTGTACATCGCGGAAAGACTGTTTTCGCACTTTTTGATGCAATAGGCGTGTTATTTTGGATGGGAAAGCGAAGTTTATTTGAATGCCGTCGAGGTCTCCGAACCAATGGGCGTCGCCGTCTTTGCCGATTGCGTTGATGCTGACGCTGTGGCCCTTGGATTGTAAACGGCATGCGAGTTCAAGTATTACACGGTTTCCACCGTTTAGACCAAGACCCATAGAGTTGAAGTTTATTTTTAGGCTTTTTTGGGGAACTAAGCTTTCGAGGGGGAAGGGGTGGAGAAAATCTTGAGTGCTGGAAATTTTCCAGTTTTCTTGGGCGGTCATTATGGCTTTTTGTTGCGTCATTTAGTTTTCATCCAGTGTTCGGATTTGGAACTTAGCACTGGATGTGTTTCAGAATTAGTATATCACTTACGACCTAACAATATGAATCCAAAATCCACTTTCTAAACAACACTCAAAAACACATTCAAATGTTACCAGACCTATCCAGATGAACACGTCTGCGAAGTAGCAACAACACCGCAAGATACGAAAAAGTAACCGAGATGAATGGACAACAATTCTTTAGAAAAAGGAAGCAAATAAATTACTCCGCTCACCTAATTTTAATATCTCGCCAGAAAGAGCAAGCACGTAAGACGGAACTAACAGAAGGAGCAAGCCACACAAAACTTGCACCCGTGAACCTTAGTTTCTACCCAATCGTGCAACATGGTTGAGAAGCCCGTGCCAGAGAGAGCTTACCTTAGAGAGGCGACCCGCCCCACAATGAAGTTAAGTGTTAGGTTACACGGGACACAATTTGCCCGCAAAAAACCCGGATCCTTTCCAGTCTTTGAGGGATTTGAGTTTATGCAACCTTTTAAGGGAAGCACTTTTTCCTCGTTTGAAAACACATGCAACTACTTGTCACAACCATCACAACCAGAACACAACCCAAAACCAACCCCAACAACAAAACACAACCAACAAAACAAAACCCCAGAAGAAGTAGTGAAACACAAAAACCACCCACAACAACAACTAAACAAAAAAAAAAACAACCAACGCACAAACACAAGCAATAACTATTTCCTCACCTCCACATAGCAACCATGAACAAACGCGTCATCCTAATCACGGGCACGCCCTGCGTTGGAAAAACAACCCTTGCCCAAAAACTCACCACAGCCCTAAACGCACAATACCTCAACTTGACAGACCTCGCAGAAAAAGAAAAACTGACACAAGGCAAAGACAAAGAAAGAGACACCACCATCATAGACGAAGCAAAAATGCGCCGCAAACTCCAACAAATAATAAACAGCACCGACTCCGCAGACATCATAATTGACGGGCACTACGCAGCCGCCGTCACACCCAAAACCGCCACAACACACCTCTTTGTCCTCAGACGCAACCCCATAGAACTCCGCGAACTCATGCAGAAACGAGGTTTTAGCCAACACAAACAAGACGAAAACCTATCCGCAGAAATCCTCGACGTCTGCCTCGTTGAAGCCCTGCGCAGCCACCCAAAAGAGAAAGTATGTGAACTGGACGTTACCGGAAAAACAGCAGAAGACACATTAAAAGAGGTCTTGTCGGTGCTTGAAGGCAAAACCAAATGCAATGTGGGCTGCGTCGACTGGTTGGGTATGCTTGAACGTGAAGGCAAAGTTGCCGAGTTCCTCAAAACATAATTTGCCGCATTAAGTAGAAACGGATTTTCACGATTCTCATTTGTGTCTATTAGCCAATCTATCCAGCCAACCATTGACAAACTTAACGTTTGACATCAATTAGACAATCAATGTTTCTTAAGGTAGATTTTGATAGCTGATAATTGAATTAATGTGGCTACTGCTCCAAACGATATAATTTCTGGCACAGCAATTCCAGCACTATATACGTCCAGTCCCCATAGTACGAATGAACATAGACCCACTATGAACGCCATTAATGCTAGTGCTGACTTCTTTTCAACAGCATTAACTATCGATGTAACCCATATTGACAAAAAGAACAGTACTGACACTAAAACGTGAAGAGAACCATATACCTCGTCGAATGTTGCTACAAGCTGAAGTATGATGGCTGAAGCTACAAGACAAATGCTTGTGTACTTTGCATGTTTCTCAAAAACGGTTACCGCATAGATTATTACAATAAAGCCTGTAAATAACAAGCCTAGATTAAATATTGGCGCAACCCCACTCTTTACTGAATGCCCAAGATCACTTAGAGCATTTCTTTGCCAACTAAACCACGGGGCAACCATAATTGAAATCCAAATAGAAAGGTAAGTTACAAAAGGACCAATTATACCGAGTAGAGCAAAATTTTTTTCTTTCGTGGAATTCACGTCCTTTAATTCTTACTTTCAAAATCTTATTATATTTTCCTCTTAGTTGCCAGCCGACAATTTTATAGAAAGCATTATGTTCCGAATCTCATAACGTCTTTTCACCTGCTGCTTTTTGCAGCAAAATCAGGCTAAAAAAGAGAGGCGATAAGAAAACAAAACCTATGTTGAAATTAAGAAGGAAAAAGGTTAGTTTTTTGGTTTTGTTGCTGACACTTTGATGCTTACGGCGGAGCCAAGGAGTTCTGCTGCTTTCTTTTTGGTTATGTTGAGTTCTTTCATTATTTGCTGTGCTGTGGCGTCGCTGACTAAGGCTTCATAGGGCAACGGGGTTTCTTCGATTATCTGCACGTTCTGGAAGCCTGCCTGCTTGATTAAGCTGATGTATTGTTCTTTTTTCTCTGCACCTGCTATACAACCGATATACGCTGCAACATTCTTCATTATGGCTTGAGGTATCTCTTTGAGTAGCACCATGTCAGAAATCATCAATCGACCAGTTGGCTTTAGCACGCGGAACGCTTCCGCGAACACTCGGGGCTTGTTTGGGGACAGGTTGATGACGCAGTTGCTTATGATCGCGTCCGCGGTGTTGTCTGCCACAGGCAAGTTTTCGATTTCACCCAGCCTAAACTCAACGTTGGTGTATTTGCCGCGTCTGCAGTTTGCCCGTGCTTTGTCAAGCATTTCAGACGTCATGTCCACGCCGATTACTTTGCCCTTGTCGCCGACTTTTTTGGCTGCCAAAAAACAGTCTAAGCCTCCACCTGAGCCCAAGTCAATGACAGTTTCGCCTTCCTTTAGTGAAGCTAATGCTACGGGGTTTCCGCAGCCCAAATTGAGGTTGGCGTCTTGAGGTACTGAGTTTAGTTCTTCTTTGCTGTAGCCTACTTGCTCACTGATGTTCTCCATGGAGCCGCATCCGCAGCCGCAACTGGATTTTTCGGCTTTGGCGATTTTGCCGTAACCCTTCCGAACCATTTTTCGCACTTTTTCTTCTTTCATTACCTTTCACTTTCCTGCGCAAAAGCGTCTTTCAAAATTGGTCCAAGCATGCACTTCACAGTGTCGCCTAAAGCGTCAGCTTTCATCATGACTACGCAGCATACCGCGCCGTCGCGTTCTACGCCTATGATGGCTAGTTTATCGTTGGGTTTGATGTTTGCTCTTTCCCGTATGTCTTTGGGAAGAACGATTTGTCCTTTCGCGTCTACGTTGACTACTGCGTCGATTTTGCAGCATTCCCGTTTGGTCACTGTTTTTCACCAATAGAACAGCAGGTGTAAGATTATTTATGTTTTTCTGAAAAATCAGAAAAATCAGCACTCTTGCATAAAACTGAAGAAAAAAGAAGGGTAACTCATAGACAATATCACTGTTCCATAAACCTTTTAAAAGGCAACGCATATAACACCAAAACGCGGTTAGTGGTTCAACTTGGAATACCTACTGGACGACGAAAACGGCATTATCCTCGACAAGGCAACCCGTGACAGATGCATCATCCTCACAAAAGCCCGAATGGCACAGATTCTGACCCGTTTCACAGACATTTTCCAGTCAAGCGCCCAACTCATCATAACAGAAGCGTTCAAAGCCGCAGGCGAACGTTACATCAAAGAGATCGCTGAAGAAAAAAAGACCGACATATCCGAGTTCCTGAAAACAAACGTTAAGAGATTCACCGACGCGGGCTTGGGAAAAATAGAAATAGTGCAGTTCACACCTGAAACAGGCGAAGTTAAATTCAGAATCTACAACAACTTTTTCGCAGAGATAACCCACGGCGAAGACACATACTGCAACGGCGTAGCAGCCTTCGCAACAGGCATGTACAAAGCGCTCCTTCACACAACTCCAACCGTCAAAGAAGTCAAATGCAAAGGAAAAAACGACCCCTACTGCGAATGGCACATAACCCAGTGAATTAGTTTTCTAGTTCAAATCGCAAGCGTCGCCCTTTTTGACAAACGGGTCTTCCATACTGCTGCCCACGAATGATTTGAACTTGTTGGGCTTTGTCTCTTAATTTGCTAAGGGGCAAATTCACGTTCATATTTTGTGCCTATTAGTAATTGTATGCAGAAACGATAGAGGGGTAGGT
>CAYGJP010000058.1:0-5105 GCA_964350175.1 uncultured Candidatus Bathyarchaeia archaeon
GCTGGATAGAATTCTACTGGAACCCTCTCAAAGAGTACTTCAAAAAACAAGAAAAATAAAGAAAAAGGCATTATGTTCCCGCTTCATGTTTGCGACTTCGCCACTCCCTAAAGTTACCACTGTAGAGCCCCCAACTTTTCAGCTTAGGCGTTAACGTCCTGAGCAGAACAGGGCAAATGACCGCTTCGATAACTATGTTGAGGGCAAACGTCGGCAGAATAATCAGTTCAGCCATGCCCGGTGGAAGCAACCCGAAAATTGTGAACTGCCAAAGGATGTAACTGGTGCCCGCAAGCAGCGTTACTGCGTAGACACCTAATAGAAGAGCAAAGTTCTTTGGGTTCCGCACTTCCCCAGCGTTTCGAGGAATAAGAAGCCAAACCAAGAGGTAAATGATGAATGTGGTGACGGATTCAACCCACGCAAAAACACCCAACCCCTCAACGAAAGCGCCACCTATGAACGCCCCAATCATACTGCCAACTAAACCATTCAAGCCAAACCAGAGCGGTAAAACTCCGAGCAGAATGATGGGAAGGTAGAGAAGCGTGAACTGAGGCACCGTTACCAAACCCGATATGAAGAAGAATGTCGCATACAAGGTTGCGGTTATTGCCATTATGGCAACTTTTTTTGCATTACTTAAATTTGTGGCGGTCATTTTTTTCACCTTTCAGGTTCATGGAAATTGCTGAGTTGCACAGATGGATGGATAAACCATTAAAACATTTCCACACGTATTACAACCGTAATACAGCACAAGCAGCAACAAGAATTTCCAGCAAATAAAAAAACAAATAGCTATTTTTGAGCAGAGGCTGCACGCAGATTCGAAGCCAAAAGCTCCGTTCCTGCAGCGACAAAAAGCCTAAAAGTGCACCACAATTTCTTTATGCTCAAATTGTTCTTGAACAGGTAAGCAGGGGTCTTTAGCAGGTTCGAATGGGCGGGGTTGGCAAGCCAATTCAGGTCCACATCCAGATTTATCGTAGAATCGCTGACTCTTCCGTGAGTGACTTGTATGTATTCGACACTCTTGCTAGTTGTTTTGAACACGAAACTAACGGCAGCGTCATCAAGGTTTAATGTGCATTGTATCTTTTGAGGGCCAAGAATTCGGAGAAACTTTGAGATTTCTAGTACTTCATGGACGCCTACTGTTCTAGTATATGCTTCTACTCGAGGATCCACATAAGCATCAAGAAAGGTCTTTATGTGCTGACCAAAGTTATCCTTCTGCAATTCATTTCCATTATTTGCCATGAACCCTAGGTTTAGTGACCGTTCTTGAATGAAATCCACTATTGGCTTCTTTTTCAGGGTTCTTTTTTGAGAGACCAACTCATGATCGATGAATGTGTCTATGTTCCAGAACTTTGCCATGCAGTAGGTCGCCAGCTCTTCAATGGTCTCTTTTGTTAGATGATTAGTCTTGAACACGGAGTGCATCTCGTCAAAGTTGTCCCAGTTGGTCTCAAAGATTAGCTCTTGCTTATCGAGTTCCGCATAAAATTCTGTTCCCGGAAACGGTGTAGCTATACCAAAAGCGGCAGCCGTTAAACCAATCTCCTTAGCGTACACAGGAAAAACTTTGATTTCGTCTTCTGTCTGATCGGGCAGACCTATAACGAAGGTCCCTCCTGCTCTACCACCGTTTTCACGTATATTTTTAACTGCCTGTTTATGGAACTTTGTGGCTACGCCTTTTCTAGTTGACTGCAAATCTTTAACATTAGGACTTTCAATGCCCATTTCGAACTTAACAATACCTGCTTGACACATTTTCCTCACTACTCGAGGGTTATTTGCCATCGCATCTGCTCTAACTAATGCCCCGAATTCTATGTTCAGGTCATGTTCCATTAACAAGTCGCAAAGGCTCTCGACATTTCTTGGGTTACCAATGAAGTTGGGGTCAGCAAAGATAACATTTACAGGTTTGTTTGCGTGGAATTTCGCCATCTCAAGTATTTCTTTCATCACATTTTCCGGTGAACGACACCTTAAACATCCAGTGCTCATACTGGGCTCACAACAGAAACTGCATAGACCGTTGCAACCCCTAGACATCATAATCACATCGCAATCGGTTGTGCGGTCTGCACTCTTGTAGGAATACTGCCTCAAACGCCGAGCTGGAAAGGGAATACTATCCAAGTTCTCAATTCTTGGTCTATCCGCATTGTGAATTATTCTGCAGCTCTGCTTGTAAGAAGCACCCAACACGTTTTCAGGAGTACCATGCTCCACAAGTTCGCGCATGGTTTGTTCGCCTTCACCGCGAACAACCACGTCGATTTGTGGGTAAGAAAGCATCAAGTCAGGAACGCTTGTGGGATGATATCCCCCTATAACTGTGGTGGCGCCGTTTTTCTTAGAAACTTTCGCCAGACTCAGAGTTTCGTTATGTTCAGTTGCGGACAATGAAATGCCCACTAGGTCGGGACGGTAGAAATTGAGGCATTCCTGGAATTTCCTGCGGTCCATCTCCATGTCAATGATGTGTACTTGGTCAACGGTGTCTTCGATGTACGCTGCAACGTACTCTAAACCTATGGGTATCAAATCAAAAGCAAAACTCAAGCCTTTCCGACCAGAAGGCTTCACAAGCAAGATTCTCTTAAAGGACACTTGAAACACCAAAGCTAACCTAACAGCTAAAGCGGTAAACAATAAAAACCAATCGCGCGCCAGGCACACTTAGACAGGGAGCAGCTGGAAAAAACCAAACCGCAATCAAACAGCAACTTCACCCGCTCCAACAATTTTCCATCAACAGAGGTAAACACGAATTCGCCCGCAAAACGCCAAAACAATCCAAGAAGCAAGCAAACTCATAGAAACGGCTTTGAACACATCTACGATTTCTAGGATAAACTATTCAAGAAACGCAAGTAGCAGGGGGATTTTCGTAACCCCCAGCTTTTAGGTCCCGGATAAAGAGTGGGAATAGGAAAACTTTGGGGTTGGGCATCTGTTGTCAGTAGTCTTTTCAGGATACAAAGTTCATGCCGCGCGGGGTTTGACTGGGCGGCTCAAACCAAAGAAACTGAGAATTTTAAAACTGCGCGCCGTAAGAGCATAACGCGCAGACTCCCCACCCTCAGGTAACTCTTTAATCAGGTCCTGCCTAGCCAGAAAAGCCAAAGCAGTCTCCAACACAACAGGCTTAATTATACGTAAAGAAGTCAACTCCGCAAGCTTGAGAGAGCCCTCGTTTTTCAACGCGCTAAGTATTGCAATGTATTCCGAAAGCGTGGCAAACTCCATGTGTAGACAGCTTCAACTTACTTTATTGACCAAATTACATATAAATTTTTTTAGAAACAAAACACTCCTACCAATAACTAAAACAGAAAATCAAGCTAAAACATCAAAAAGATAGAAACAACTTATCACTTCAAAAACAGAACCATAGTCGCTATGAGCGGTACCCATGATCCATCCACCATCAACTCAGCCCGCAACCTCATACGCCTATTGCTTAAGAAGTACAAAATAAAAAAGTAACCGTAAAAAACACCAAAAACCAAAGCAGGCATAAAATTCAAGAACAACCCTCTAAGCAGACAGTAAACAACCCAAACGACCAAACAACTATGCACCCCAAGTAAAAGCTTCTTAGTTTTACTCAATCCCAACGCAAAAGGTATGGTTTTAATTCCGGAAACCGAGTCGCCTCTCAGATCCAAAACATCAAACAAAACCGTATTCACTAACAAACTAACGAAAATATAAGAAAAGACAAGAACTGATTCCTCAAACAAAACCGGATGCATAACCGCAGGCAAAAAAGAGCCAGTAAAAGCCCAACTGAAAGCCACAGACAAGCTTTTAGCCCCCAAAACTTCTTTTATCCGTGGAACCCGTTTGGAAATTCTAACGCTATAAACCATACCAACAACCAAAGGAGTTAGCAAAACCGCCACAACCCAAGGTCCCTCCATCGCGCCGATTCCAAGACTAAACATCATCGCCACCACCGATGAAATCACGAAGTATTTTGGATTCTTAGAGGCAACATCAGGCCGATTAACCACATCTTCAGCTTTATCGGTGGCTTTATTCAGACCATAAACGGAATATGTCGCTAGAAAAGCCGCCAACAGGATAAAAAAAGACATCTCGATTCTGTACAGAAAATACCCAAAAACAACAACCAATGACCCATTCAACGCTAAATAAAGTGAGGATGAGGTCAGAAACCTGAGTACCCTCACCGGCATGAAACTAAGTCGCCTCAACCGGGCCCTTAGGCATAAACCGCTTGCTTTCAGCAAGAGTAACCCTGAAAAAGTCTTCACCCCACGCTACGGCTTCGGGATTTAGAGAAACCAAATCTGTAGTGTAGTCATATTCTCCATTTAAACCAAACAAGCCCAAAGAAAAACTCTTCTCAGTCACAGTCAGCGCAATTCTCAAGTCATCTTTCACAAAAATTCTAAGTTTTTCCTCCAATGCATATTTTTGCAAAAGTTCCGCTTCAGCTGACTCCAAAGCCTTACTGAGAACATCCATAGTTAAGATTAAATCAACAGAATTTCCCTGACTAAGCAATTGCCTAAAAACAGACACATAATCAGGATGGAAAATGGGGGATATCCCCTGAATCTTTTTTGACGATAGAAGAACACTCATAAAAGTTTCATGGACTTTCCCAAGCTCAGAAAGCTCTGCTTTAACCAATGACGAATCCTTTAACGCCCCTAGTCTAAGGATCAAAGGACATGGTATAGCTGTAACATCGTGATTTAACCAAAACTCCTTAAAATCGGCGGCCACCGTTGAGGCAGCATAACATTCCTTGCAGATTTGAGCCTCAATAAATCCCAGAGAAGTTAATCCATAAACTCCATGAGACTTAGTAGTAAGAGAAAGGTTTTGCAATTCCTTCAGTACATGCAAAATAGTGGTCTCGCGGGTGTCGAAAACGGACTTTAACTCTGATAGATTCTTGCCCCCAGTCAAAAGGCTTAGAAGAATCTTTACTTTAAGCTCTGACCTGAGAGGCACGAAGTAAGCCAAGATTACCCTCGTGCATATCTGTGTTGGTTAATATTTAAGCGTAACTTAGAAACGACTGTATAAAAAAGAAAAACAAAACA
>CAYGJP010000058.1:5115-11357 GCA_964350175.1 uncultured Candidatus Bathyarchaeia archaeon
CTTTTTAAAAACAATTTTGCTCAAACAGAGCAACCTTTTTATTTCCATTTTCCCAAATTACAAAGAAGGGATAACACGCGCTAAAACCATCAAAAAACAACAATTCTAAGAAAAATGTGCAAACCCTCGAATGTAAATGCGGCGCAGAAATATTGCTGATTCCAGATCTGGAAGCCATGAATCACGCGATTGAAGACCACGTAGCCGAACACAAAAACAAAGGTACTGACTCAACAAAGGACGTTATCGCGGCAAACAAAATAAGAGAACATTTAATCGCTCAAGTTTTTGAAAAAGCAAGCAAACAAGAATAACAAATACTGAGCTGATTGAAGCAGGCTACGAATACATTTGCGAAATAGACATCTCAAGCTTTTCAGAAAACGCAAATAACACAAAGAGAGATCTCCAGAAGCTTAGGGTTCGCCCAAAAGCCGGGAATGTATGCCAAAGACCTGAGATGTAAATTGAAACCTCGCCGAACTGGAGATTTCACCTGCACAACTTCTTTTTTCCCTAAAAGACACAATTTCTAAGGGTAATATGTTCTCGAGAATACCTTATTCTAACTTCTACATACGCAGACTATCGCGTCAGTCTTGTTGGGCTGGTTTGGGCGGCTTAAAATTTTAGCAGGCTCTACAAAGTATCTATGTCAAAAAATAAAGACTTAATACGAGAACCAAGTCACTTGGAGTAAAAACGGAGACTGTTGAATGGCGCGGATTACAGCTGAAAGCTCTTCCCTACACGCAAGATCAGGAATCACTGTCTACTTACGAGCCCTCAGATGGCGAAGCTGGATAGGCTGGCTGTTCTTTTTTGGACTCGGCAGCACTTTATTTGTAATTCCACCGTACAATGTGCTTCCGCTATCAATTGCCTTTTCCCTAGTTACTGGAGCCATTTTTGTACTCAATCAATACTTCGATAGGAAAAGCGACAAAACAAATCCTCAGAAAAGGCACTTGCCAGTCGCTGCTGGAGAATTATCGCCAAAGCAGTCATCAGTTCTTTTCGTTTCCTTGTTTGCAGTAGGATTGCTTGTTGCGGCAGTAGTGGACTATACGCTTCTATTCTTGTTCGTGGCCTATATTGGAGTGGGGATAGCTTATTCTGCCCCACCTATCCACTTCAAGAAACGACCAATAATAGACCTCTTCGCCGTAGGGATTGGCGCTGGAATTCTCCCTTTCCTTATCGGACTACAGGCATCTCATCAACTAACAATCGATTCTTCGTTGCCTTGGATGTGGATACGATACCAAGAGATACTTCTATGCATAATTCCACTGTTTTTCTTCCAAATCGCCACCCACATTTTTCAGGCAATTGGAGATTACGAGGCAGATAGGGGAGAAAAAATCAACACTTTCGTAGTCAGGTATGGAAAAGAGAGATCTGCCAAAATTGGAGTGTTGTTTGCCTCGTTGAGTCTGATTCTTCCAATTATCTATGGGGTGCTTAATCTTGCAGTAGCAACCGAGGTTGTGCACTGGTATTTGCTATTGTTTCTCTTCTTTTTGCCTTTCGTTATCTACCTGATGAAACTCTCGGTAAACCCGACAATTAAGAACATTGACAGGCTAATGAGGGTCTCTCACAGGGTTACACCTATCCTTTTGTTGGTTCTTTACTTGTGTATACTCATCTTGAGAGTCTACCTAGAATAGGTAGGCAACAAAAGCCAAGTGAGTGTTACATGTAGCGTGCGCGTTGCTCATCATGCAAAAGCCTTTCGTCACCAACGAAAACACATAGCCTGCAAAGTTGCCAAAACCATCCAAGAAGCCAGCGAACTCGTAGAAAACGGGTTTGAGTTTATCTGCGAATTTGACAACGCAAAACTATTCAAAAAACGCAAGTAACCAAGGGATTTTCGTCACCCACAAGCTTAGGATTCGTCCGAAGAGCTGGGGATGGGAATTGACCCTTCACCAAGCTGGCGCTAAATCTCACTTTCTCCGCAGTTTATTTTTCCATTTTTTCAAAAACTCCTGATAATAATGTGCACTTTTTTTGAGTATTGCGTAAGCAACTATCTTAAAGAGGAATTCCTAGGAACTTTGGTTCTGGTCGTTTGAAACCTCTTTTCTTGCCAAACTCGTATCCCCACTTTCCACCTGTGATCATTAGGATTATAATCGCGGCGATCCACACCTCGCCTAAACCTTCAATTTGGCCTATGTTTGGTCCGTGTAAGAACATAGAGGCTAAAGCTAAAAATATAACCCCGAAAAAGGCAATGAGCAAGCCTATCCATGCGCCAATCATCGTGTAAGCTATCTTGTTGAGGAGAAGCTGGGTCTTTTTCGACAGAACATCTCTGCTTATGTGCTGAATCATATAGGCGATTGCTATGGCGGCAAAGTTCCACAGCAGAAACTGATACAACTTGGACAAGTTAATGTAGCCCAGAAAATACATTGCCAAGTCTAATGCTAAAAAAGCTGTAGTCGCAACTCCTATGCTTATCCAGAACTTTCGCCACCACGTCGGCTTTCCTTGACCTCCATTGGCTACATTTTCAGGAAATTCCAGCAACAACCGCGAAGCAAGTTTTCCTTTTTCTGTGAGCAGGTATTGCCCTTTTTCATTCTTTGCCAAGAGGTCGCCGAGAACCTTCAAATGATAATTCAACAGTCCAGTGGTAAGAAAACCTAGAGTTTCCATTAGTTCTGTGTAGCTCAAGGCGCCCTTCTCAGTTAGCAAAAGCACAATTTTTCTTCGCGTTTCATCCTTCAGAATCTTGTGTAATGAAGCAATTCCTGAACTCATACACTATTATGTGGAAGAGTCTCAATTTAGGGTTTTTTGACTAAAAATCTTGTCACAAATGATTTTGAAAAAGTTCCAGAGGCTCGATTCGCCCAAAAGTTGGGGTTTATGCTTTGGAGCTGGGGATGGGAATTGAACCCATATATAACAGCTCTGCAGGCTGTCGCCTGAGCGATTCGGCCACCCCAGCGCCTGATGCATGGAGATTCTAGGCTGTGAGTAATAAAAATGTTGTTGGCTCAAACACCACATCCATAGTTAGAACGCGCTACCCTGCGGGTTTCTAAACTCAAGATAACCTTGGATAGGGGCCTATCTTTTTCATCTACCCTTCCCCCTTGCGCTTTTCAGTTTTCAACATGCTTTTGGGCTGAAAATTCGCCAATACGAATTAGACCCCTCTATCGTTTCTGCAATGAATTACTATTAGGCTCCAAATATGACGGCGACAGGCAAAGAAGCAGAACCAACAAAAAATGAAAGCCGGTTTTTCTTGCTTTGTTTGTGGGCGGGTTTGCTGGGGCACTGGCGGACGAAGAGAGAATGAAAAATCATATGCTCCTACTTTAGGAGACTGAACTATGGGGGTTTATGTTGTGGCTAGAAGGCGAAGAATGGGGATTTCTTCCGCATTGCCGTCACGTATGCTTTTAGCGTTTCTTGTTCTTCTTCGGTAAGTTGCTCCGCAAACGCATTCTGGAAACTCCTCACGTCGGCTTCAGGCACTTTCACGTATAGCACATCCTTCTCGAAAACATGCCTGCCCACGGTGGGCTTATCCATGGACACCGCAATCTGCATGCCTCGTGTGGCTTCGGACACGGATTTGCCTTTGTCCTGAATCTGCTGCAGTTCACCGATGTCTTCGCCGTCTGCTGCCCTGACCAGCGAGACTTTGGGTTTTAGGGTTCCTGCTAAGACTTCGACGCCGAATATGGCGGGTTTTGCTCTGCGGAAAATGTAGCCGGGAATAACTTGGATTTTGCTGGGTTTGACCATTTTTTCGAGTTCCTGCTCAAGTTTGGCTTCACTTCGCGATTTGACCCAGCCAACATAGTTTTCTATTAAATGGTACACGATTTGCTCCTTAAACACCTGAACGCCCCTCGCCGTGGCTTCTTCTTCAGCGTCAGGCAAAACTTTGACGCCGAAAGCCAAAACTACTCCCTGCAGGGGGTCATGTGCTTTGACTGCGGAGGCTTCGATAATGTCGCGTTTAGAAACATCACCCACATCGGCGATGCGTACTTGCACGTTTTTCTGCTTGAGAAGCTCAGCGATGGCTTCCAGTGAGCCCAGTGTGTCAGCTTTGAGGATTACGCCTTCAATTTGGGTGGCGATTCGGATTTTCTTGATTTCATCCTCGATGAGTTTGGAGTATTTTTCCGTGGTTTCTCCTTGGGCAACAGCGTACAAGGGTGCACCAGCGAGGACGCCTTCTAAGCCTGAGGCGACGATTTTTATTCCTGCGGCTGCAAAAACAGAGTCAACCGAGCTGAACTTGTCTCGTGGGTCACGCATCTCGTCCATAGGCTTGGGAACTAGGATGGCTCTTATGCGGGTAACTATGGGTTTTTCTTTGCCACCTACCACGATGAGGTCGTCTTTTTGCAGGGTGCCATCGTAGATTATGGCGTTAAGCGTCAAGCCTAAGCCGGGTTCTTCTTTCACTTCCAGAACGGAGCCTTTTGCGGCACCTTCGGTTGTCTGCAGTTGCTTTTTGAGGTACTGCTGGGTCAAGCCGATGAGAACCATCAGAAGTTCAGTTATGCCTTCGCCGGTTTTCGCAGACACTGGAACTAGGGCAACGGTGGAGGTGAAGTCTCTGACGCGGTCAAAACGGTCGGTGCTGATTTTTAGCCTTGAGAAAGAGCCCATGACCTCGTAGAGCTTGTTATCTAAATCCTCTTTGGAATAAGAATTTTGAGCGGCGTAAGACTTCAAGAAAGCTGTGTCAGGTTGGCTTTTCCAGCCTGGAACGCGGTCAATTTTGTTCACCGCCACAATGAAGGGCGTTCTGCGGGCTTTGAGGATTTCGATGCATTCGTAGGTTTGCGCCTCGAAGCCGCGGAGCACATCGACGACTAAGATGGCTATGTCTGCTACGCTTCCGCCTCTGCGTCTTAGGTTGGTGAAGGCTTCGTGTCCGGGTGTGTCTATGACAAGTAAGCCGGGGATTTCTATTTCGCTTTTAAGTGAGGAAAGTGAGGTGCCGATGAGTTGTTTGAGGGTTTCAACGGGGAAGAAGCTTGCGCCTATGTGTTGAGTGATTCCGCCTGCTTCTCTGGCTTGGACGCTGGTTTTTCGGATTTTGTCTAAGAGCAGGGTTTTGCCGCTGTCGACGTGTCCGAGAACGCATACGATTGGTTGGCGGATAGGCATGTGTAGTGTAACCTTCTTTTGTGGTTGTGGGTGATTTGGGTGTTCAGAATAATGAGTTGTTGGTTAATAAATACTCGGCTTGCAGGTTTGTGGTTGCGGTTAGGTTTTGGGTGGTGGCTTGTTTTGTCTGGCGTTTAGTTCAATAAGCATGGAGTACGCGAACAGGCACAGGTAGAATATGCTGGGAATCATGAGCAGCGTGGGCAGGGACATTTCGGTGCCTTGGCCTATCTGAAGCATTGGTCCTAGGACTGCGCCGAAGGCGATGAATAGGATGAGGTTGTGGTTGTTGGGTTTTAGGAGTGTTTGGATGTCTTTTGTTTTGAACATGAGGGGTAGTGCAATGGCGAACAGGGTAAGCTCGATGGCTCCGTTGGTTAGGCTCATGACGTCTATGTTTAGGGTGCCAAACCATCCTTGGGAGATGGGCCAGAGCATTTCGAAGCCTCCTGTGAAGAAGTCGCCAAGAAGTGAGTGTGACATTAGTGCTGCGTAGTAGGGGAGTGCTTTTTTCCTGTAGATTATCAGGAAGGGAATCATGATTGCGGTTTGTGCGATTATGGAGTGTGTGGGTCCGCGGTGCATGAAGAGCGATGGCTCCGCAAATTGGAGGATAAGGTCAATGTCGGGTATGACTGATACTACGAGGAGCAGGGGGAGGTTTAGTTTTGTTTTGAGAAGTGTGGCTGAGGCTTTGCCTGTGAGGTATCCGAGTGCGAAATGACCAATTGCAAACATGCTAGTTCCCGAGTAAATACATGAAATGAAGTGGAGTTAAAATTGTGGTTGATAGAAAGGGGATGTGCCCAGTTTTATTCTGGGGGTTTTACGACTATTAGGAATACGCCTGCAATCATGACTATGACGCTTAGAAAGCCGAATAAGCCGCTGTAAGCGCCTAGAACAGTTGTGCTGGTGGCGGTGAAGTAAATCGTTAAGAGGCTTAAGCCTATGAGGAGAAAGCCGAAGAGTTTTTCGGTGAGGCTAATCCAGAAGGTTCCTGTTTCGCTCATGTCTATCTGTCCTTGTTTGGTTGTTGTTCTGCAGTATTAAATAACCTTGAGTATTTTAAATTTCTCTTA
>CAYGJP010000059.1:0-6001 GCA_964350175.1 uncultured Candidatus Bathyarchaeia archaeon
ACGCATTCATCCTGCCGCTAACGCGGCAGGTATTCTGCTAGGGTTTTTATAAAAACGTGTGAAAAGGAAAAAGAAAAAGATAGCGCGCTTATCGGCTTGATTGAGCTACACGTTCAATTTCGTGTCGCTTGGAGATGCCTGCACTCTTGATGTCATGGTTGGCTGCCAAGACAAGTTCGTCGGCTATGCATTCTTCGATTGAGCGTGGGTTGTTAGCTGAGGCTGCTCGGGCGCCTTCGGTTATGTGCCTGATGGCGAGGTCGATTCTGCGTTGAGGTGCAACGTCGACTGATAAGTGGTAGACGACTCCACCGTAGCTGATGCGTGTGGTGTCTTCGCAGGGTGCGCTGTTTTCGACTGCACGAACTAGAACTTCGATTGGGTTTTTGCCCGTGCGTAAATTGATAATTTCAAAAGCCTGTTTGACTATGTTAGCGGCTTTGGCTTTTTTGCCGGCGTTTTTGCCCGGGCGCATCATGTTATTGATTAAGCGTTCAACTATGTTGACGTTGGCTTTGCGGAATCTTTGGTGTTCGTGTCTGCCCATGCTGTGCGGCGCCACCATCGGCGTCAAATTCAAGTATCGTTGTAAGCCAAGGTCATTAACTTTGATTTCTTTGAAACTCCATTTCTGGAAAAGTTTGATTTCTGCTTGCTGTGCTGGTTGAGTTGTGGTTGTGCTCATACATATCACCTTGCGGGTTTCTGTTTTCTCCCGTAAACCAGCTCGTTAAGGCTTACGCCGTTAACCATAAAGACCTTCCACCGTACACCTGGGATGTCGCCCATGGCGCCACCTCGGGTTCCGCCGATGCCTTCGACAACCACTTCGTCGTGTTCATCTACAACGTTGAGTGCGCCGTCTCCTGGCAGGAACGCGGTTATTACGCGCCCGTTTTTGATAAGTTGAGTGCGTACACATTTGCGGATGGCACTGTTAGGCTGCTTAGATTCGACACCCACTTTCTCGAGAACTATACCTCGTGACTGGGGTGCCCCTTGCATGGGGTCAACTTTTTCGTCGAGCATAAGCATGCGTCTGTTATAGTATCTGTCGCTCCAACGGAAGTTTTTCCGTTTCTTTTGGAGTTTTCGAGCAGCGAATTCGCCTCTTGGAGACTTTGAACCCATTCTTATATATCCTCTTGCACAGTTAGAGTTACAACACTAATATTTAAACAAAACGAAACAGAAATGATAAGTTGCAGCTTGATTTTTGCTGCATGATTTCTTGTTCGGCTATTGGCTGGTGTGCTTTGTTATGTGTGTACGCTTACGCATAAGCGAGGTAAACTGCTGTATATGTTTTTTGGAGCCTCAAATTTTCGTTTTGGAGTTTACATAGCCTTTTATTGGAGAGGGCGCTAAAATACTGCTAATCCGACGGAAGAGATACATATGGTAAAGACAGGGGAAACTGTCGCTTATAGAAATTCTGGAATTAGCATTGTCGGGGCTATTCCATGGGGAACACACCTTTGCCAGTTTTATGAGTCGAAGCAAGACCTAATCGACATCTTAGTCCCCTACTTCACTGAGGGCTTAAAAAGCCATGAGTTCTGCATTTGGGTGACGTCGCCACCTTTGGAAGTGGAAGAAGCAAAGGAGGCACTGACGAAAGCAGTTCCCAACTTGGACGAGTATTTCCGAAAAGGACAAATCGAAATTGTTTCCTATAAGAACGGGTATTTGTTAGGCGGCAAGTTTGACGCAGACAGAATCCTGCAAGGCTGGGTCGAAAAAGAGTCAAACGCGTTGAACCATGGCTTTGAGGGACTGCGCGTCACAGGAAACACTTTCTGGATTGAACGCAACCTTTGGCAGAACTTTGCCGATTACGAAGAAACCATTAACGCTATCGTCTGCGAGCACAAAATGATTGCCTTATGCACTTACTGTCTTAAGAAATGCAGCGGCACCGATGCCCTCGATGTAGTGCGCAATCATATGGGCACCTTGCTTAAGCAGGGCGAGAAGTGGAGTTTGGTTGAAGATATTTTGCAGCGCAAGAAGACCGAGCAAGCACTTCAAGAAAGCCAAATTGATTTGAACCGAGCACAAGAGGTTGCTAAAACTGGAAGTTGGCGGTTGGATGTTCAACGTAACGTGCTGCTTTGGTCTGATGTAACTTACAGGATGTTCGGTGTTGAACTGGGCACGCCTTTGACGTATGAGACTTTTCTTAGTGCTATTCACCCAGATGACAGGAAATATGTTGACAAAAAATGGCAGGCAGCTCTTCGCGGTGAACCTTATGACATAGAGCACCGAATAGTAGTCAACGGAGAAATTAAGTGGGTACGTGAAAGAGCCGAGCTTGAATTTAACAGTGAAGGCGTGCTTCTGGGCGGGTTTGGCACTGTCCAAGACATCACAGCGCGCAAAGAATTAGAAAAGGAGCTGGTTGATAGTCTTGAAGCTTCTCAGCGCCGCCAATTGGAGGTTTCAGCTCTTTTAAAAGCGTCAAAAGCGGTTTTGCAGCATCACGAATTCAAGAAGGCGGCACGGTTAATTTTTGATTCTTGTAAAGAACTGCTTGGTGCCAATGCTGGCTACGTTGCCCTTTTGAGCAAGAAGGGTGAAGAAAATGAAGTTTTGTTTTTGGATGCAGGCGGTCTTCCCTGCAGCGTCGACCCTTCTTTACCTATGCCTATCCGTGGACTACGCGCGGAAGCCTACAACAAAGACAAAGTAGTCTACTGCAACAGTTTTCTTCGGAGCAAATGGGCAAAATTGATGCCTAACGGACATGTGGCACTCAAAAATGTTCTGTTTGCGCCCTTGGTTATAGACAAGAAAACAGTCGGGGTAATGGGACTCGCCAACAAACCAAGTGGATTCGACGAGCATGACGCTAACATGGCATTAGCATTTGGAGAAATCGCCTCCGTTGCCCTCATGAACAGCCGAGTGCTGGAAACGCTAGAGGAGCTTGTCGAAGAGCGAACCAAGGCACTGAAGAATTCTGAAAGGTTAGCAGCAATCGGCGAAACCGCAGGCATGGTTGGACACGACCTGCGTAATCCTCTGCAGACCATCAGCGGAGAAACTTATCTAGCAAAAAAAGAACTGGCCCAGTTACCCGGCAGTGAAGCAAAAAGCAGCCTTGAAGAGAGCATCCAAATCATAGATGACCAGATAAACTACATGGACAAAATTGTCTCAGACCTACAAAACTTCGTCAGACCCATCACGCCCGATAAGGCACCTGTGAACCTGCAGAAGCTCCTCAACGTCACACTCGCTGAAGTCACCCTTCCAGAAAACGTCGAAGTTTACACGCAAATCAACCAAGACCTACCTGAAATTACAGCAGACGCGCAGCTCCTCAAAAGAGTCTTTATAAATTTGGCAACTAACGCTGTGCAAGCCATGCCAGAAGGCGGCGTACTCACAGTAAAAACTCAGAAGCAAAAGACATCAAAGGGAAAGGAAAAAATACTCATAAACTTTGAAGACACAGGCGTAGGCATACCTGAAGAAATCAAAACAAAAATCTTCAAGCCCTTGTTCACAACCAAATCCAGAGGACAAGGCTTTGGTTTAGCAGTCTGCAAACGCGTCATAGAAGCACACGGAGGAACAATAAAGTTCAAAAGCCAAGAAGGCAAAGGCGCCCAATTCACCGTAGAACTTCCGATGAGACAACAATGAAAGTTTACAAGTAATGAACCAACAGTTCACTTCCTTATTCATTCTTTATATAATGTAGGTATACTCTGCCGAGTACAGTAGTTCTTGCCTTACCACATAGCTCACGAAAATATTTAGTTATGAAAGCGTTATAGCCTAGAACCCACTAAGCGCATAGCGCAGAAAGGTGAAATCTGGCATGCTAATCGCTGGCATCGACGAAGCAGGAAGAGGTTGCGTAATTGGTCCACTCGTCATAGCTGGCATACTCATCAAACAAGAAAACGCCTCATTGTTTGAGCAACTCGGCGTAAAAGACTCCAAACTTTTAACCGCGAAAAAACGTGAAGCACTAATCCCAGAAATCACCCGTCTATCCGAAAAATATGAAGTCATAAAATTGTCGCCGCAGCAAATTGACCGTGCTGTCGAAAGCCACCGAAAACTCCACAAGCTAAACAGGCTTGAAGCTGAAGCCATGGCGCAGATAGTAACCGAACTCAAACCAGAAATCGCCTACGTTGACGCTGCAGACGTCATTGCGGAACGCTTCGCCAGCCACATCCAAGAAGCATCAGCCTTCAAAACACGCATAATCGCGGAACATAAAGCGGACAAAACCTACCCTGTAGTTTCAGCCGCATCCATCATCGCCAAAGTGGAACGCGACAAAGAAATTGCCCTGCTGCGCGAGCAATATGGCGACTTTGGCACAGGATACTTAACAGACCCTAAAACATCAATTTTCATGACTGAATGGCTAAAAACGCATGAAGACTACCCTGATTGTATAAGGAAATCGTGGAAGCCAGCTAAAGCCGCGAAGAGCCAGCAGGGAAGCACGCAGACGAAATTGACTTAGAAGATAGCCACCGAGTCTTCTTGGAAAAATAGAAGGCGAAGCCAACGGCGACCACTCTGGGATGTATAAACACCATACTTTCAGCATAAAATGTGAGAAAGTTAAATCTGCAAGGCACTACCGCTGCGCCACAATCATCGCATGCGCCTTGTCGTAGGGCTCCAAATCCACAACCTGCTCCACGCGGAAACCCCGATTCTTCAGCACTTTAGCTTCTTGCTGGTAAACTTCTGAAGGCGCTTTGGTCACATCGATGCTCTGCGACTTCACCGCCAACATCACCCAGCCACCCGCCTTGAGGAAAACGTCAGCGTTATCCGCTAACAATTTGGCTTGTTCAGGCTGCGCAACATCACAGTAAACGGTGTCCACTTTGCCCGGAATAAACATGCTGTACTTCTGGGGCATCCGTGCATCCGCTAAAAACGGCGACATGTTGAGCCTGTGCGTGCAAACGTTATCGACTAGTTCCCTGAGGCTTCTCTGAGCGAACTCAACACAGTAAACATGTCCATTGCCGCCTACAATGTCTGAAACATGACTAGGTGTAGTTCCAGAAGCCGCACCCAAATAGAGAACCTTTTGATCAGGCAATATCGGAATTGTCTGCAGCCCCTTCAAAATGGCGCCTGCAAGCTTGCTTCGGAAAGCGTCCCAAACCCTGTATTCCACGCCTTCCACGCGAATGAGTTTCTCGCCATAAACATTCCGACCAGGCGCAAGATTCCGAGTGGCTAGCCTGTGTGCGCCATCTTCCAACGTAATTTGGTATATTTCCGCAAACTGGGGATGAGGTTTAACTCGAACCTGCACGCCTGTTTGGTCCCCACTTCTGGCCGCCGCCCTTGTTGTCTCGCCATCGCCTGTCTCCACCTTCGCGACTTCTGTCGCCGCCTCTAAATCCGCCACCTTCGCGACCTCTGAATCCTCCACCGCCGCCGCTTCGGAAGTCTCTGCGTTCCCTGAACTCACGGGGTCTTTGTTCTCGACGCGGTTGCTCTTTTATTGGTGGTGGTTCAGGATATTTCTGGCGGATTTCTTCAATTCTTTTATTTAGCTGGGCTTTGAGTTTGTCGCCGCTGTACGCACCGCCGAAAGCGTCGGCTCTGACGGCTATGGCTAGTTTACCTGCTATGGCGCGTGCAATTTTTCCTCGTTGCCACCGCTTAGCGTCATGCAACAGCGTATGCTGGAAAATTAAGCCGTGTTTGGGTGGTCTTGCGCCTGTTTTTATGGCGCGGAAGAGCGCTTTTTCTGCGCCTAAAACTTGCATGGTGCTGGCTGGTCGCATTGCAAGATTTCGCAGTCCACCTGCGATGGCTATTAAACGTGCGCCTAAAAGTGCACCTGCAATTGCTTTGGTGTTGGGTGCGACTTCCTCCATGGTTTTATCCAAGTAGTTTTCCATGCTTTCGCGCAGCTTGTACATCTCTGAGATGTCTTTGCTGAGTGCTTGAATCTGTGCAAGGTCAATTTCGGTGATGTCTGCGCCCATGGATGATTGGG
>CAYGJP010000059.1:6011-11134 GCA_964350175.1 uncultured Candidatus Bathyarchaeia archaeon
GTTGCTGATTTGTTCAGTTTTATTTTTTTGAAGGTCTTCTTTTTCGAGGGCGTCAATGGTAAAGTTTTCTTTTTGGCCTAGGTTCGTGACTATGCGTGCGTAGGTTTCGTGTTTCTCGACTAAGCGGTCTAATTCGGGGAAGTGTACGCCGTACCATTCGCGCAGTCGCCCCATGAACAGGTTCAGTGTCCTGTCTATGTCGTCGAGGGTTTGGATGGCTTGTCCGACGATGAGGTCACGTTTTTCTGCTGCGCCTTTGACTTGGACTTTGGCGAGTTCCATACTGACGTTTCGTGTCCACAGGTTAAGTTCTGCGGCATCTTTGACGAAGCCTGTATCAATGGCAATTTGTTCCCTGCTGGCATGGATCCGTTCGGTTTCTTGTGGTCTAGCCACTTCAACTGTTATGCCCATTGCTCTTTTGGTTTCATCCGCTAATGTTTGGCTGTCAAATGCGAACGTGTCATAACCAGCGCTTTGCAGCTGGGTGATTAGATTTGTGATTTGGTCGGATAGTTTTCCAGAATCCAGCTTGGCAATTGCTCTGGCTGCTGCCTGTGGCTTTTTGGGAAACATCACTCTGGCCACTATGTTGTTTTCTTCGTCGAAAGCCACAACGCCGAAGGGAAACTGAACTATAACTGTTTTCATTGCCTTAGTCACCGTTACAAACGTACTATTCCACGCAGTGTCTTAATAAATAGTTGTTGATTGTTTTTAACAGTTACATATACAGGGGCACTTCATTTTCGCTTCTTGTCTTCTCGGACGATGCCGAAGAACTGCCCTGCAGAAATACGTTCGTACACCCTTTTGAAATCTTTATGCTATCACCTCAAGACCAAGCCCGAAAGGGTCAGTCGGAGAAAGCAGCGAATTAGAAAGAAACAGACAGCTGTAACTATCACGGAATAGGATACGCTACTACAAAAGAACTGTAAGCCAACTAAATTTCCTCTTCAGGTGTCACTGGGACTACAAATGTGCAGTCACACAACATACTTACCCTGCCTACACCACTCACTTAGAATGAGGGGATAGTAAAAAATATGAGAACATTTGAAATTGCTATGGCTCTTGAAAAAGTCCTCAAAAGACTAGAAGTCATAGACGCCAAAGTGAGTGGGCTACCACAAGTGCAAGTTCAATATTCCAGCAGATTTACCCCAACTCTTACAGCACTGTCAAGTCTTGGCGGGGGGTCTGCAAGTCAAGTGGGTCGAGTCACGGGAAAAAGTCGGGCATTTGAGAGCAAACTCCTCAACGAGCTATACGGTAGGGGGTTGATTAGTAAACAAAAAAGAGGGCGCATGAAAGTTTTCGTGCCCAAACAGCAAAATGTGCTGCCATCAATTGAGAAAGAAACAATGGAACCCTTTGCATTCGCGTACATAACATCCTAATTTTTAGGACACAAAAAAGGAAAAGAGGAGATGAAAAATGGAGAAAACCAGTGTTCAAAGAAGGGGGCAACAAGATGCAGCATACAAAAAATGGGTACACATATGGTCCACAGTACAGAATCAGGTTACCAACTTGCCTAAATGGGCTCAAGACACGCTCTTTGATGACATTAACACATCAGTCCAAAACCGAATCGTTGTTATGCAGAAAGCTCAATAGCTTCAGCGCAATGGGGTAGCTGGCAAAAT
Organism: uncultured Candidatus Bathyarchaeia archaeon; assembly: GCA_964350175.1. GTDB lineage: Archaea > Thermoproteota > Bathyarchaeia > Bathyarchaeales > Bathycorpusculaceae > JADGNF01. The sequence goes on from CAYGJP010000059.1 coordinate 7,664, forward strand.
CTGATGCCCTCTGAGAAGCCTGTGAATCATACACTCAGCACAACTGAGTTACCCATTTTTCGGTATTACTTTAATCTGAGAATACCGTAGATGCCAACAATAGTTGTTGGGGGAAATTTTTGTCTATTCTGGCTGTTCCTTGTATGGAGTGGTCAGAACGTCTTTGACTTTGTTGGTTATCACAGGTCCAAGTCCATGCACGGTTTTTGTCCAGTCGTCGATGTTGATGATGGCGTTTAGGGGTGTTTGGTAAGACTGCAGGATGGCGGTGGCTTTTTCTCTGCCGATGTTGGGTAAGCTGGCGACAAAGTAGACTTGTGCTTCTGAGAGGGTTTCGTTCTTTTTGAAGGCGTGAACGGTTGGGGAACGTTTCTCCACTATCTGCTCTTGCCTTGCAGCTACACACAGGAAGTCTATGGTTTCTTTGTAGCTTGAAGTGTTAACCATGGCTACGCCGTTTTTGGCTAGGTTAAACATTGCACCCCAAACGGCGACGGGTTGGATGTGGCTGAACTTGTAAATCATGGGCAAGTAGCCTTCTATGAGCAGAAGCGATTTGGGGTAAGCCTCTTTGAGCTTGAAGACTTGCTCGAAAAGGTATCTGCGTGTGAGCGTGTAAACGAAGTCTTGGACGGTTTTGCGTTCTACGGCGCATTGGTCGCTCAGGATATAGTCGCCTTTTTCGAGGGCAGCCGTTTTGACGTTTACGCCTTTTTCCAGTAAGCCTTTTACGATTTTTGCTGCGGTGTTGGCTTCGCGGCTGTCCACAATTATCGTGGGTTGCTCTTCGTCGCCTTTCTTTTTCTCCTTCATGAAGGGGAGAAGGGTTTCTGTGCCTGACATGTTCTCAGCTCCAGTGAAGAATTAAGCTCGTGTTGGGTTCTTATTTCACTTTCGTTTACAGAAAGCAAGTTCCTTTCGCGTTTGCAGGTGACGTGAACTGTTGCGCTCGGCAAAGCTTATACCCCCTCTATTTATAGATTCTATTTGCAAGTAGACCAAAAGTTTACTACGAGTATGACGCTTTTTTGTGTGCCTTTTTGGGGTTTGTATTTTTATTCGGGTGTGATTTTGTGCCAGACTTTTCGTTTGACACTCCAAAATGAGGTGAGGCTGGTAATAATTAGCGTGCCTACAAAAACCAAATTTGCCACTGTAACCCACCCTGGATTCTGTGCCATCCCAACGCTGATAGCCACAGAAAAATACAAACACGCAAAGCCCAGCAGACCTTGAACTGCCTGAACTACTTTGCGCCCCTGATGCGCCATTGACTTCAAACGGCGAATGAAGGACGCCGTTCTGTTTGAGACATCGGGCAAATCATCCAAGACCAAGGCTAAGCCGCCTAACATGAAGAACCTGCCCACGTTGACGGAGACATCGGTTATGTTTGAGGTGAACAGGCTGAGCAGAGAAACGGATGTGCATACTACGAGGAAGGCAACCGACAAAACCAAGACTATAAAGCCGTAGACGTAATGGTGAAACCATAGCCTGCCAGTTTTAACTTGTCCCATGTACGCGGCTGGAAAAATATTCAGTATCGAAGCCGCAATCACTGCCCAGAAGAGGTTGCCGTCAAAAATGTATGGTGGGTAAAGTATCCAGTTAGCTGTGTAAAATCCTGTTAAAAGCCCAACCGCGTAAACTATGCAGACCAGTGCGTTGAAAATCAAGGCTATGCTGAACAGTTTTTTCCCGTACGCCAAAGCAGAGCTATTCATGGAGGAGCACCTTTGCAATCTTTAAGCGTAGCATGGGAGTTTCAAATCCAGTTTTGTATGTAATCCGCCTGTATTATTCTGTTACGGTAATCCAGGGCAGTTTTAGTTGCCGTAGGCGTTTAGTTTGGGTTTTAGAGTGTTGAAGTCTTCAGGGAATGGCTTTTTGAGTAGTTCTGGGTGTAAATAGAAACTCCGATTATCTTCATTCAGGTAGGTGATTTTTTTGTTTCTAAAATCTTGAGGAATTCACTCACTGGAAGTATCTGCGTTTTATTATAGCAACCTATCTTGAGGAGGTGTTTGTCTCCACTGACCAAGTAGCCAGCTTCGCCAGCTAATGCGCACTCTATGAACTTGTTGTCCGCGGGGTCTTCCTGAACAACTTTAACTCTCTTGGTTACCTCAATTAGTTTTCCAATGCGCAAAATTGTCTCAATTAGTTCTTCTCGGCATACCCCTGCGCTCTGGTAGACTTGCCTGAGTCTAGGATAAGCCAATGTCCTGTTAATCTCTCCAACAATTTCTTCCGACGCTAAGATGCAGATTTTTCCATCTTCAACTGCCTTGATGATTCTTGCGGGTGAGCCGCCCCAAATCATCGCTGAAATCCAGACGTTTGTATCAAGAACTACTCTTGGCTTTGGCTTCTTGGATGAGGGCGTCTACGTTTTCCTCCGTTAGACCCAACTGCTGAACTCTAGCCCAAATCGGCTTAACCGTCTCTTCAAAGGTTTTATCTGTAATCTTCTTCAGAACTACGGTGTTTTCGAACGCTAAAACTATGACTTTCTCGCCTTTTTTTAAGCCAGCGGCTTTTCTTACATTTACTGGAATGACGACTTGCCCTTTGGAGGAAACTTTTGTTGTGGATACTTCCATCCTGATTTCACCGTCATATAGTAAGAATATTCTTACTTATAATTATTCTAGTGAAAAACTGCGTTAATCATAAATCTCAAAACAGCATAACATTCTAAACAAGGAAGCGAAAACTTGTGAGATACGAAATTAAATACAAACCCGCATACTCCATGCTCGTAGTATACCTTGACCAAGGCGAAGGCATAACCGCGGAATCCGGCGCCATGACTTACATGGACCCAACCATCGAAGCTCGCACGAGGAAACGCGAGAAAAGCCTCTGGGGCACCTTAGGCTTAAGCATCATCGGCGGACAAAGTTTCTGGGTCAACGATTACACCGCAAACGTCGGTCCAGGACAAGCAGGCTTCGTCTCCGCACCAGTCGGCGACATAGAAATGCTCGAAGTCAAACCGGGACAAGGCTACATCATACAAAAATCAGCTTACATTGCAAGCACTTCAGGCGTCGACTTAGACGTTAAATGGGAAGGTTTCACCAAAGGCTTATTCGGACAAGGACTCTTCATGTTGCGCGCAACTGGAACCGGATTACTCTTCATCAACACGTTTGGCGCTATCGACAAGCACACGCTCATGCCTGGGCAAACGCTTATCGTGGACAACTTCCACCTCGTCGCTTTTAGCGAATCCTGCAGCTACAAAGTCACCAAATTCGGCGGCTTAAAAGAAACCCTGCTGGGCGGAGAAGGCTTAGTTACGGCAATCACAGGACCCGGCGACGTGCACATACAAACCAAGAACGTGAAAGAATTCGTGGACTGGCTCTGGACCCTGCTGGAACCCCGCGTTCAATCTAGAGCTCGCTAAACATCCATTTTCTTTTCTTTTTTAGGCTATCTTTCAAGCATAAACGGCTTCTC
>CAYGJP010000060.1:0-11129 GCA_964350175.1 uncultured Candidatus Bathyarchaeia archaeon
CGCGTTTCTTTTTTTCCTCTGAAGCTCCTTTGAATTTCCATTCAACTATTTGGGCTATGTCTTCGCGGGTTAAAACTTTATTTTTGCGGAATTTGGTGCCTAACTCGCTTTCTTTTTGAACCCACCAGCCTTGGTCTTTATCGTATTTTTTGCTCCACTTCAGAATCTCTTTCTTATCAACCATCTAAACCACCAAACTACCAGTTGCATGTTACGTTTTCATAAATGTCATGTTAACAAAGTCATAATGTTCGGCGTCATTTATGGGTGTCTTTCTGGTAGCGTGAGGGGTCGCGTAAGTTCTGGATTGGTGAATCTTCTGTGTACCCTGAAGCTGTTTTTGTTTTTGCCCGGTACTTTTTCTCTGATTCCTTGGCTTGGGTTTCCTTGCTGCTCAATTCTACGCTGCTTTCCAGCTTCCTTATAGTTCTACCCAACCGACGTTGACCTTTCGTAACCATAATTTTACTCCCTTTTCATGTATTAATAACCTGTCTTATAACTTTAGGCATTCTACAGAATTACCTCATTCATAAAGCCTCTAAAGAACGACAAAAATTTGGTACGCGGGATATTCTGGTTTTGAGAATATTCCTGTTTGAGCATATCGGTTTTATGTGGACTGGTCTCTGGACTATTGATATAGAAGTGTCCAGAAAGGCGACATTGGCATGTTAAACAAAACTATGTTTGCACTAATAATCGTAACTACCTTAGTGGCAATTGCCTTTTTTTCGCCAAATATCCCGCAAGCGCAGGCAACTTCAACAGTGAAAGTTTCATTTGCCACAAATGGTTTGAACGCTTATAATGGACTCGTTCTTACGATAGATGGTGTGGGGTACGACTATTGGACTTTGACTTGGCAGAGTTTTCAGTGGACGCCTGGCTCAACGCATACCGTGGTTGCTTCAACGCCTCTTACGGGCTGGGATACCAAAGTGTATCGGTTTTCAAGTTGGACCAATGGGAATGGGTTAACTGGGGCGTCAGGGACTTTTACGGTGCCAGCTTCAGGCACCACGGTTACAGCAAACTATGCAATTTCGTCTGTCAGGGTAAACTTTGCGACGAGCGGTTTGAGTAATTTCAACGGAGTTGTGCTTACGATAGATGGCGCGGCATATGACTATTGGAACATGCCAAGTTTTCAGTGGGTGGCTGGCTCAACTCATACCGTGGTTGCGTTAACTCCTTTGACTGGCTGGGACAGCAATGTTTACCGTTTTCAAGGTTGGACAAATGGCAACGGGCTGATTGGTTCATCAGGAACTTTCACCGTGCCCGCATCTGATACCACAGTTACAGCGAACTATGCAATTTCATCTGTCAGCGTAAAATTTGCTACAGGTGGTTTGAGTAATTTCAACGGAGTTGTGCTTACGATAGATGGCGCGGCATATGACTATTGGAACATGCCAAGTTTTCAGTGGGTGGCGGGGTCAAGCCATACTGTAGTTGCGTCAACTCCTCTTACTGGGTGGGATAACAATATTTACCGTTTTTCGAGTTGGACTAATGGGAATGGACTAACTGGAGCTTCAGGGACTTTTATTGTGCCCACATCTAATACGACAGTTACAGCAAACTACGCAAAGACTACCGTCAAGGTATCTTTTGCTACAAGTGGCTTGGGTAGTCTTAATGGAATTGTTCTTGCAATAGATGGTGTAGGCTATGACTATTGGAACGTGCCTTGGACGAGTTTCATTTGGGAGTCTGGATCAACACATACTGTCGTGGCGTCAACTCCGCTTACTTCTTTGGACAACAAGATTTATCAGTTTTCAAGTTGGACAAACGGAAACGGGTTAACTGGCGCATCAGGAACTTTCACCGTGCCAACGTCAAACACGACTGTTACAGCAAACTACGCCCTTTCAACAACGCCATTGGCTACGTCGCTTACTATAAACTGCAGTCCCCTGACAGTTGACAAAACTGGGAGTCAAACCACTACAATAAGTGGGTACTTAACAAGTGGGGGTTTAGGTGTCTCAGGCAAAACAATTGCCATTTCATATAACAGTGGAGCAAGTAGCCCAATAGGGGTCTGTGTTAGCGGCGCGAACGGTTACTATCAATTCCTATGGGATGTGCCCGTTTCTGTGGCGAACGGTTACTATGTGATCAAAGCTGAATTTGCAGGAGACGCAAGCTACCTTGGAAGTTCGGCGCAGACAAGTGGCGGCGGAAACTTGTTTGTTGTGCCAGAGTTTCCCTTCGGCGCTCTCGCCGCGTTAGCCGCATGCCTAGGCGCTTTTGCGGTGTTCAAAAAGCGCAGAAGTTTTTCTTGACTGACCAACAATAGAAGTTTCCGTTCATCAAACGGTAACTATGCATGAAATGGGCAAGTTAAACTATTCAAAAACGAAAACAGAAAAGTTTTACCATTTGTCCAAAAGCAGGGTCAAAACTTCATGATTTGGGCGTGTGGTATGCCTTCGATGTTCAGTACTGCGTCAGGGTGCACGTAGCCTTTCGCGATGGCGGTTTCCACGCAGCACTTGCCCACCATGTTCACGATGTTCGAGTTCACAATCATGCCCACTGCTTCTTCCACAGTGACTTTTCCGCCGTTGTAGAATTCATCTTTTACGTGAAAAACAATTTTGCCTTCACGCAACGTCCTGCCCAAAAGTTCGCTGTCACAGATGGCTAAGAGCACGTTTCTGCCTACTTTCTTGAGGTTAACGTACACGTCCACCGTAAACAGGGCTCCTAAAGTTGTTTAATAGACGACTTTGCACCACACGCGTTGCACACTAAGAAGGAAAGGCGTTTCTCCTTTGATACCTTTGTATCGGGGCGTTTGCATACGGGGCAAATTACGAATTCATCCATGTACCGCGATAGCAACCGCTCAAAAGTGTCTCGGGGGAACTTTCCTTGAAAAATCGCCCGCCCGTCGTGATAAGTTGCAGCTGTAGCCATCTCCCGCGTCAGGAACTTCAGGATGTGCTGGGGGTCGCGGTCCAAGGTGTCTGCGACCTCTTTGAAGTTTGAAATCGTTGTGCGCATGCCAGCCATCGAAACGAACAATCGGGGCAACTCTAACCGCTCATGTTTCAGAGTGACTTCGGGTATTTGCGCGCGCGCCCGCTTCAATAGCTCGCTGTAGTCATAGTTCATGCTTTTTTCGCCAACAAATCATGAAACAACATAGTATTTAAAACTTCTAACCATGGAACCTGAAACACTCATCCAGCAAACATAAAAGGAGCATCTGAAACCAATATTAGTTTGAATTTCACATTCCTATTATCCGATTAGCGCGAAAGAGGAAAACCCTTGACCCAAGAATCGAAACCAAGCGAGCTCGCGACAGTAAGCCAGCAAATCGATGCTGTAAGAGAGCAACTAAACAAAACCAACACCGATATAATTGAACACGTAGAGAAAAGAGACAAACTCAACCAGCACGCCCAAAATCTCCGCCAAGAAATCACTGATCTCAAAAAGGAACGCGACGCCCTCAACGAGAGCGTCAAAACATTAAAACTGCAACGCGACGAAATGCGTACCAAAATCCGACCCTACATCGAAGAAATAAAAGCACACAGCGAGAAGATCCGAGAGCTAAAAGAGAAAAGATCAGGTCAAAATCGACACGATCTGCAGAAACAACTCGACGCCATCGAATGGAGAATAGCAACAACCTCCCTTGACCTGCAAGAAGAAAAAAGGCTCATCGACCAAGTCAAACAACTCGAAATCCAACTGATTGTCTACAAGAAAATGGATCAGCACAGCAAAAAAATCAGCGAAATAAAAGCCGAACTCAAAGTTTACCAAGACAAAGCAGACGCCTTCCATAAGGAACTCACAGAAAATGCCAAGAAAAGCCAAGAACTGCACGCCAAAATGCAAATAAAATTCAACGAAATGGCAAAAGTCCGCGATGACGCAACAAACCTGCATGTGCAATACCTATTGGCTAAAGAGCAAATCAAACCCTTACATGACCAAATTACACGGTTGATGGAGCATAGAAGAACGCTACAAGAAACAGCTAGAGACGAATTTGAGAAGTCCAAGAAAAACAAGGACCAAGAAATCAAAGAAAAACTTGGTTCCCAAGCAAGAGACAAACTGCAACGCGGAGAGAAACTGAACTGGCAAGAATTCCAGCTTATGGCAGGAAGCAGCGGTTCTGAAACGGAAGATTAAAACTTAACTAGCTGTTACATATAGAAAATAGAGAACTCTGATGACTGGCATTGGGGAGCAAACCGAAAAACGAATTCTGATCCTATGTGTGGACAGAGATGGCGATCTTGGAACCAAAGCAGGCATAAAAACTCCACTTGTAGGAAGACCCTCTAACCTAGATGCTGCTGTTGCTCTTGCCCTTAGTGATCCTGAAGAACCCGACGCAAACGCCATGTTTGAAGCCGTCAGCATACACGACCGCCTTATAAAAGAGAAAAAACCTGAAGAAATATTTGAAATCGCCACGATATGTGGGTCTGAAATGGGCGGCGTGGGCGCAGACAGAAAACTGGTCGCCGAGTTGAACTCCATTCTGGAATCTTTCGACGCCGACGAAGTAATCTTGGTCACGGATGGCTACTCAGACGAGGCGGTTCTGCCGTTGGTGGAGTCACGAGTTCCTGTTTCCTCAGTAAGACGTATAGTTGTGAAACACAGCGAGTCAATCGAAGAAACCGCGGCTCTCTTTTCGCGGTACCTAAAGCTGCTGGTGGAAAACCCCAAATACTCCCGCATAGCCTTAGGGCTTCCGGGCTTGCTTTTGCTCATATGGGGCATCCTCACATACTTTGACATGGTCAACTACTACGCCATTGCGATTCTCCTTGTCCTCGGAGTTTTCATGCTTATCAAAGGTTTCGGAGTTGACCGGTCAGTTAAAGACTTTTACAAGTGGGTAAAAGAGTACTCGCCGCCTCCGTTGCCTGTTCAAATTGCAAATTACACTACTATTGCAGGGGTCTTGTGTATAGCAATCAGCGTCTACTCAGGATACACTAACACCTTGGGACGAATTAACCCTGTCCCAGTTGATTTCGGCGCTTGGCTTGGTGTTTTGCCAGCGATTTCAGGCTACTTCCTCAAAGGCGCTATAGACCTCATAGTGGTAGGCATAACTACTATACTGTTCGGGAGAGGCATACGCCTGTACTTTGAACATGACGCGCGTGTGCTGCGAAATGCGGTTTTGGTGGTGACGGTGGCGTGGTCCCGCTGGATTTTCGACGGCGCCGCAGACATACTCATCAGCCCCGCTTTAGGGTACGCTAACCTAATTTACTCTATAGTGGTGGGTATACTGATAGCCATAGCGTCTGTTCTGGTTATACTCATTATCCACAGGTCAGCTAAAGGTTTCTTTGCCATTTCAAAAGAAAAGGTCGACGAGTTTGGAGAAACCTAAGTTCACCATTGCGTTGTTTTTAGGGGAAGCTTTAATTGAAGCGGTTAAGGCTTTATTTTTGGCACGAAAAGGGTGTCCGTGTCTAAGTACGCTTAAAAACGCGAGGTTCTAACATTGGTGCTACAAAGGTTTCTTTCAGTAATCGGCGCATACAAAGCGTACGAGAAATGGCTGTGGTTTCAAGTTAAAAGCGGTGAGAGACCTGAGCACATCGCCATAATTTTGGATGGCAACCGACGATGGGCAAGCGCACAGGAGCTGAACCCGTGGCTGGGACACAAGCAGGGCGCTGAAACCGTTGAAAACCTCCTTGAGTGGTGTGAAATGTTGGGTGTCAAGTTTGTGACGCTCTACACGTTTTCTATGGAGAATTTTAAGCGTCCAGCCGCCGAAGTTGAGGAAATTATGCGGATCGCCCAGAAAAAATTCCTCAAACTTCTCACTGACGAACGTATCCACCGCAGCAAAGTTCACGTCAAAGTCATAGGCAGGGTGAATCTTTTGCCTGAGAAATTGCAGCAACTCATCGCGGATGTGGAGAAGGCAACAGCGGATTATGATAAGCAGTTTCTGAATTTTGCGTTTGCCTACGCAGGCAGGGCGGAGATTGTGGATGCCGCAAAAACCATAGCTGAAAAAGTTAAGAACGGCGAATTAAACGTTGAGGATGTGGATGAGCGCACTTTTGAGAAGTACCTGTACACGTCGCATATGCCCAACCAAGAGCCTGACATGATTATACGCACTTCAGGTGAGGAGCGGCTCAGCGGCTTTCTGCTTTGGCAGTCCGCGTACAGTGAGCTTTACTTTTTGGATGTCTACTGGCCTGACTTCCGCATCATTGATTTGCTTAGGGCGATTAGGACTTTTCAGAGGCGCAAGCGCCGCTACGGCACTTAGGCGCGTTTTTTGGCGCTTACAATGGAGATGACGTCTTTGTCTTTGAGTATGGCGTCTTCGCCGATTCTTTTCCGGTCCCGCGCGTCTATTGCGTAGATGAAGCTGTCGCCGAGTTCCGAGTGGATGATGTAGGCGAATTGGCGAGCCGTAGTTCCGTGCGGTATGAGGTAGGTGTCGGGGAGGACTTTACCGTTGTGGTTAGCCAAATGCTCCACGTCTTCGACGGGGTAGACGGTTATCATGTTTAGGAGTTTGAAGTATGCTGTGTTTATGGCTTCTTGGACGCCTGTGGCGCCGTTGCCTTGGAGAATCTTTTCGCGGATGGCTTCTAAGCCTTTGATTTGGCCTGCAGACAGTTTTTCGGGAGTTGTAATTTTGAAGTCGCCATCTCCTGGTCGGTAGTCGATGAGTTGTTTTTCTGCGGCGCGTCTGAGGGCAAGTTCGGCTTCGGCGCTGGCTGGGATAACGGTGTAGTTTAGTTGTTTGAGGCGTTCAATGTTGGGTTGGGCGGTTGGCAGGTCGATTTTGTTGGCTACAATCAGCATGGGTTTGGAGATTTGCCGTAGGGTGTCTACGAATTTTAGGAAGTCCTCATCTGACCAGGCTGCGGGTCTATCCGCGTTTAACCCTGTTTTTCGTATTGCTTCAAAAATGTGGTTTCGCTTTATGTTTAAACCGCTTAGGCGTTCTTCGAGTGGTCCGAAGATGCCTTTTTTGTCGGCTTCGGCTGTGCGGGCAATTTTCCGCCAGTCTTTTTTGATTACTGCCCCTATCCACATGGCTATCTCATGTTCTAGAAATTTGACGTCTTCGAGGGGGTCGTGTTCGCCTGGTTTGCAGGCTTTTCCTTCGCAGTCGGTGCCTCCTGAGGCGTCAACTATGTGGATGAGGGCGTCTGCTCGGCATAGTTCGCCTAGGAACTGGTTGCCTAAGCCGCGTCCTTCCCATGCGCCTGGGACGAGTCCTGCGACGTCGATGAGTTCAACTGGGACTAGGCGTACGCCGTCTAGGCAGAGGCTGTTGTTTGGGTTATCTTGGACTTTGAATTCCGTGTGAACGCAGGGGGTTCTGACGTAGCCGACGCCTCTGTTTGGTTTTATGGTGGTGAAGGGGTAGTTGGCTATGTCGGCTGTGGCGAGGGTGGCGGCGCTAAAGAAGGTGGATTTTCCTGTGTTGGGTTTTCCGATGACGCCAAGCAGCCGTGAGTATCCTTTTTGCATGGTGAGTACCTTGGAGTTTTTGGTTTGGTATATTGTTTGGTTGGGGGCGCTTTATGGTTTGTGCTTGCAGTTTTGGGTCTTGTTTTGGTTGGTTCTTGGAATACTCGTAGTAATCGGATTCGGGAGTGGGCATAAATTTTTAAGGCGACAGCTTGCAAAGGGAGCTTGGGGAGAGGAGAATTGGCCAGGGAATCTGCCGACTATCCAACCTTTTCACTTCTTCAACTTCGTCGGTCATGGAAACTTTATTTAACGTACAGCGCCCTAACATTTACTTCGACGCGTTTGCCGCCTAGGAAGCATGTTGATGAAGCTGACTCTTTCCAACCGTAATTTAACGATAATACTCGTAGTGGTTCTTGCCTTTTCGGTTGTCAGTTCTGTTCTGCTTTTGTATCGAACAAATGTGTTGCAAACGCAGCTTGACGAAAGCTATGCGGCTTTGGATGAGGCGTTAAACCAGACGTATGCCGCGTTAAACCAGACCGATTACAACCTTCAAAATCAGCTGAACTTGGAAATTGACAGTTTGAATGCGCGTTTGCCCATTGAGCAGTATGACTATGTGATTTACCGTTACTGGGACAATGGTTCCGTGTTTGTGGCGAAAAACGGCAGAACAGGGTTTGTGGATTTCAACTCAACTGATGCGGCGTACGTGTTTAACCAAGCCATCAGCCATGGAAACAGCGTTTTCGTGAAGTCTGATGAGTACGTTTTGAACTCGAATGTTCTTGTTGCTAACAAGAAGAATGCGCGGTTGGACAGCGACGGCGCAACCCTGATGCTTAACGGTCACACCATCACCATACGTGGCAACGATTACCAGTATTCACAGAATAATCAGGTTTCGGGTTTAAAAATTGTAGACGGTACCCTGCGAGTTGAGAACTCGTTTAGGACCACGGTTACGAACATGATTTTTGAGAACTGCGCCGTTGGGCTTGAGCTTGCGAACACGAACACGTGGTCGGAGGGCACAAAAATTGATACCATCCACTTCAACAAGTGCACGCAGAGCCTTGTTTTCCGCACCAACAGCACAGGCGCAACGGGGTCTTTTGGCAACACGGAGGTTAACCGCTGCTACTTCAACCTGATAGACAACTCCGTTGCCATCACGGTGGAGAAGAACGCGGAGTTCACTGACAGCCAACTGCAGAACATCCGCATCTGGATGGGCGAATTTGGGCAATACAACCAGACAGGACTCCAAGTGGACGGCTCCATGTACCAGACCCTCATGGACGGCGTGGTCTTCGAGTCCTTCGCCACGGCGCCATTGGACAACGCGTTGCTTTATGCGGTGAAGATTGGGCGGACTGCGCATCAGGCGCCGATTCTGCAGGCAGGCGTCAGCATACTGGGTCCTTGGACGGCGCGGATTTACAATCCGTTTAACAGTTGGATTTACGGGGCAGGCGGCGTGTTCAAGCAGGAAAACGTTGCGGTTCCAGTTGGCTCGTTTGATTATGGGCAAGCCACAATTATTCAGATGCGACCAGCCACCATCACAAGCTTCAAACCCCAAATAACCGTGCAAGGCAGCTTCAGCCGCAACGAAACCGTCACAGTCAGGGTAAGGCTGGAGTTTGTGGACAACGTGGTTTCCAGCAGCGTAGAAAAACAGTTCAGCGCAGGCGGTTCGGTTTGGCTGGACGATAGCGACTTGCTGAAGCTGTTTCCGTCACAAAACGTAGTGTACGCCATACTGGTGGACGCAAAAGTGAACACGGCAACGACAGACGCCACAGTTCAAGTCAACATGTACGGCACAACAACATAAACCTAAAATCGAAAAAACATTTAGAGACTACGTTGTGTTAGGGCTTTTTTGATGGAAAAACTGCATGGCATTAATTGGCGCAATAATTATTAAGCGTTCTGAAACAATAATGAGACATTGCCAATCCGCAATATGTGGTCTCTGGAATGCGGAGAGGCTCTGAATTGCTAAATAGCCTTCCCGAACCCTACCTTAAAATTCCTGAGAAGTGTTCGTTAAGAAATTCTAAAAACTCGATTATCTCCTTGAACAAATTAGAAATTTCGGGCAATTCCTTAGACTTAGATTCCGTCCTCATATACACTTTTTTTTCTCCGATTGTTCGCAACTCATAACGCACTTTATTCACTTTTCCGTTAAAACTAACCTCACTACGCCAAAGTTTCCATCTTGGATGCACAATTATTTCATTTCTTGGTTCGCTCAATTTTTCATAGAACCATTCTCTGAAGGATATCATTTTATCATAGAATGCAGGGTCTAACACCGATTCAGGATTGTTTTTGAACCAATCGAGATGACGCCTAAAACTTTTTAGATATTTTGCTTTAAGGTCTTGCTCCGTTACTATACCTTTGTATAAAGGTCTCAGAAGAAAAGGAATGCGGTCCAAAAGAATATTGGCAAAAACGAAAAAACTGTCTATATCAAGATTTAGAAGTTCAGGATACTGTATACCGTGTTTCCCCAAGATTTCACTTTCTTGTTGCAATTCTTTTTGAGAAAGAGATTCCGATTTGACATTCTCTATGAACCTGTTTAATCTTCTCCCAGTTTGCTCCAACTTCTTTTTGTCATTCTCATATCTCAAACATATAAGTTCAAGATATCGGAGTTTGAAAATCAAATCCATTTTGTAAACTCCAAAGGTTTCGTATTCGTGAGGATATTTTTGCTTAACCAAATCCTCTAATTCAGCAAAGAGCGCAAAATACTGAGGGAACCCATTGAATGTCATTCTACTACCCTACTGATGATTATCATTTCTCTCCAATTTTAATTTGAAGGCTCTTTTTACCTTAACTTATCTCTCTCCACGGTAAGAGTGTCGTTTCAGTGGTTGACTTTTATAAAGCTAAAGACACCAGAGACGACAAGCAATGTCCTAAATGCGGTGAGTGAGAACTAAACGAAATGGGGTATTGTAACACTTGCCGCAGTAGGGAATCATCAGCACGATTTGAAAAGTAATCAAACAAAATGCTAAGAGGTGAAAAAGAATGAAAAAATCAGACATAGAAGAGATGATTGAACTAATAAAAAAAGACAAGGACCTCAAAAGCAAATTTGCAACATTGCTTGAATCAGTTTTGGAAGATACCCTGTCTTTACAGTCTAAAATATATGAGATTGTAAGCAAAAAATCAAGAATAAACGCCGCGACTTCAGGCATCTAAATATCAATTACATTCAAGTTTTTTTAGAATCCACATTTTCACGAGTATAGTCTTTTCCGAGTAGCTATCCTGAATCTCAGTGAACTTTTGGTAGAATCTATATGTAGAGGGGGGTATAGTCTGTGAGAGCAGTAGAGCTTTAGCAGTTTTAGGCGTGGGTGTATCTACGTTTTGTATAATCAAATTGTATAAGCACTGCCCTCCTACGGGTACTTTGCGCATAGATGCAAAACGAGAAACACGGTTGCCATGCGCCTCTTAAGAAGAAAGGAAAAATCTCACCATACAGCACTGCGCAGTTGCTTGTCACAACTTGCACAACCAGAACGCAACCCAAACCAGACCCCAACCACAAAACACAACCAACCAAACAAAGCCCAGAAGAAGTAGTGAAACACCAAACCACCCACAACAACAACTAAACAAAAAAA
>CAYGJP010000061.1:0-10917 GCA_964350175.1 uncultured Candidatus Bathyarchaeia archaeon
TTTTATGGCTTCCATCGGGCAGTTGGCGATGCACATGGGGCAGCGCATGCACAGCGGCGAGGTGTTTTGGGCTTTCCCCTCGATGATTTCAGGCAGGTGCATTTCACATATTTCCTTGCATTTGCCGCAACCAGTACATTTTGAAGTGTCTATCTCTAAGCCGACTGTCCTGTGCTGACGCAACTTGCCCTTTGATGGCGTGCAGCCCATGCCTAAGTTCTTTATGGCGCCTCCAAACCCGCTAAGTTCGTGACCTTTGTTGTGAGATATGACTATCATGGCGTCTGCTTCAGCTATGGCGCCTGAAACCTCTATTTCGTCTATGATGCCTTTGGTTTTTATGATTCTGTAGTTCTCGCTTCGAAGACCATCTGCCACGATGAAGGGTGCCATGTTGAAACCGTTCGTCAAGGCTGTAATCATGTGGTCGTAGGCGTTGTTGCGTTGGGCATGATAGTATGTGTTGGAGTCTGTGAGGAAGGGTTTGCCGCCTGCCTCCTTGACCTTGCGGACTATTTCATGCACAAAACAGGGTTGCACATAGTAGGGGTTGCCCAATTCGCCAACGTGCAGTTTGATGGCTACGAGGTCGCCCTTTTGTATGCAGTTGAAAATGCCTGCCGCGTCATAGAGGCGTTCAGCTTCTTGAAGGAGGTTGTTGGAGGTGTTCCACGGAACAAAATGTACAGTCATGATAAACTTCTCCGCAGTAAATTCCTATGATTACTTTGGGACATTTAAAGGCTTTAGCACCAAACCGCCGTGGGACTTCTAAATCAGAGTTGTCTATTGTATTTGTAGCTTTTTTGTGATAACTGGTGTTTTTTCGCTCTTATCTTCAAATAACAATATAAATAGTTGAATTGTACATTCCTAAGGGTTAGATGGAGGTTAAAATGTGTCTTTAGCGCAAAGAAAATTCTTCACCGAAGTTGCAGCGCTGGCTGATAAACATGTAACAGTTGTAACCACCACTGGAAAAAAATTCACGGGCACCCTTTCGGGCATTAACCCTGATAATCTGAGTCTATGCATAGCTGAAGCAAAAGACGAAACAGGTCAAGTTTCACACAGAATATTCCTAAACGGAAGCGTCGTAGCCCAAATTTCCAGCACCGAGAAGCCTTTTGACTTGGCAGCGTTAGCTTCAAGGCTCGAAAAAGTCTTCCCAACCATGGTGAAGCTTTACGAGGACAAAGGTTTCATCTGGGTCATGGACAAAGTGAAACTTACCGAACGCGGCGTAGTGGAAGGTTCAGGTCCAGCTGCTGAACGAGTGCAACGGGTTTACGAGCAGTTCATGAGCGAAGCAAAAGCTTAAGCTTAAATGAACCAGCGTAGTGCCTGCTCTTCCTTCTTCTTTTCTTCTTGAATGTTTCTGATTAACCCAAAAGACTCCAGCAGCTTCTTTGTATGGTCTGCCGCAGCCTCAACTTTGGCTAAATCCACATTCATCTTCAAAAACTTGTTCAACATTATTAACGCTTGCTTGGTGGCAACTGCGTCAGGATACATACCCAGCGTGTCCACGAGCAACGCGAAACCCTTGATTTTTCTTACCCTGCTGATGCCTATGATTATGCCTGCGATGCCGAAAATGTGCCCCACCATTATTTTTGTGCCCAAATCCAAGGCTTCCTTCAAACTGGCTTGGTCTGTGGCGGCGCTGTAAACTGCGGGGGTGCTTTCCACTTTTTCTTTTTTGAAGCCGCCTATGGATATGACGAAGCGGCAGCCTAACTCATGCGCGAGGTCTAAGACTTTCCCTGCAAGCTCGTATTGCCCAGGAGTTGTCAATGCTTGGGTGTTGCCGTACCAGATGATGAGGTCCCGTCCGCCGTCTTCACGTTTAACGTAGTAGAGCTCGTTGATGGGTGAACGTGCGGTGCCTGTTTCGGTTAGGACTGCGAAGTCTTGGAAGCTGGCGGATATGATTTCAGCAAACTTTGTTGCTTTCAGCTCGTTTATCAGGTGTAGGGCGGTGATGTTGGCTACGAAGCCTATGCCTGGCAAGCCCTCTATGAGGATGGGGTTGTTGAGTTTTGGTTTTTCGTAGATGACGATTTTGCAGACCATGCGTTGCTTCACCTGATGTTCGAATGTGGTATTAGATGAGGCATTGTGATATAAGCATGACTAATTCAGGGTTGCTGCGAAAAGTTTTGCAGATATACGTACCCCCGTATTTTCCAAATAACAACATAGCGTAAAACCGTCATATTTGGAGCCTAATAGTAATTATATGCAGTAACCTATAGGGGGTCTATTCCGTATTGGCGTTTTTTCAGGTCAATAGCCTGTTGAAAAAGGGCCGGGGGAGGGGGTAGGTGAAACGATAGGGTCCTATCAGAGGACAAAACTTGGCAACCTTAAATTTCTGGAAAAACGTAGGCTCGCCTACAAAGGTTAAAACTTGGTAACATCTGCTCCAAGCCCAACACTTCCGCTTCTCAGAGAGGGATAGTGTTTTTTATAAGCGCGTGAACTGAATTGTTTAGGTTCACGATGAGCTTCGAAACAAAAGAAAAAGACATGCTGGGCAGAATCGGCAAACTCAAAACCAAAACCTGCACAGTGGAAACTCCCCTGCTTTTCCCAGTCATCAACCCCAGCACCCAGCCCGTATCTACCAAGCGGTTAAAGGAGCAATTTGGCTTCGAAGCCGTCATAACCAACGCTTACATAATCTACAAACGCTACCAAAACCGCCCCATCGACCAAGGCGGACTACACAAGTTCCTAGACTTCGACGGAGCAATCATGACCGACTCAGGCGCATACCAAATCCTCGTCTACGGCAACGTCGAAGTAAACCAAGCCCAAATCGTAAACTACCAAGAACAAATCGGCAGCGACATAGCCACCATACTGGATATCCCCACAGGCTGGCACGTCCAAAAAGAGCACGCAAAAGAAACTGTGGCGGAAACCCTCAAACGCGCCAAAGCCTTCTTCACGCAAAAAACCCGCAACGACATCCTCTGGGTTGGCCCCGTCCAAGGCGGTAGACACCTAGACCTCGTCGCCAAATCCGCCGTAGCCATGGGCAAACTGCCCTTCCAAATCCACGCGTTGGGCAGCCCAACCGAAGTTATGGAAAGCTACCGCTACGACGTTTTAGTGGACATGATAATGGCCGCCAAAATGAACCTCCCACCTGAGCGCCCGCTGCACCTGTTCGGCGCAGGACATCCGCACATGTTTGCTTTGGCGGTTGCTTTAGGCTGTGACCTATTCGATTCAGCGGCATACGCGCTTTACGCCAGAGAAAACCGTTACATGACCGAAAACGGAACATGGCACCTTGACGAGCTTGATTACTTCCCATGTCAATGCCCCAAATGCGCCAGCTCCACGCCCAAAGCCGTTTTGGAGATGCCCAAAAAGGAGAAGGAAGTTTTCCTTGCGGAACACAACTTGCATGTCTGCGTTGCTGAGCTTAAACGCATAAAGCAATCCATCCGCGACGGCAGACTCTGGGAACACGTCGAAATGAGAGCCCACGCCCACCCAGCGCTGTTGTCCGCGTTGAAACGAGTCAAAGACTACAAAGGCTTCATAGAAAAATACAGCCCAGTCGTAAAACCCAGCGGATTCTTCTTCTTCGACGCCATCGGACTCTCGCGTCCCGAAGTGACCCACCACCAAAAGCGCCTCCAAGAAAACTATCAGCCACCCAAAGACGCCAAAATCCTCTTGTTGTCGCCTCAAACACGCACTAAACCTTTCCATAAAGCAGTTGAGTTCAAAAAAGTCCGCCAAGCCATCAACCACGCGGAACAAAACCAACCAGACAGCAAAGTACATGTGTGCTTCTACGCGGCCCCCTTCAGCATCATCCCCATAGAACTGGACGAAGTTTACCCCCTCTCACAGCACGAAACAGCATTGCCCCTTGACAACGAAACCATCGCACACGTCGCCAACCAAATATCAGACTACATAGCCCGCACAAACTACCCCTCAGTTGTGCTGCTCAACGACCCCAAAAACTGGAACACCACCATCCAAAAAGCCTGCAGAAAAGCCTGCAAAACAAAAAACATAAAATTCAACGCCTTAACCGTCAAAGTGCATGATAGAAAAGACATTTTAACTTCGCTAGAGAACATTCTGAAGACTAACCTGAGCGAATAACCTTGATACGGGCAGATTTACACATCCACACCACCTTTTCAGATGACTCCCAAACCACACCCAAAAACCTCGTGGAGCAACTTGTAGCGCACCCAACCATCAAAGTGGCAGCGGTAACTGACCACGACTCTGTCAAAGGCATAAACACCGTACGCCAACTAGCCAAGCCTTATCCAGACATTCTGATAATTCCAGGCGTCGAAATCAGCACCCCCCAAGGCGACATCGTAATTTTGGGCACCGAAGAATTACCGCCTAAACCGTGGACCGTAGAGAACGTGGTTGACTTTGCCAGAGACAGCGCCTGCGTCAGCGTGGCAGCACACCCCTTCCGCGAATGGGGTCTGGGCGAGTTGGCACGCGACAGCAAAGTGACCGCCATAGAAGTCCTCAACGGTGCCTCCTCAACTCAAGCCAATAAACAAGCGCAGGAGTTGGCGAAATCTATGAAGTTGCCTGGCGTGGCTGGCAGCGATTCTCACCAGCCCTCCGAACTGTACAGTGTCTACACGGAGGTTCAAGCATCCATGAATGTAGATGAAATTTTGAAGGCTATAACGAGAGGGTTGGTCAATGTTTCGCAAACTGAGAAGTCAATACATTTTTAAAAGAGCTGCCCTTCATGATTATTCCGATAGCTGTCAAACATAAGGATTGACCCTGATTGCATGTTGGATTTTTAGGCGGAGCACGAGAAGTAGGCCGAATGGGCGTAACCGTAAAGTCTGCAAAAACCCAGTTTCTCTTAGACTACGGAGTAATGCTTACCCGTCCACCCGGTTTTCCCATGCATGTGCCCCCGAAAGATGTTGATGCCGTTATCCTCACTCATAGTCACCTAGACCATTCGGGCGCAGTGCCCCTCTTCTACGTTGAAGGCAAAAGACCCCTGTACACGAACCGGCTGAACTTGGAGCTGACGCAACTGCTGATCCAAGATTTCATTCATCTTTCAGGCTACTATTTGCCTTTTGAATATCTAGAATTAAAAACCATGATGCGTACCAGCAAACACCTAGATTATGGTGTAACTGAAAAAGTCGGGGACATGCAGTTTCAGCTCTTGAACGCTGGACACACGCCTGGAAGCGGATCCGTGATCATAGAGGGCGAAGGCAAACGGATACTTTTCACAGGCGACTTTAACACTGAAGACAGCAAACTCCTCGCAGGCGCAAAAGTGGACTATGGCGACTTAGACGCCGTCATAACTGAAAGCACGTATGCGAACGAAGATCACACGCCTCGTCCTGAGCTGGAGAAGCGTTTTGTTGATTCATGCACAGAGGTTGTGGAGAAAGGCGGTATTGTTCTGCTTCCTGCCTTTGGAGTGGGCAGAGCACAAGAAATCGCCACTGTCTTAGCGGGTAACCACTTCAAATACCCAGTCATCTTGGATGGGATGGCGCGGGAAGCCAGCAGAATAATTTTGAACGGCAAAGAATTTCTCCGAGACCCCAAACTGTTCGCAGATACCCTGCGCTCAGTTGAGTGGGTGGAAGGTTGGCAAGACCGCAGAAGAGCCCTCAGAACACCCAGCGTCATAATCTCACCTGCTGGCATGCTGAAAGGTGGACCCTCCCAGTTCTACATTTCCAAAGTCGGCAAAAAAGCAAACAACGCCGTCTTCCTCGTAAGCTACCAAATTCCGGGAACTCCTGGGCGTGAGCTCCTAGAAAAAGGAATATGCACCATCGACGGGAAAGTGCGCAAAATCAAAGCATCCGTTAAGCACTTCGATTTCTCAAGCCACTGCGGAGCAACTCAGCTCAAAGAGGTACTGCGAAACATCAGTGGGAAACCCAAAGTCTTTGCCGTACACGGGGAAGAAGTCAACTGTGAACGCTTGGCGAACTGGTCTAAATCTGAGCTTGGTTTGGAAGCGGTGGCTCCAAGGACTGGCGAGTCGTTTGAGGTTTAAGCGTCGGTATGAAGCTTGGGCTCTTGCACGTTGGTTCAGTACCTGTTGAAGTGCTGAAGCGTCTTCAGGAGAAGGCTGGTTAGCGTTCTTCTGAATACCCCCTGCATAAAACTTTCAAGTCTCCGCTTCAAATTTTGCCTCAGCTTCTTTTGCGGGAGTTGGCATATGCATAAATAGTAAATTTTGTTTTATAAGGGGGCATGAGTGCGAAAACCAAAGCCTTCGATGTTTTGCCTATGGTTCTCATGGGTGGGCTGTTTGTTTTAATCGATTATTTGGCTTTGTTGCTAACTGGACCGTTTGAGGCGGCTGGTGCGGTTGCGTTTGTGGATGCAACTAACCCGCTTAACTTGGTGGAGTTCTTCATAATCTTGGTCGTTTTTACCGCCGCCATATTGCTGATTGCCAAGTATTGGAAGAAGGATGTGATACAGTGGATTATTCTTGGCGCCACAGGCATACTCTGCCTTTACGTCTTCTTTCTTCTACTGGATATCGCCCTTCCAGAAACTTTGGCATTAGGAATTTCTCTTGCAGCCACAGCCGTGCTGGTCGGCTTACTTGTCAAGTATCCTGAATGGTACATAATAGACATAACTTGCATAATCACAGGTGTCGGCGCCATAGCCATGCTGGGCATCTCGCTAAGCGTTTTGCTCGTGATTATTTTGCTCATAAGCATGGCGGTTTACGACGCGATTTCCGTTTACAAAACCAAGCACATGATTGATTTGGCGGACACGTTGATTGATTTGAAGCTGCCTATTCTGTTCGTTATTCCGAAAACAAGAGGCTATTCGCTTCTTGATGAAACAAAGAGCTTGAAAGAGAAACTGAGCGAAGGCGAGAAACGTGAAGCCTTTTTCCTTGGAACAGGCGATGTGGTGATTCCGGGCATTTTGGCTGCCGCAGCCTATCACAGCGTGCCTGACGGGTGGGGCATTGCTTTGTCTGTGATTGCAGGTACTCTTGTCGGTTTTGCGGCGCTTATGGTGTTTGTCCTCAAAGGGAAACCCCAAGCTGGTTTGCCGTTTCTTTGCCCAGGCGCTATAATCGGTTATTTAGTGTCAAGTTACTTGCTGACTGGGGGATTTGTGGGTCTTACTTTGCTGATTCCCGCAATTATCTAGACCAAATTAGGGGAAAAATAAGGAACAATTCGGTGAGCCGCAACTTTTTGCTTTTTATTGCCCAAACCATTTTTTGAAGACTTCAGAGATTTTTTGTGGGCTATCCAGAACAGTCATGCCGTCCATCTGTTCCAGTTTTCGTGTGTTTTCCGCGTCTTCTTTTCGGATTCTCAGTTTCATTTCTTTCCCACTCGGAAGTTTGGTGTAAACGATTTTTTCCTTGAAATCGGTGGGCACAACATAGACGGGTACAAATGCTTTGAGGCTCATGCTTGCGGCGTTGGTGAGCATGGTGTCGCCGATGCCGTAGGCGATTTTTGCAATGGAGTTTGATGTAGCAGGTGCAATGAGGAGGAATTCGTATTTGTGTATCTGCATCCATGCGGCAAGGAAGGGTGAGTTGGCGTTCATTTCAACCATGACTTTGGTGAAGTTCTGTTTCACATCGTTTTCCAGTCCGTAGTATTTGAGGACGGTTTCGCCTGCTTTGGATATGAAAACCTGAATGTCCACAATGTCTTCGTACTCTTTTTTCACATCTTTCATGACTTGTGTGAATTCTTCAATTTTGTCGCCTGCCCCGCTGATGCCCCAAGCTACCTTCCGCTTTTTTGTCTCAGTTTTTTCCGCGGTCATGTTCCTGTTTTCTCCTTCGGGTTTCCGTAATCGTTCAGGTATTGCGCGAAGTGTTTCACGGTTTTTTTCAGGCTGCGGAAGCCTTCCTCGTCCCGCTTAGCCTCGTCGAGGTTGTCTTTGCTCCAGAAGGTTGCTCCAGCGTTTGCTCCGAAGTATCCGCCGCTTACGGGTATCATCCCGTTTAAGATGTAGAACGTGTGAATCTGCATGAGTGCTAGTTCTTGACCTCCGGCTCTGTCTCCTCCAACTGCGATGCCCATGCCGATTTTGCCTTTGAGCGCGTTCTTGTCTGTGGCAACTACTGCACGGCACCTGTCCATTACAGCCTTGATTTGGGCGCTTACGCCGCCGTTGTACACTGGTGTGGCTAGAATTATGCCTGTTGCTTCCGTAAGCTGCACATATAGTTCTTGCAGGTCGTCTTGGAGGACGCATTGGTTTTCTGTAAGGCAGTAGTCGCAGTGTGTGCAGAATCCAATGTCCTTTCCCCGAACAGTCCACAGCCGTGTCTCAAAACCCTTTTTTTCCAGAATATGGAGCGCTTCCGCGAGGACATGTTCTGTGGCTTGCTGCCGTGGGCTACCAGAGATACCAACAACAATCATAACCATCAAAAACCAATACTCAGCCAAATACATTAAACCTTTCCTAAATTCCCAAGCCACCGCCTTGATTCCCGCTATGAACAATAGAACACGTTACAATGAACTTTTAGTTGAATCTATAAATAGAGGGGGTATAAGTCTTGGTGAACGCGTCAGTTTCCCGAAGTTTTAGAAAACCGCCGGACAAAGACTTTCCTGATTTCTTCAGCAAGAACCACAATGCCTGCCAGTGCCAGCAAGAATATCCAGTCTGCAAAGCCTAGTGCTGTGGTTCCGAAGACCTGCTGCATCAGCGGAACATAAACTAAGAACGATAAGATGGACAGCTGTGAAATTATGCCGAAGATTATCCATTTGTTAGTTTTCAGGCTTGTTTTGAATATGGATTGTTTGCTTGTTCTGCATGCGAGAACGTTGCCTACCTGACCCACAACTATACCAGCAAACGCCATGGTGACACCTTTCGTGTACACCCCTGAAGTGTAAAATGCACTTGCCTCTGTCACTGGCATGCCAAAGTACCAGCCGCCAGCAGTCCAAGCGCCAAAGCAACCAATCATGGCGCCAATGGCGATTATTATGCCCATGTAGAGCGAACGCCCCAAAACCTTGCGCGTGAACAATCTTTCTTTGATGCTTCGTGGTGGCTCTTGCATTATGCCCAGTTCTGGTGGTTCACGGCTCAAAGCCAACGAGGGAATGACATCTATGCCCAAGTCTATGGCTAAAATCTGCACCACTAACAACGGCAACGGTATGCCTAATGTAGCATAAAGCACGTAGGGAACCAGCTGCGCCCAGTTGTGTGAAAACACGTAAACTATGAACTTTCTGATGTTCTCGTAAATTGACCTGCCCGACTCCACAGCTGTAACTATGGACTCAAAACTGTCATTAAGCAAGACGATGTCTGCTGCTTCACGAGCAACATCGGTTCCAGAAGCTCCCATAGCCACGCCAATGTTTGCCTCCTTAAGCGAAGGTGCATCATTTGCCCCATCACCCGTGACAGCAACAACTTCGCCACTTGCCTTTAGAACTTTCACGATGCGAAGTTTCTGCTCAGGAGAAACACGCGCAAAAATCACGTTACCCTTCTTAACCTCATCCACAACGGCTTTGTCGCTTAAGTCCTCCAAGTCCACACCGCGAACAATCTGGCAACACTGCCCTTCCACGATGCCGACTTCTTTAGCAATAACCTGCGCTGTTGGACCATAATCCCCAGTAATAATCACCGTCTTGATGCCTGCCTGTTTTGCCTTCAAAACAGCGTCCTTGACTTCAGCCCTTGGAGGATCACGCATGCCTGCTAAACCGACAAAGATGAGGTCTTTTTCTACATCATCTCCTTTAGTGTACTTAGCGCCTTCAAGCTGTTTGAACGCAACCGCGATGACCCGTAACCCCTCATTTGCGAACTCGTGAATCCGCGATTCAGTCCACATTAAGTTTTCTTCATTTAACTCTTCAATTTTGCCGTCAACAAACACCTTATTGCACACGTCAAGGATGCTTCTGGGCGCACCTTTTGTGTAAACGTAAATATTCCCGTTAACTTTGTGAACAGTAGTCATTCGTTTACGTTCAAAGCTGAAAGGCAAAAGATCCACGATGGGTTTCTCAGCTAAAGTATCCTGAATAGTTAAACCATACTTGAGCGCCGCAACAAGCAGTGCTCCATCTGTTGGGTCGCCAATCACGCTCCACGACTTATTCCTGTCTGAAGGAGGATCAATTTTTGCCCCATTACAGAGTGCTGCAATCTCGAGGAGTTTCTCAAGCTCAACAGTTTCGGACTCCTGCAAGGGGTTTCCATTTAACGTGAACTCGCCTGTAGGGTTGTAGCCTAAACCTGAAACTTCCATAACGCGGTCTTTAACCCAGACCTTGTTTACTGTCATCTCGCCTTTCGTTATCGTGCCTGTCTTGTCCGTGCAAATTACGGTCACACTGCCCAAAGTTTGAACGGCAGACAACCGCTTAACCAGAACATTCTGCTTCACCATCTTCAACACGTTGATGGCTAAAGCACTCGACACTGTAACCTGCAACCCTTCAGGGACACAACACACCATAACACCAATCATGAAGAAAATGCTCTTAGAAATCTCCACATCTAACCACAAAACATTGATCAGTAAAAAGACGCTGCCCACAACTATGGCTATTATAAAATCATACTTTGCAGCTAGTCCAATTTCTTTTTGAAGAGGACTGTCCTCCTCACGAATCGTCTGCGTCAAGCTGGCAATTTTCCCAAACTGCGTATCCATACCAGTAGCGTAAACAACCGCTTTCCCCTGCCCCTTCGCCACGCTGGTACTCATGAACACAAGGTTAGGTGAATACAAATACGCCTTCTCAATGGTTTTCATGGTTTCTGCATTTCTGGGTTGTGGCTCTGATTCACCAGTTAAAGGAACGTTATTTGTCCACATGTCAAAAGACTCAATCAGCCTAGCATCAGCAGGAACACGGTCACCTT
>CAYGJP010000062.1:0-10776 GCA_964350175.1 uncultured Candidatus Bathyarchaeia archaeon
TAAGGGTTTATGCACTCTGAAACACCGTTTTTAACTTCCCAAACATGGCAATATTTTACTTCACTTTCTCATTACAAGGGCATAGTGGTACGGTTTTAAATCGAGTTGCTTTTCAAAACTGAACCCAACCATTTCAGCCCACTTCCTGCATTGCTCAGGTTTAGGTCTAATAACCATTGGTGGCCCCCTAGGCGTTGTCGCAGCGTAATTCCAATGAATAATTCCAAGCCTACCGCCATGCCTTAGAATCCTGTAGGCTTCTTTCAGCAAGGTTTCAGGTTTTTCAGCATGAAGAATGTTAAACAGCATAACATAGTCAACGCCCAGGTCTTTTAGCCCTGAACCTTCAGCCACGAAATCACGAAGAATCGCTTCCACATTGTTTAGGTTAAGCTCTTTTGCTTTCTGCTCTATCTCCTTAATCATTTCAGGTTCTATGTCGAAAGCGTAAATTTTTCCCCTTATGATTTTTGCAGCAGGCATCGTGAATGTTCCATAACCACAACCAAAATCTGCGGCGTCAACTACGCTGGAATTTAGACCTAACAAGGAGAGTATCGTGTTTGGGTCAAAAAACTCGGTCCACTCTTTTTCTTTTGGCATGCCACTTTCGCGGATCTTAATTTTTTTTATCTCCCATAGTGTTTACTGAGCTTTTGCTATAGCTCGCCCGTTACATATAATCAGCTTGTATTCTGATTGGTGTTTGGTTTTGTCTTTTGTGCTTTTTAGATGGAGGATATCCATTGCTTGAATTTAGTTACGCAAATCCAAGAGCCAACGCCTATAATGGCGATGCCGACTATCTTGAAGGCAAAATCCCAGTCGTTAGCTCCAGCTCCACAAACACTAACCAAAACCCCAATAAGCGCTATTGTTGCACCTAAGACCCAGGTCTCCAAAGGCGTCACTACAGTTTACTTCGCTTTGATTTGGTTTTAAGATTTTCGCATCTTTGGGTTTCCTGCAAACTTTGCCACTTCGAACAGTACATAATGTTACAGAGGAAATAACGACATATGTTTTCATTTTTTATGTTGTTTTCTCTTCAAAACGAAGCTTGAGCCTGTTATCAATGCAATTAACGCGGGGAGAATTAGGGTTGATGGAAATTCGGGTACAGGTGGTGAAGCACTTTGACTTGGGGATGAGGTGGGGTTTTGTTCAGGCAATTGCAGGGTGTTTGGAGGCTCAGAAGGTTGTGGAGTTGAGGATGTGTTTTGTGAGGGAGTTGGTGAAGTTGTAGGTGAAGGAAAATTGCCTACTGTGATGTAGATTACGTCAGAAACGGTTATTGGATTAACTGCTACGTTGCCGTGAAAGTGGGGGAAGATGGGGTTATAGTACGAGTTTGAGTTGACCGTCACGTTTAGGGTGTGTTGTCCCCAAGTCAGATTGTTGAGAGCGGCTGAAAAGCTCTTAGGCAACCGTTCTGCTCTGTAACCCTCAAATTGAGCTACTATGTTTTCATCTAGGTATATTTGGATAGAAGTCACTTCGCCAAGGGGAACACCGTTATCTCCAACGGTGAGCCATGAACTGGGTGTGGTTACTGCAAATGCCACATCAACGGTGCCAGACGCGTAAATGGCGCTGTTGTTTTTCGGAGCTTGCAGGGTTAATTTGGGCGGTTCATTGTTGGGTGTGGGCGGCCAAGGATTACCCGCAGCACAGACTAAACTTACACAGTATAAGGTTGCTACTAAAGAAAACAAGACGGTGAAGGCGAAAGTCAAACCCACGGCTTTCCTACTCAAACCCACCACCAAACTAGTAATATGGGGAGCTTCCACTTAGATTTTACGCAAAAATTTTTTTCGCTTCACAGACATTCCAAAATAAGCAACAAACCCGTCAGGGGCTAGGATGAACACCCTAACCCCCGATGGGCGTTAAGCCTTTCTCCTTTCTCCTCTTCAGCCTAACTCCAATAACGACAGAACACGAAATCAATATTAAAGCCATGTTTCAAAATGGGAAATATATCGAATAAAATCTGCAGGCAATCTATTCCTATTATGTTGCATAAGGCTGCTTAACTGGATGTGACTTTTACATTCACATATGTTTTTTAACTACTACAGCACGAAAGTATAGCTAGATGAGTAGGGCGAATCTTGCTTACGGATCAGATTTGTTCTATTTCCGCTCAAAGAATTCTCCTTTCTCCTTTGAGGAGCAAGGTTCGCCAAACTCATCACTAACTAAACAAGAAACATAGCTGCTGTTGCACATTTTTCACTTCAAACATTCCAAATATTGAAAAAAGATTTGCTTTGTTAGTTTTGACCAGTCTCTGGTCAGTTTCCCCTCATTTTAAATACGTGTATATTGGATCCAATGACCTGCTTGGGGCAAACAATTTAATTATCGGGGACATATTAACTAATACGGAGAATTCTAATGCCACGTGCATTTGTTTTAATTAACGTTGAGAGCGGCTCAGAAGAAAAAGTGCTCAAACAGCTTAAAAATCTTGGTCCCGTACAGGAAGCCTATGTTTCTTATGGGGTATATGACCTCATCACAAAGGTTAAAGCAGATACAATGGATGAACTAAAAGAGATTGTGACCCATAAAATTCGGTCAATTAGTCAAGTGCGGTCAACATTAACCTTGATTATGATGGAAGAATAACATATACTAAAACTTGAATATGCTTTTCTCCAGTCTTGACCAGCGTCTCTAATCAGTGTCCTGTCATTTTAAATGCAAGTTAATTTGATTCAGGTGATCTGCTTGGGGCAAATGCGAAAAAGTGTATCTCCATCTTTTCCAAGTCGAGATTTTGTTTAGCTACTTTATTGCTAATCAAACATTGACCAAGACCCAAGCGTAGTGAG
The DNA here is from genome assembly GCA_964350175.1 of uncultured Candidatus Bathyarchaeia archaeon. GTDB lineage: Archaea > Thermoproteota > Bathyarchaeia > Bathyarchaeales > Bathycorpusculaceae > JADGNF01. The sequence continues at coordinate 2,844 of CAYGJP010000062.1, forward strand.
TTTGTGTTATGGTGTTTAACATTGACCATATGGAAACTTTGCTCTCACGTAGGTCCCGCCCTTCTTATTTTTTTACCGTAAGGAGTAATCCTAAGAAAAGAAAAAGGGGCATCCCGTAGAAATGAGTCATAGTTTCAGTTTACAATCTGCTTCTATAGAGTACAGATATCTCATGGTGGCAGGTCAAAAAGCATATTTTAAGCACATACAGAATTAATTTGAACTTTACAACAGGTCAAGAACTTTCTTAGGAATTATGTATATCTTGTGACAGTGAGCGCAGATAACTTCATTTGACTTTGAAGCAAGCTTTTGAGAAGAACCACAATAAGGACACACCATAACAATTGAATCAACCTTGCCTATCTCTTTCTTCTCAATTGGCTTTGCCTTTTCAAGCTCAGCAAACTTTTCTTCGGAAATAAGGTTTTTACTATGGCAATATGGGCACATCTCAGGGTTACGCTGCATTATGTCTTGGTGGCAATCAGCACATATCATAATTTGAAGTTATAGCGCCATGTAATTTAATATTTCTCTAAGATGTTGCATCAATAGAAATGATTGTGTTCGCACGTTCCACAATTGTTTTTTAGGGGTCTTAATGAGCAAAGTTAACCAGTCTGGGGTCCAAATCCTAAAGGACGAATGAATATGGAAATCTTATGTGAAGTATGTCAAGTTGAAGGTTACCTTCATCATTTAGGCAACTACTACAGAGTCAGACACTACCAAGGCATAGCAGAAAACGGAAACCCCCAGTTCAGCTACCACCAGCAATCAAAAGACTGATACAAAAACAACAATTAAACCTCAAAGAGCCCAAAACAGTAACTGGTCAAAGTGGTCAAGCAACTGTTCAAACCAACATTGACCCAGATAAACTTAAATTACGCTCCCCATATGGAGATAGCACGAGCGGTTGTCGTCTAGCCTGGTTAGGACACAAGCCTTCCAAGCTTGCGATCACGGGTTCGAATCCCGTCGACCGCACCACAACACTCCACCCGCTTCGGAGCCAACTGTGTTCAATGGACTATCCGTCGAAAATTGACGGTCTCCGTGGAAAAATAGCCAAAAGGCATAATTCTGGTTCACCAGTCAACCAAAAAACTACAGCAACTTGTCAAATTGCTTAGGCGAAAATTTCTGTTACTTCGAAGTTCGAAGCAAAAGCCACGAGAACGGTTATAACAAAAGCACCCCAATGAGTGGGTATGGGAAGAAACAGATCGCCTGCAAACATAGAGGAAGACCAAAAGCTTGACCACGCCTTAGTGGAGCGCCTCGCCAAAGTCCTTGCAGATTTGCAAAACTTGGAAGAATAACTGTCTTCTTTTTCTAAGAGATTTTGACTGATGCGGGCAAGCTTTGCCTTAGCAGACAAAACCGATTTACGCAAACAGTTTCAATTAAATTTTTGGTGAATACTGGAGAAGGGTCTATTCACCCATTTTCCTTCCGCCGCCCGCCTTTTTGCATAAACAGCAATAAGCATCAGCCCCAACAGGAGCAAAGCCAAAGCCACCGCGAGAACAATCCAAGCCTCCAGAGTGTTCGGCATATAATATCCTAATGCAGGGTTGCTTTTGGGAATGTACGATTGCGGAGAATAGTAGTAGGGAAAAATCAGAATAAAAAACGACAACAGCGTACTGCCAAATGCCAATATGCCCAAACCGCGAGAGGACAACTTTTTTGCGAACATGGCAACACCACTTTAGGATTGAGTAAGCTTTGGTTAAAAGATTTCTGACCACGACTCATTCGTCAACTTGAAATAACACATAGAACAATACATGTACAAGGTTATTAAAAATGAAACCAGACTTTCAAAAAATCCTCGTCCCTGTAGACGGATCACATTCCTGTTTAAGAGCAGAACAACTGGCAGCCTCCATCGCAAAAAGCTTCAAATCCGAAGTGAACGTCGTCCACATAGTTTCACATGATTTTATGCACCCTGAACTGAAAGCCAACTACCAACTGCCACCGCTGGTTCTGCATAAACTCGAAGAATCATACATGAAAGCTGGCGAAAAAATAATCCAAACCGCCCAAGAAATTTTCAAAGAAGAAGGCATAACCGCCAAAACCGAACTCCTGAAACATGAAGACCCCGCCGACAAAATACTCCAGATGGTTAAAGACGAAAAATACGATATGGTAGTTATCGGAAACCGCGCTGAAACTCCAGTGAAACGGTACTCCTTAGGAAGCGTCGCCGAAAAAATTGCCCTCTACGCCCAATGCTCGGTGCTTATAGCCAAAAGAAAAACCAAAATAAAAAAACTCCTCGTCGCCATAGACGGCTCAGAACAAGCAGGCAAAGCACTCGACTACGCAATTGAACTGGCACAACGATACAAAGGAAAAATAACCTTGATGCACGTTGAAGAAGCAAAACTGTTTGATCTGGAACCAAAAGTGATAAAGGAGGTAAGCGCCAACATCCTAAACGACGCGGCAGCCAAAATCAAAAACATCCCCTACGACAAACGCCTTGAAATTGGCGACCCAGCAAAAACCATCCTTGATGTAGCAAAAGAAGAGAATTATGACTTGATTGTTTTAGGCAGCAGAGGTCTTAGCAGCGTAAAAAGATTCCTGCTGGGTAGCGTAAGCGCAGACGTAAGCATGGACGCACACCGCTCAGTGCTTATAGTCAAATAAAACGCAGCCACAAAAAGGTTCAGCAAGCGCCTCGTGCTTGCAAACCCCATTTCTACATTAAAGTTTGGTCCATAACGGATACTGTCGCTTAATTTGAGGATTAAAAAAGTTTGTTTGGTCATATTGGCGTCTATTAGTTATTCTATGCAGAATCGATAGAGGGGTAGGCTGCAGAGCAAGAGGGCTAAACTAATTTTTAGTTAAACACAAGTCTAAACATCAGTATTTTTCAATGATGTAAGGCTTCAGTTTTTCAAACACTTTTGCCTCTTGAATTATTTTCTCTTCGGCTTCTTCTCGACTTTGTTCCCAAGTTTCCTTTAGGAAGACGGCTACTCTACCTAACCATAACACTCGTAACGCGTCAATCAGTTTATCTCTACCATATGAAGGTCCTTTGTGGAATTCAACGATGAAGGAGTAAACTGTTTTCGCCCAGATTTCAGATGGAAAATCAACATCAACAGTATCTATTTGCTGCAATTGCTCAAACTTACTATTAAGATCCTTATCCAAAAATGATTGGTAGATGGGGCGGAATTGATTGTAGTTTCCTTTGAACGCGTCTATAGTGGCGGGCAGAGAAACCGGAATAGCTTCGGGGGTATCTTCATAGCTGTTTTCACCATACAGGTCTGTCTTTGAGACTCCGCGTATTCCCTTCCATACAGCCTCGTATTTTTCAATACAGCTAAACATTGTGTTCATTACTTGTCGGAACATGGAAGCCAACTGGCTGGACGGGTCCTTCGCATCGTGGTTCTTCACGCCCAAGAGAGCCTGTTTTATTTTGTATCCCTCTGCCAGAGCAGTGCAAGTCTCAAAAATATCAATACCAAAACGGCTCACGTCTGGAACATCCCACAAAGATGACTCCAAGAGGTCCTCTACCAGTTCTATTGAGAGACCAAAATCGCCTCCTATGGGTTGTCTTATGTCTTTACCAAAAAGGCTCGCCGTTACTGGGTAACATAAGAAGTTGGTTATGGTTCCATCGTATTTACGACGGTTGTAAAAAGGAGTCACCAAACCGGTTCCTCGGAGGGTTGGAGTGATTAATAATCGCATCCAGTCTGGAGTTATGCTTCGCAAGTCTGAGTCCACCAACGCTACGCTCCTCACGTGCAGGCTGGCGGCTGCTTCGAAGATAGCCCTCACCGCGGTTCCTTTTCCTGAAGTACCCTGATAGATGGCGGGTATTAATTTTACCTCGGATGGCAAGTGGACCTTCTTGACGGAGGTCAACGTTTCGTCTTTTGAGCACCCGTCCGAGACAAAAATTACCGACTTCAAATTCGGGAAATGGGTATCCAAACCCTTGACTACCTGAGAAAGAACATAACTCGCAGTTAGTACGTTATTGTAAGCTGGGATTCCAACTAGAATGTCTGCCTTTTCGATATCATGCAGAAAAACTTGAGCATCCAGCGACAATGCAGAACTTAAATTTTTGTTCATCCTAAATCAACTATGATATTTATAAAAGTCACTACATTCACTCTAAAAAATCATTCGTTTACAATGAAGTAAAAAAACGCCAGCTATTTCAGGGAATAATACAAATTTTTGTAAAATCTCAACATTAATTTTGTCATTTCAATTTTCACGCATCGATATCTTTACTTATATAGGGCACAAAAAATAGAGAAAACGAAAAGGTGAAAAAGGACAACGCACTGAAGTATTGTTAATCATAAAGATGGTGACGTTTGAATGAGCGACGTAGATATGGCAACTATCCAGTTGAGTGGAGAAAAACAGAATTTCATCCTCAGCAAAAAAGACTTCAAAACAGGCAGCAGAGGCTACCATGCGCAGGGGAAAATGATGGCGGGCGGGAAAAACTACCAAATCAACATCCTATGCGTTGAAATCGGCTCCAAACCCAAAGAAAAGTAAAAACCTTTTTTCTCTTCGCATTCAAAGTACCCACTTGACCTTTTCTGAAACAATCAAAAAATAGAGAAGGGTTTAGGGTACAAGTTCGGCTTTAATTATTGTGACGGCCAGCACGGGTTTATCATTTGTGCCTGTAGTCACTTTGGATATTGCATCCACCACAGACATGCCAGATGTGACCGTGCCGAAAACAGGGTGAACAGTGTCAAGGTAGTTGTTGTTGACGACGTTGATGAAGAATTGGCTGCTTCCCGTGTTAGAACCAGCATTCGCCATCGCTATTGTGCCTCTGTTGTTTTGGTTGACACTTGTGAACTCGTCAGGTATGTCGGGTATTGATGGGTCGCCGTAGCCTGTGCCTGTTGGGTCTCCACCCTGAATCATAAAGTTAACTTTGACTCGGTGGAAGATGGTTCCGTCGTAAACGCCCTGCTGAACTAGGTTTTTGAAGTTTCCCGTGGTGATGGGCATGTCATTCCGCAGTTGAATCGTGATGTTGCCTAGGCTTGTCACAAGCAGAACTTTGTTGTAGTCTGAAACGTCTTGGCTTGTGGGAGATGTGCTGGGAGATGGAGTAACTGAAGGATTCAGCGACGGAAACGCATCGGCAGTTGTTGATGGAGAAGGACTCGTGGAAGGCTTTGCATCTGAAGTGTTTTGACCAAACATAATGAACGCCGCGATTACTATTATAATAGCGGCAAAAATACCTATTGCAGCAAGCTTCTGGTTCTGGCTCTTGGACTTAACATTTGAGGGTTTAACCCTGTGGGCTTTGGGACTCATGCCCCAAAGTATTAGCGCTTTTTTATTTAAACATTAACTCAATAAGGGCAACTCTAACAGTTTTTTGCAGAGAGCTACTTGAGCCAGTTTTCCAAGAGAACCCTGTTAGTGTTCCCCGTCTTCTCCAAAGTCACAATGCCACGCTCAGCCAACCGCGCCACAACTCGATGAGTCTGAAGCCTGCTAAGCCCCGCTTCCTTGCGGATGTACTTCTGCAAGTACTTGCCACCGTGAGCCGTCAACACTTCGACAACCTTGCGTTCATCAGAAGACAACGTCTTCACAACAGAATCGTAAGCTGAAACAGAATTTTCAGGCGACTGCTCCGTGCTTTTCAGGAAGGGCTGAACGCCAACGCGTGAAGTTCTGATTTCGGGAAACGCAAAGAAGTAAATCAAGCCGCCAACGCCAACCACAGCAACACCAACTAGAACCGCAAACGCCACCCCAAAGTACGGCGCAGCAGCGTTCTGAACCTGAGCACCGTTGCCTCCGCCCATCACGCCCCCCATCATCTGTCCCATCCAATTAGACGGATACTGAGAGGAAGATGCAGACAGAACATAGTAGCCTGCTACAACCACTGCTACTAAAGAAACCAACGAAACCGCAGTAAGGATTAAAAACAAATTGATTCTACGCATACACTTCTCTGAATAACGGTGTTATTTCGCAAATTTAAGGTTATTCCAAAGAAAACAACGTTCCAACAACAAAAAACAAAAGAAAAGGTTTGGCGAGGTTACTCTGTAGGTGTAGGCACATACCGAGACAGATAACCCTTAGTTATCTTCTTAGGCTTAGGCTTCCACGCCTGCAAACGCTTCTGAATTTCCTGCTCTGACAGCTCCACCTTCAAGACACGGTTGGGGATGTCAACTGTTATTATGTCGCCGTTCTTGATGACTGCGATGGGTCCACCTTCAGCAGCTTCGGGTGCAACGTGCCCGATGCAGGGTCCGCGGGTGGCACCTGAGAAACGTCCATCCGTAATCAACACTACGCTTTCGCTTAAGCCCATGCCTGATATGGTGGCTGTGGGGATGAGCATCTCGGGCATGCCGGGTCCACCTTTGGGTCCTTCGTAGCGGATGACAACGACGTCGCCTGCTTTGACTTCGCGGCGTTTCATGGCTTCTTCAGCTTCTTTCTCGGAATCGTACACTTTGGCTGGACCTGAGTGTTTGAGAATTTTGGGTGAAACCGCAACTGCCTTCACAACTGCGCCTTTGGGTGCAAGGTTCCCTTTGAGTACAGCTATGCCGCCCTCTTTGTGCACAGGGTTAGTTAAGGGTCGGATTACTTCGGCGTCTGTGACCACGGCGTTTTGGATGTTTTCGGCAATCGATTTGCCTGTGACTGTGCGGGCATCTGTGTGTAGGAACTGCTTGAGCTCCTTCATTATAGCGGGCAAACCGCCTGCATTGCCCAACTCCTCCATGTCGTGTGGACCGCTGGGAACCATGCTGCTCAAATGCGGAACCCGCTTGCTAGTCTCATCAAACAGGGCAATCGGAAGCGTTACGCCTGCTTCTCTGGCTATGGCGGAAAGGTGCAGCACCGTGTTCGTGGAACCCCCAAGCGCCGTATCTACCACGACAGCGTTTTCGAAAGCTGCTTTGGTCATGATGCTGGAGGGCTTCACGTTTTTCTTCACAAGTTCCACGATTTGTTCCCCGGATTCTTTGGCTATACGCAGCTTCATGGCGCTCGTAGCCAACGCAGTGGCACAGTATGGAAGAGACATGCCTAACGCTTCAGTCATGCATGCCATGGTGTTAGCTGTGAACATGCCGTTGCAGGAGCCGCAACCGGGGCAAGCCGCGTTTTCCAGCCGCGTCAGTTCTTCGCTGTTTATTGTTTCTGCGAAGGATTTGCCTACAGCTTCGAAGACGTTGTTGACGCCTACTTTTTTTCCGTCTAGCCTGCCTGAAGCCATGGCACCGCCAGTAACCGATATTGCTGGCAAGTCTAGGCGTGCTGCGGCTATGAGCATACCCGGTGTGATTTTGTCGCAGTTGGATATGAGCACCATACCGTCTAGGCGGTGGGCTTGCATCATGATTTCCACTGAGTCCGCGATTAATTCGCGGGAAGGCAACGAGTAGCGCATACCTTCATGTCCCATGGCTAACCCGTCGCAAACAGCGATTGTGCTGAATTCGAAGGGTGTGCCGCCTGCGGATAGTATGCCTTCTTTGACGGCTTCGCCGATGCTTCGCAGGTGAATGTGCCCGGGAACTATGTTGGTATAGCTGTTGACTACACCTATGAACGGTTTGGACAGGTCTTTATCGGTTAGACCTAACGCTTTTAGCAGCGACCTGTGGGCTGCGCGTTCTACTCCACGTTTAAGTTCGTCGCTTCTCATTTTTCAAGCCTCTGAAGGTAAATATTGTATGTAGCAGACTATTGAAAGCGGCTACTGTTAAGTCTTTTGCGACCGCAAACGCTCTTAACGTGCCCAGCACAAACAGGTCTAACATAATTGCCGCACCACAAATCTTATATCCCAGCGTACCGCTCTGAAAAGAATTGCAAGTGATGTAAAATGGGGAATTGCTTTATCCAACCC
>CAYGJP010000063.1:0-10485 GCA_964350175.1 uncultured Candidatus Bathyarchaeia archaeon
AGTCAAGTGCAAGCCGTTCTCTTCAGCCGTTTTCAACAGCACCTCCGCTTGTTTTGTGTTTGTCGCCATGGGCTTCTCCACGAGAACATGTTTCCCAGCGTGCAGGGCTTTGAGGGCTTCTTTGGCAAGCATTGTTGACCAAGTGCAGACGCTAACCGCCTCAACTTCCTCGTTCTTCAGCATCCGCGTGCTGTTTGTGTAAGCTTTCACGCCAAACTGGTTTGCTATGGCTTTTGCTCTTTCAGCGTTAACGTCGCATATAGCCACCAGATTAGTGTTTGCAAGTTCTTTGTAGACTCTTGCGTGGTTTTTTCCCCAAAACCCTGTTCCTATAACTGCTACGCCGAGTTTCTTCATTTTTTCCAAGCCCCTCTTCCCAAACCGCGGTAAGTGAACCCTGCCTCCTCAACTTTGCTCGGTTCCACAATTCCCGCGAGGTCAATGAGTGCCGCTGGTGACTTCATTAGTGCCCTTAACTTCTTAAGGTTTAAGCGTTTAAGCTCCTGCCCATTCAAAATCACGACGCAGTCTGTGCCCTCCACGGTCTCATTCAGGGTTCTCTTAAGTGACTGCGACGCCTCTGCCTGCTCACTAACAGAACCTTGTGGGTCATAGCGGCGGACCTTTGCACCTTTAGCCTCTATAAGTTCAATAAACGCGGCAGCAGCAGATTCAGGCTCAACCGTGCCTAGCAAGGAAATTTTGGCTCTTCGCAGGGTTTTTTCGCCGTTTCGCAGTGCCTCCTGCGTCAAGTTGGCTGCGTGCCTTATCATATCCTCGTTTATTTGTCTAGCAAGCGTGGGCAACCGAAGCTTAACGTTCAGGTTCTCCGCGCTTTCAAGCAGCAAATACGCCTCTTTGCGGTTGTTTTCTTCCGCAATGGTGGGCGAGTTGCCTGTTTCGTTTGCTTCACCGTTTAGGAGTTTAAGCGCTTCAAGGTAGTCTATACTTGCGTTTTCACAGAAGACAGCTAATTCATTAGCCAAAGCCGCATTTGCATCACGTTTAACAGCCGCGAAGAGCGTGGCTAACTCTGCGGTTTTCACGTCTGAGATTTTTTTAACGCCGTTCTTAGCTATGGTTTCAAAAAATGCAACCGCCGAGTTCAAGCTCGCCTTGTCTTTTGCGGCAACTCTTAACTCTTGGCTGCCAAGGAGTTTTGCGTCTTGTATCGGGTTGTAGGCTAAGCCGAAGTCTTCTCCAGCCTTAAGCCCCGAAGTGTTCTCAAGCGTTTCCTTGACTAAGCCTTCGGTTAAACCAAACCCCGCAACACCTGCGTAAATAACCAAACTCCCTTTTTGAAGTGCCGCGCCGACTTGTTTGCAGGTGCTTTCAGTTTCCGAGTAATCAGGGCTCTTTTTTGTGTCTATTTTAGGACTGAACGCCAAAAGTATTATGTCGCTTTGGGAGACTGCTTTTTTTAAATCGCTTGTTGCGGTTATCTGTTCAGTTCTCACGAACCGCTTCAGTTTAACTTCCGCTTCGCGGTCACCACGAAGAATGTTCGCTTTTGATAATCGCCTTATGAGACTCTGGTCTGCGTCTGCACATGTAACCTTGAAACCTACTTCCGCGAAAGCCATGGAGTAAAAAATGCCTCGTTGCCCGCACCCTATGACACCTACCTTGTAGGCTGCTCTCTTCTCGGGAGTGTCTACTTCTTCTGGTTTCAAGTTTAGGCCTGCGGGCAAGGTATTCGCCTCTTCTACAGGATAGCAGCCTTTCTTAAATGGTTTCAAGAATCGCTTTTAGTTTCGCGGTGTACTCTTCAATCAGTTCGGTGGCTCTTTGCTGCGTTTTTGCTTCGGCGTACATTCTGAAGGCAGGTTCTGTTCCGCTGGGTCTTAGCAGGATGGCGCTTTTGTCGTCAAACCAGATTTTTGCGCCGTCAAGCGTGTTAATGTTCATGCCGTTAAGCTGCTCGAGCAGTTTATCCAAAAGCTTCTGTTTCTTGTCGTCTGGGCATTCCACTTTTCCTTTTTCAATGAAGTACTGTGGCTGCTCAGCAACCAGCTTGGACAGTTTTTCTCCTGTATCCGCCATGATGTTCAGAAGCAACGCGGTAGTCATGGCTCCGTCGCGCACTGCTTGATGTGGACCGTAAAAGACTCCGCCGTTTTCCTCTCCGCCCAGTTTAGCGTTAACTTCCTTCATCTTCTGCGAGACAGTTACGCTTCCAACTTTGGTCCATACGATTTCGCCTTTGTAAGCATCCGCCACGTCTTTGATGAGCGTTGAAGAACTCACAGGCGTAACAATTTGTGAGTTCGGGTTTTTGAGGAGGAACTGTTTTTCGACGACGGCGAAGGTTTTGTCTCCCATATGAATCTGTCCTGTTTCGTCGACAAAGATGGAGCGGTCTGCGTCGCCATCAAAAGCCACACCCAAATCCGCGCCTATTGCTGTCACGGTTTTGGCGAGTTCGGTGAGGTTTTCTGGGCGAGGTTCAGGCATTCTTCCTGGGAAGGTGCCGTCTATGTTTGCGTTGAGGCTGGTGATTTTGCATCCTAAGTCTCTTAGGAGAATTGGTGCTGCTAATCCGCCGACGCTGTTTGCGGCGTCAATTACTACGTGGAACTTTTTTTCTGCAATCTTGGCAATATCCACGTGTTTTTTCATGGCTTCGACGTATTCGTCGTTTACGCTGGATAATTCACAGACTGTGCCCAGTTGTTTCCACTCTGCGAATTGTACTTTGTTTTCGTAGTAGATTTTTTCGATTTCAGTTTCTTGTTCGTGGCTGACTTCTATGCCGTCGTTCCAAATGGCTTTTATGCCGTTGTATTCTGGTGGGTTGTGTGAAGCGGTGATTATTACTCCGCCGTCTAGTTGGTGATTTTTAACTGCGAACTGCAGGGCGGGTGTGGGTGCCATACCTGCGAAGTACACGTTGCATCCTGTGGCGGTTAGGCCTGAAATGACGGCTCTGGAGAACATTGGTCCGCTGGTTCGGGCGTCGTGTCCCAGCAGTAGGTTTTTGTTTTTTCCGAAGAAGGTTCCTATGGCTAAGCCTACTTTAACTGCCATGTCAGGTGTTAATTCTTTGTTAACTATGCCTCGGATGCCGTTTGTTCCGAAGAGTTTGTTTTGGCTCATGTTGTGTTAATCTCCACTGTTTAGGATGGTGTTCTTGGATTTTAATTTTGGTGTGGTTTGTTTTTTGTTTTGTGTGGTTGTGGGTGTTTGCTTAGGCACTACTTTTCTGGTTGTGTTTTTTGTTGTGCTTGGTTGTTGGGTTGCGTTTTTTGGTCTGTTTACTTGTGGGCTGAGCGGTTTTGCTTCACTATTGCATGTTGAGGTATGTTGATTTTTTCAGGTTGTGGGTGTGGGTGCATGTTGAGTGTGTTTTGGTTTTTCACTATTCTGGGTTGTTTGGTTGGTTTTTGGGTTTTGTTTTGGTTGCGCTGGTTGTGGCAAGCTGAGGCGATTTGTGCTCTGCTGCTGTTTTTGACTAATACCCCCCTATAAATAGAAACTACTGCACAGAGAACCTTTGGTTCAGGTTTGTGTCTTTTTGGCCGCGTTCCAAGTCAATTTCCAATGAGCACTCAAGACACTGCCCGTCTTTCGGCGGCACGAATAAACACCATGCGACGGAAAACTTCATAGGCACTGGGGCACTTAGCCGAAAAAAACCCAAAAAACAATCAAGCCAAACCCTGCAAACCCCCCGCTCTCACTACTAAACCGCAAAACGCCAACCAAAATAAGAGCCCTCACGAAAGCTAGCAATTAATTTACCGATTTACAATCTACGAAACAGCCCAAACCAGTTTTTGGGGCAACAGTAATATCCTAAGCGTGGAATAGTGTTTTGCAGCTGGTTTAGATGCCCGTAGACGTGAACCAACTCAAGCAGAGGATAACTGAGGTTTTAGAAGCTAAAGCAGAGCTGAAGAGGCTGACCTTAAAGCCTTACGCCAAGTTGAGCTTGGACGAAAAATATGCAATCAGGTATCACGTCATAGTTCTTGCCGAGGCTTTGGGAGGCGTTTGTCTGCACGTAGCTAAAGAAGACCTTGGGCAGGAACCCTTGTCGTATTCTGAGTGTTTCAAGCTTCTTGATGAAGAAGGAGTTTGCAGCGGCTGTGCCAAAAATTTGTCTGCTATAGTTAGGCTCAGAAACTTGTTGACGCATCGTTACTGGACTATAGACGACCAACAAGTCTACAACTCCATTAAGGATGATTTCAAGGGTGTGGACAGATTTTTAGAGAGTGTGAAAGAGAAATATGCAGACGACCTATGACAAAATACAGTACTACAAAATTGGGCAAAAGCAAAAAGCCAGCCTAATCGCCAAACTCAAAGTGCTCCTTGCCAAAGAAGAAAGAATACAGTCGGCTTGGCTGTTTGGCAGCTTCACGCGACGAGACAGCATAAGAGACATAGACCTTGCAATCCACGCGGAACCAGAACTCACCTTCAAAGAATACCTCAACCTAAACGCCCAAATGGAACTCGAAATAGGCATACCTTTAGACCTAGTAGAAATAACCAAAGTTCCATCAACCCTCAAAGAGAACATACTCAAAAATGGCACCAAAATAAAAGAAACAAAAACCCAGCCACATAACAGCCTATAAAAAAAACTTTTAGCAGTAACTTTTGTTTGTGTAGGTTTTTATGTATGTGTGTTCTGGGTGTTTAGGGGATGCCTCGATGGCTCAGCCCATTAGAGCCGTTGGGGTTTTAGCCGATGTTTTTGGATTTTAATTTTCATGTGTCTTCGCTGATTTCTTTTGCGGGGCAAACTGAAACTTTCTTTGTGAGGGCGACGCCGTCTTTGATTTTGGCTTGGTCAGCGATGATGCAGCCCTCCGTGATTATAGTTTTCTTTCCTACAATTACGTCTTCGCCAATGAGTGCGCCCGTTACCGCCGCGAAGTCGCCTATTTGTGTGTCTGGAAAAATCACTGAATCCCTAATCAGCACGTTCCGCCCCACAGAAACATTTTTGCCTAAAACCACGTAAGGTCCAATAACAGAGTTCTCTCCTATAGTTACGCCTTTGTCCAATGCGACGGGGGGTTTGAGTTTAAACTTGCCTGTTTTGGGCATTTTTTGTTTGCTTGCCAGAATGTCTAGACATATCTTGTTTGTCTGCAGATACTCCTCTGGTTTGCCCACGTCAATCCACAAACCCGTGACCTTGTGCCCATAAAAGGTGTTTTGCTCGGCGAGTTTCGGAAAAACTTCCCGCTCAATAGACATGGCTTTTCCCGCGGGTATGTAGTCAAAGATTTTTGGGCTTAAAACGTAGACGCCTGCGTTTATGAGGTTGGTGGGCGCGGTTCCTTTGGTGGGTTTCTCGATGAAGCGTTTAATCCTGTTGTCAGCTGCTAATTCTGCTACGCCGTACCTGCTGGGGTCTTCCACTTCATGCAGGGCGATGGTTGCCACAGCTTTGCCTTCACGGTGATTCTCCAGCAGTTCTCGGTAGCTTAAGTCTGCCAGTATGTCCCCGTTCAAAACCAAGAAAGGCTCGTCGTGACCGATGAGTTTCTCCGCTTTCTTTACAGGTCCTGCTGTTCCCAGCGGCATCTTAGGCGGGTCCTGTGAATACTTTATCTTTAAGCCGCATTTTGGCAGCCGCTGTTGTTTAATGTGAAACTCAGTCAATGCGTTAACTGCTAGGATAGCCTCGTCAACGCCGTTCTCAGCAAGTCTCTCAAAAGTCATTTGCAGCAACGGCTTGTTAACTATCGGAAAAAGAGCCTTCGGTCTTGTACACGTTAACGGTCTAAGTCTTGTGCCGAATCCGCCGATGAGGATTAATGCTTTCAGGAGCTTTTCCACCTTTAAATGTTAAGTTTACTATTCAGTGCTTTTTGAATATAAACCGTTTGAGACGGTGCTCTTTATTCCCACTCTATGGTTGCAGGCGGCTTATGCGTTATGTCATAGACGACCCGTGTAACTTCTGGGACCTCGTTGGTTATTCTGGTGGAGATTTTCTCCAGAACTGGGTAGGGAATCTGCGCGAAGTTGGCGGTCATGGCTTCACGGCTCTCCGCTGCTCTAACTGCCACCACGTAGCCATAGGCTCTTGAGTCGCCTTTGACGCCTGTAGCTTTAGTGTCGGTTAACACTGTGAAGTACTGCCACAGGTTCTCCTCCAACCCGTTTTTCTCAATTTCTTCGCGGACTATGGCATCAGTTTTCTTTGCCACTTTGACTTTTTCCTCAGTTAACTCCCCAATTATCCTCACTGCCAGCCCAGGTCCTGGGAACGGTTGCCTGTTAACTATTTCTTTGGGTAAGTCAAGCATTTTGGCGACTTTGCGCACTTCATCTTTGTAGAGGTCGCGGAGGGGTTCCACGATTTTTTTGAATTTAATTTTCGAGGGTAAACCTGCAACGTTGTGGTGCGATTTTATCACATCAGAGTTCTTTCGGAAGCCTGACTCGATGCGGTCTGGGTAAATGGTTCCCTGAATCAGGTACTGTGCACTTGACTTTTCAGCGATTTCCTCAAAAACCCTGATGAACTCTTTCCCGATGACTTTGCGCTTCTTCTCAGGGTCAACTACGCCTTTGAGTTTCTCCATAAACCGCTTCTGAACATTCGCAACAACAAAGTTAATCTCAAATTTTTCGAAAGTATCCCGTATAGCTTCAGGTTCGCCTTCCCGCATAAAACCATGATCCACAAAAACCGCTGTAAGCTTATCACCTAAAGCTTGGGCTGCAAGGGCAGTGGCGACGCTGGAATCTATGCCTCCGCTTAAGCCGATTATGGCTGTGGCTTCGCCCACGTCGGCTTTGACTTCTTTAACCATTTTTCCTATGAGGTCTTCCATTTTCCAGTTGGCTTCGCATTTGCATACGTCAAAGATGAAGTTGCGCAGCATGCGTTCGCCGTTTTTTGTGTGGACAACCTCGGGGTGCCACTGTAAACCGTAAATAGCCTTCGTTTTGTGCCTGTACGCGGCAACTGGGCAACTTTCCGTGTGCGCCAACGCTTCAAATTCAGCTGGCAAAGCAAAGACGGTGTCGCCGTGGCTCATCCAAACAGTTTCCTTTTTGCTCAAGCCGTTTAACACGCCCACTGATTTGTCGATGTTGACTTCGGCGATGCCATATTCCCTGCTTTCTGCGGGTTTGACTTTGCCCTTGACTATTTGCGCTATAAGTTGGTGTCCGTAGCATAAACCTAAAACTGGCAAATTCATCTCCAGAATTGCAGGGTCGATTCTGGGAGCGTTTGGTTCGTAAACGCTTGAGGGTCCACCTGAGAGAATTAAGCCTTTAACGTTGAATTTTTCTTTCAGCGCCTTGACTTCGTCGCTTGTTATGTCGTGAGGCACGATTTCGGAGTAGACGCCGTGTTCCCTGATTCTTCTGCCTATAAGGTGGCAGTATTGTCCTCCGAAGTCAAGAACCAGTATGGTGTCGTATTTCGTTTGCATGCTTGTCGGCTCACGGTATTGGAGTTTGTTCAGTAATTTAAGATTATCCCGTTTTAGGAGTCAAAAGCGAAGATGCAATGTTTTAATTTCACGGTCTCACCTTGGGCACGCTAGTTTCTACTAGGCTTTTCAGCCTGCTGAGGAACTAAACTTTTATAAACATAATCAGTTGATTATTAAAAGAACGTTTCAAAAACGTCACCCTTATTGGAAAAACGTGCAGGAGTCAACAATCATGGAGCTAAACGAAACCGACAACAAAATCTTGAAGGCACTCTTGGAAGATGCCCGCTTCTCAAGCAGACAAATAGCAAAGAACGTGGGCGTGTCCGTCGGCACCGTGCTTTCCAGAATCAAGAAAATGGAAGAAGACGGACTCATCAAAGGATACTCAGTTATTTTAGACCATGAAAGACTCGGTTACGAGTTAACCGTGGTCACCGAAATCACCGTTGCCAAGGGCAAACTTGTAGAAACTGAAACTGAAATAGCAAAGATTCCCAACGTGTGCAGCGTTTACGATGTCACAGGTTTAACCGATGCCGTTATCGTGGCGAAGTTCAAGAGCCGCGAGGACTTGGGCGCGTTTACAAAGAAACTGTTGAATTTGCAGTACGTTGAACGCACAAACACCCATGTAGTGTTGGCGACGGTTAAGGAGAACTTCCGCCTTATCTAAGCGGAAACTCACCTTACTTTTTACTTGCCTTTCTCTTCTTTTTTGATGTTTTGCTCCGGAGGCGCTATAGTTATTCTTGTTCCCGCAGGCACAGGTGAGGTAATCCAGACGTTTCCACCTATGACAACGTTGTCGCCTATTACGGCATCAGGTCCCAGCAGGGTAGCTCCAGAATAGATTACCACGTTGTTGCCGATTGTTGGGTGTCTTTTTCTGCCTTTAATTATGCGCCCTTTCTCATCCTTGGGGAAGCTTAGAGCGCCAAGGGTGACGCCTTGGTACATTTTGACGTTGTCTCCGATTTCTGTGGTTTCTCCGATGACTACGCCTGTGCCGTGGTCTATGAAGAAGTTCTTGCCAATTTTTGCTCCAGGGTGAATGTCGATGCCTGTCAGAGAGTGGATGTGTTCGCTCATTATTCTCGGAATCAACGGGACGCCGCACAGGTACAGTTCATGTGCTATTCTGTATGTTGTTATAGCCACGACGCATGGGTAGCTAAGTATGACCTCCTCGCTGCTCATGGCTGCGGGGTCGCCGTCGTAGGCTGCTTCTATGTCTCCGCTGAGGAGCAATCTTATCTGCGGGATTTTTTCCAGAAGCCCTTTAACGACCACTTGTGCTCTTCGGTGGCACACGTCTTGGGGGCACTCTTTGATTTTTCGGCAGATATGTTTGAGGCTTTTCTCCACTTCCACGGTGAGTCTAACGTAAATTGAAGTTAAGGTGTTGCCTAAAACATATTTCATGTTGGACTTGGTGATTTCTGTTTTACCCAAATATCCAGGGAAGACCACGGTTAGCAGGTCTTCGAGAACTTCTATGACGACTTTTTTGGATGGCAGGTCCTTTCCTTCAAGGTGGTTCATGCCTCCGAGGGTTTCGTAGTTTTCTATGATGCCGTCAACGAGTGTGGGTAAACCTTTTTCGACCCAGTTGTTCTCTAGTTTCTCTTGTCCCGACAGAAGGGCAGTGAGCATTCTCTCTGGGTTCCAAGCATAAACCTGTTCATCTTGCTCTTTCAGTGGTTCTTTTTTTGCAGTTTTAGGTTTACCCGATTTTGGGCTCATCCTGTGTTCACTTCTCTCTGTAATTGAGTAAAAGGGGGATATAAGAGAAGCGTCCTCTCTGTGAAGGTGCCTATATGTTTACGGAAGGTGTTCCGGTGTTTTCTTGGAATAGGATTGTGCTTAGGTATCTTTCTCCAGTGTCGGGAAGTATGACAACGATTAGTTTGCCTTCGTTTTCAGGTCTTTTTGCGATTTCTAATGCTGCCCAGGCTGCTGCTCCTGAAGATATGCCTACGAGTAAGCCTTCTTTCTTGGCGAGTAACCTTGCAGTTTGGAAGGCATCATCGTCTTTCACTTTCACAACCTCATCCACCAAATCCCGCTTCAACACATCGGGAACAAAGCCTGCGCCTATGCCTTGAATTTTATGTGGTCCCTTCGCGCCGCCGCTTAACACGGGTGAAGTTGCTGGTTCCACTGCAACGGCTTTGAACGCTGGCTTAAGCGGCTTGATGTATTGGGCTACGCCTGTTATGGTGCCGCCTGTGCCCACACCTGCCACTAAAATGTCTACTTTTCCTTCGGTGTCGTTCCAGATTTCTGGACCCGTGGTTTCCCTGTGAATCTTTGGGTTAGCCAAATTCTTGAATTGCTGGGGAACAAATGAGTTGGGTGTGTTTGCGGCGAGCTCTTCGGCTTTTCTGATGGCGCCGCCCATGCCGTCAGGACCCGGAGTGAGAACAAGCTCTGCACCGTAAGCTTTCAGCAGATTTCGCCTTTCCACACTCATGGATTCAGGCATTGTGAGGATGAGGCGGTAACCTTTTACGGCTGAGACCATCGCTAAACCTATGCCGGTGTTGCCGCTGGTCGGCTCAATTATGACGCTGTCGGGTTTGAGAAGTCCCTGTTTTTCTGCTTCGTTTATCATGCTGATGCATATGCGGTCTTTGACGCTGCCGCCTGGGTTGCGGGATTCGGTCTTGGCAACTACAGTGCATTTTAGGCCTTCTGTGAGTCTGTTTAGGCGTATTAGGGGTGTTTTGCCTATGGTTTCTGTGACGTTGTTGTGGATTTGTTTCATGTTGTTTCACCAACCATTTTATAACACCGTTATAATGGTGGGGTGATATAAAAACTTACTTGTCTCACCTTCAAAGTAAGCACGATCTCCAACCAATAGCACAGGCAAAACCCGTTTATATAGCTTCAAACCTCGCCAAGCAAAGTAAAGCCTTTTAATAAGATGCCTGATTCTATTATCTGCCACATCGCTGGCGCAGCCCAAAGTCAAAGCGGGGGTCGCCCAGCATGGCCAAAGGCGTAGGACTGAGGCTCCTATCCTGCAGAGGTTCGTGGGTTCAAATCCCACCCCCCGCACCAA
>CAYGJP010000064.1:0-10434 GCA_964350175.1 uncultured Candidatus Bathyarchaeia archaeon
AGTCGTGTATGTCCTTCACGCTGTATTGGTTTCGTGGGATTTTAAAAGGCAGAACTTTGGGAAGGGCACTAGAAGTAGGGGTCTTGGTGCTCCTGCCGGGATTCGAACCCGGGTCCGCGACTCGAGAGGCCGCTATACTTGACCGGACTATACTACCGGAGCACAGAGAACGAACGGTAATCTAACGTGTTTTCTTTAATAAGAATAGCGTTTACAAAAAGAAAGATTGGGGAAGGTGTGTTTCTTATTCTTCGCCCATGCCGCCAGGCATTCCGCCTGGGCCGCCTGGACCGCCTGATTTTGGCTTTGAGCTGGATATAACGTCGTCTATGCGCAGTATCATGGCTGCGGATTCAGCTGCGGATTTTAGGGCTTGCTCTTTGACTATGGCTGGTTCGATGACGCCGTTGTCGATGCTGTTTTGGACTTTGCCTGTGAAGACGTTTACGCCCACGTATTTGCCGTCGTCTTTTTCGTGTGCTGAGCGGAGTTCGACGAGTACGTCTATTGGATCGAATCCAGCGTTTTCTGTGAGTGCGCGGGGGATAATCTCCATTGCGTCAGCGAAGGCGTTTATGGCAAGTTGTTCTCTGCCGCCGACTTTGGTGGCGTATCTGCGGAGTTCTTTTGCAACTTCGATTTCGACTGCGCCGCCGCCTGCGACGATTTTGTTGTTTTCAACTACGTCGGAGACCACTGAGAGTGCGTCGATCATGGCGCGTTCTGCTTCGTCTACTAGGCGCTCTAAGCCTGCGCGTATAAGTATGGCTACGCTGTGGGGGTCTTTGCATTTTTCGACGAAAATCATTTTGTCGTCGCCGATTTTGCGCTCTTCAACTATGCCTGCTTTGCCTAAGTCTGCAGCTTTCAAGTCATCAAGGTCGGATATGATTCTTCCGCCTGTGGCTTTGGCGAGTTTCTCCATGTCGGATTCTTTTACGCGTCTTGCGGCCATGATGCCGTCTTTGGCTAAGAAGTGCTGAACCATGTCGTCAATGCCTTTTTGGCAGAAGACAATGTCTGCGCCTGATTTTTTGATTTTCTGAGCCATTTCCTGCATCATGTTGTTTTCTTGGTCTAGAAAGGCTTTCATTTGGGATGGGTCGCGGATGCGGATTTCTGCGCTGATTTCTGTTTTTTCGATTTCTAATGCTGAGTCTAGTAATGCGATTTTGGCGTTTTCTTTTTTGCGGGGCATCCCGGGGTGAACTATTTCCTTGTCAACGATGATGCCTTGAATAAGCTGGGTTTCGAGTAGGCTTTTACCTGTTTTCTTGATGAGTTGGATGTTGTCTATGTCGGCGAGTTTTTTGTCTCCTCGGTCTTCAGCGATTTGGGTGACTGCGTCTATGGCTATTTCGGCTAGGTGTTCTCTGGCGGTGCCGACTGCTTTGCTGCCCATGGTTGTTAGTGCTACTTTGAGGAGGGTTTTGCGGTCGTTAATGTCGACTGGAACTGAGACTTTGGCAACGACTTCGATGGCTTTTTGTGCTGCTTTGCGGTAGCCGCTGACGAGGATTATTGGGTGAATGTTTTGGTCTAGGAGTTCTTCGGCTTTTTTGAGAAGTTCACTTGCGAGAACTACGGCGGTGGTTGTTCCGTCGCCGACCATGTCGTCTTGGGTCTTGGCGATTTCAACCATCATTTTTGCTGCGGGGTGCTCAACTTCGATTTCGTTGAGGATGGCTGCGCCGTCGTTGGTGATTGTGATGTCACCGAGGTTGTCGATGAGCATTTTGTCCATGCCGCGTGGGCCAAGTGTGGTTTTTAGGACTTCGCCGATTACACGGGCTGCCATAATGTTGTTTCTTTGGGCTTCTTTGCCTCTGCTTCTTGTTGTACCTTCTTTAAGGATCAAGACGGGTTGTCCTGAGCCTGTGGTTGTTAAGTATGCCATATCATTAACCTCATTTTTTGGGATAGAATACTGTTTATATCGGGGATATGCAAAAATCAAACGAAAATATAAACCTTAACCCTTGCAGAGTGTAATTGGTACTCCTGTTTGTGGGAAAAGTGTGGCTTTTTAAATTGGATTCTGTTGGTTGCTATATGTGTTTGCTATTGCACGGAAAAAACTATTCCGGCTATACAGAGTCAAAGAGGCTTGAACTATAGGTCACTGTTTGTAGCTGGTGTGTTCTTGTTCTTTCTCAGACTGCAATAGTAAGACATAATAATTTCACTGAAATCCTTTTTAGGTGGAAAGCATCGCGTACTGCTTCTGTGAAAACGCGGCGCCGCCCGGTATAGTGACCTATTTAGAATTTGGAGCAATACTAATTGGAAATTTCAAAATACCAGTTTAAAACGTGCTTGGGTAAAATCCGCTGTATTGCTAAGTCTAAAAATGGAAATGGGAACCCTATTGACTCAAGTAAAAACCGTGTCTTCAACTATTATTGAGACAACCAGTCAAACCCCAGTGCGTGTCTTGCATGTTGATGACGACGCTGGCCTTTTGGAGATCGCAAAAGAGATTCTTATGATGGAGGGCAATTTGCAAGTTGACGTTGCATTATCTGTTGATGAAGCCTTCAGAAAAATGCGGGAATGCCCTTTTGATGTGGTTGTTTCAGATTATGAAATGCCCCAAAAAAACGGGCTGCAATTCTTAAAAGAACTTAGAGAAAAGAAAAAGGACATCCCATTCATTATTTTTACGGGAAAAGGCAGAGAAGAAGTGGCTATGAAAGCGTTGAATCTTGGCGCAGACGGATACTACAACAAGCAAGGCTCACCTGAAACAGTCTACGGGGAACTTGCGCACGCCATATTTTCAGTGGTGAAAAAAAAGAAAACTGAAGAGGCGCTGGCGCGAAGTGAACTGCGCTGGGCGACCACATTGGCAAGCATTGGTGATGCGGTTATTGCCACTGACACTTCGGGCAAAGTCACTTTTATGAATGCTGAGGCTGAGGAATTGACTGGTTGGAATCCACTTGAGGCTTTGCAGAAACCAGTAAAACAAGTATTCAACATAATCAACGAGCAGACCCGTCTGGATGTTGACGACCTCGTTGGATTGGTGCTTAAGAAGAGAATAATCGTCAGGTTGGTTGCGCGCACTCTTTTGGTGCGAAGAGACGGATCTGAAGTTGCTATTGATGACAGCGCAGCACCCATAAGAGATAAAGAGGGCAAGACTACTGGTGTAGTACTGGTTTTCCGCGACATCACCCAAAGCAGAAAAGCAGAGGATGAGTTGTGTCGCTCTGAGGAAAAATACCAGTGTTTGTTTGACTCTACTCTGGATGGAATAATTGTTTCTGATGCTAAGGGAGTTGTGATATCTGCGAATCCGGCAGCCGCATTAATGTTGGGGTACGAGAACGCTGCGGAGCTGGTGAATCTGCCAGCGAGTACTCTTTATGCAAATCCTGCGGATATGCAGGTTCTGTTTGAGCACTTAACAAAGAAGGGAGCTATCCAAGATTACGAAACTAAGCTCAAGAGAAAAAACGGCGCAATCTTTAATGCTAGAACCACTGTAACCATTCAAAAAGATTCGCAGGGCAACTTTTCGAGGTCAGAAAGCATCTTCAGAGACATCACTAAACACAAAAAAACAGAACAGACATTAACGGAAAGCGAAAGAAAATATCGTTCAATATTTGAAAATATGCTTAATGGTTTTGCATATTGCAAAATGTTGTTTGATGAGAAAGGTAAACCAGTAGATTTTGTTTATCTCGAAATTAATGAGGCCTTTGAAAAACTAACTGGCTTGAAGAGGCAAGATGTAGTTGGCAAGAATGTTACGGAAGCAATACCGGGAATCAAAGAAACTAACCCTGAACTGTTTGATATCTATGGCAGAGTTTCTTTAACTGGGAAAGAAGAGAGATTTGAAATATTCGTGGAGCCTTTAAAAATATGGTTATCCATTCTCGCGTATAGCTCAGAGAAAGGCTACTTTTCAGCAGTGTTTGAAGACATAACCGAACGCAAAAAATTGGAGAAAGAGAACGAAAACAAAGTTGCGGAAATAGCTAAAATCGTAAACAACATTGGAGATTTACTGTTCGTTATGGATGCTGATCGAAGACTCGTCATGGTTAACAAGAGCACTTGTGATGCATTTAAGAAAAAACCCGAAGAACTGATAGGCAAACACTGCTACGAAATCGTACATGGCACAGACAAACCTTGGCCTAATTGTCCGGCTACCAAAACTTTTGAAACAAAACAAACAGTCACCGACGAAGTAGATGACCCACACGTGGGCATGCCACTATTGATAACCACGTCGCCAATTCTTGATGAAAAAGGAGAAGTCACTCAGATTGTTCACGTAGCCAAAGATATCACCAAGATTAAGTTGGCAGATATGGAAATACATATTGCCGCGAACCTCTTTGATGCTGCTTCGGACTCGATTTTGGTGCATGATTTAGAGGGAAGAATTGTCTATTTCAACGAGGCAGCGCACAAACTTAGAGGTTACTCCAGAGAAGAATTTCAAAAGCTAAAAATCTCAGACTTGGAGGCTCCGGGTAACACTTGGGATTTTAGGTCGCGGATGAAAGCGTTGATAGACAAGGACACGGGTATTTTTGAGACCTACAACTTGAGCAAAGACAAAACCATTGTGCCCTTTGAGATACATGCGCGTGTTATCGAGTCAGACGGCAGAAAATTGGTTTTGAGCGTAGCTAGAGATATCACTGAACGCAAGAAAATGGAAACTGAACTTAAACAGGAACGGGACAAGCTTGAAGCCTTAACTATGAACATTGGCGCTGGACTTGTGATGATCAGTAAAGACTACAAAATATTATGGATGAATGATTATTTGAAGCAATTGACTGGTGCTTCAGAAAACAATCATTGTTATTCATCTTTCAACACGTGTACTACCATCTGTCCAGATTGCGGTGTGAAGAAAGTTTTCGAAGGAGCTTCCTTTGACCGCCGTGAATATTGTAATCAAACGGAATTTAACAAGGATCATCCGGTTTGGTTTGAACTAATTGCAACTCCGATTAAAGACAAAGAAGGGAATGTTGTTGCGGCGTTGGAACTAACTGTAAACATAACTGAAAAGAAAGAAGCGGAGGCGAAACTCAAAGAGAGTGAAGAGAAGTACGCGACTACGTTTGAGTCGTCGAGGGACGCGTTAATGTTGCTTGACGAAAAAGGATTCTTTGACTGCAACACAGCAACTCTTGCGCTGTTCGGGTGCAAGTCAGTAGAGGAGTTCGCAAAGAATCATCCCGCGGATTTATCGCCTCCAACGCAACCAGACGGCACACCGTCTATGGAGGCTGCTATAAACCACATTAACAGAGCATTCAAAACTGGCACAGATAGCTTCTTTTGGGTTCACAAGCGAACAGATGGCACGACTTTCCCAGCGGATGTACTTTTGACAAGGATGCCTCTGAAGGCCCGAAACGTTCTGCAGGCTACGGTTCGTGACGTCTCGGAGCGCAAAAAAGCGGAGGAGAAACTCAAAGAGGATAGCGATAGAATTGAGATGATGAATGAGAAATTGCGTGTGGTAGGTGGGTTGACGAGGCATGATGTTCGTAACAAGCTTTCAGCGGTCACTGGTTATGCTTATTTGCTGAAAAAGAAGCATCCTGATCGGGCGGACATCGTAGATGGGCTTGCCAAAATGGAGCAAGCCGTTAAAGAGGCAATGAAGATTTTTGAGTTCGCCAAAATGTACGAGCAACTAGGCGTTGAAGAGCTAACATATGTTGATGTTGAGAAAACGGTAAATGAAGCTGTCACTCTTTTTTCTGGCTTTAACCTTAAAGTTGCTAATGAGTGTCACGGCCTGAGTTTGCTGGCTGATTCTTTCCTGAGACAGCTTTTCTACAATTTCATGGATAACACTAGAAAATACGGCAAAACAACTACGACCATAAGAGTACACTATGAAAAAGCAGAGAGTGATGGGTTGCGGCTGATTTACGAGGATGACGGCGTAGGCATTTCGGCGGAGAATAAGGTGAAGCTTTTCTCTGAGGGCTTTAGCACTGGGGGCAGCACAGGCTTTGGCTTATTCCTGATTAGGAAGATGATGGACGTTTACGGCTGGGAAATTCAAGAGACAGGGGAACCGGGGGAAGGAGCTAAATTCGTGATTACGGTTCCGAAGGTTAACCGAAACGAAAAAGAGAACTTTCAAATTGCAACATAAAGTGTCACCCAACCCGCTCAAGTTTCGTTCTTTCTCTAATCGCCTATTAATGCACAAAAGCCTGCGACTAACTTGGCAACTTGCAACTTTAACGCCCCTTTTGGTGGTGATTACTACCGTTTTTCATGTCAGGGTCAACGAAAATTATTTAAAGTGAAAAAATGAAATGGCAAACCATGAAAACCTGTGTAGTATACTTCTCGAGAACGGGAAACACCAAACGCATGGCAGAAGCAATCTCTGATTTACTAAAAGCGCCCACTTTTGACATGGCTTCTTCGGAGCCGTCAGTCGTTGAAAACTACGACCTGCTAATCGTAGGCACGCCTGTTGAGGGTTTTAGACCTGCAAAGGAAACGGTGGCTTTCGTAGAACGCTTGCCCAAAGGCGAAGGCAAGAAGGCGATTCTGTTTTGCACGTATGCTCTTTGGAAAGGCGGCACCTTCAGAGCCTTGACGAAGAAGTTGTCCAATAAAGGCTACGGCATCCTCCTGAACGTGTCAAAAAAAGGAATGAAGCAAAACAAACCAGCAAACTTCACAGATTGTCTAGATGAAATTAAGAAAGTGCTCGAAAAATAGCCGCTGCTTCAAGAGAGATAGTTAACGTGAAGCGGTAGCTTTTTTTCTCTGTATATGGGGCACTGATTTTTGGCTACACGTTCTCTTATAACGGGGCAGTTCAGATAATTGATTTCTGCGGTTGGGTGCATAACAGTTTAATCCCGCCATCTAACCGTTAATACAAACAGTGGTGCCTTGGCATTGCAGGTTTCAGTTCGTTTCTTCACCGTTCTCAGGGAAGTCACAGGCAAAAAAGAAGAATCCATAGAGGTTCCAGAAGGCAAAAAAGCCACCGTGGACACCGTCCTCAAAAAGCTCTCAGAACGTTACGGGAAATGCTTCACCGAATACGTGTACAATCCGCAAACGGGCGAGGTTAAGGGTTTTCTGCAGTTCCTCATTAACGGCAAAAGCACGGAAACCCTCAAAGGGCTGGAAACGGAGCTTGCGAATGGGGATGTTTTGGCAATTATTCCGCCCGTAGGCGGAGGCTAAATGCCTTTTGACTTCTGATAGGGTGCCTATTGTTTTGACCTACCCCTACCCCCTATAGGTTTGTGCAATGAATTGCTATTGGCTCCAAATATGACTAAAACAACAAATATCTTCAGGTAACAATTCACAGCGCGATAACCACTCTAGATTTACGCTGCTTATGCACCACGATGTTGGCGAATATCCCGCCAAGACGGTTTATCAACTCTGGGAACAGAAGATAGATACTATAGAAAACTTAGGTTGTAGGATTTGCTGGGGCTTTGGCGGGCGGAAAGATCTTCGGAGAGAGATGAAACCCTTATGCTACCACTTGGAAAGTGGATCCGCCAGAGCCCACTCAGCCCCTGTCTTTTGCCTATGCAACTAAAGAAAAAAAGAAAAAAGGTTGATTGGTTTGTTTTTTGGTTGTTTACTTGCGTTTGCGTAGGATGACTGCTGCGACTGCAACTATTACGATGACTACTGCTGCGGCTGCGGCGATAACGTACAGGTCAGTTGATGGCAACGCTTGTGGTTCAGGAACAACAGAAGGCGAAACCGTTGGGGTTGCAGTTGGCGCTACTGTTGGTTCTGGTGTAGCTGTTGGAGTTGCAGTTGGTTGCGGTGTGGCTGCTGCTGGACCAACTCCGAAGTAAGTTGATGTCTCTGATCCATAGTAGGACTTGGTTCCGTCAAATGTTGCCATGATCTGGTATTGTCCTTGAACTGGTGGTGTCCATATGATGCCAAAATTGCCCATTGAATCGCTTGTGACGGCGCCTATTTCTTGTGTGTTTCCATTGGGATCAATCGCGCTAATGGTCACTGGAACTCCTGTAACGTCCTTGGGTTTTGGTTTTTGCAGGTAAAGATAAGACATCCATTCATCCATGTTTTTATCAGAAATGGCGGGTGTGTCTTTGATAGCTGGTGTCTGGTCAGTAACAGTTCCCGTTATCATGACGCTTTGTCCTAAAGGCGTAACAGACATTGGCGCTGAAACCGTGGTTTTGGATGGGCCTTTGCCTAGCGTATATATCGAGTTGTCATAAAGATTGAAAGCTGTAAGAATACCGTCTACAACAGTTGCTTGGCGCAATCGTGAACTCAAGTTCCAGAGGCTTTGACCAGTGTCTGCATCAATACACCATAGTTTGGCCCCTGTCCACAGAATAGAATCAGGAGAGTGCTCATCATTAGTCAGGAATATTTTGCGGTCCGCTATTGTAAAACTGTTAACTGGCCAACAACCATATGGCGTTAAGTATCCGGCATTTCCGCAGTAGTACTCAAAGACTAGGTTGCCGTTACGTATATCGTATGCTCTGAAACGTCCATCGTAGTTTCCCATGTATGCCTTTCCGTAAGCAATGTGTAAGCCTGACAAAAAGTGTCCCCAACCTGTGTTGATGGGCTGTGTCTTCCAAAGTTCTCGCCCCGTTCTTATGTCATATCCTATTAGTTGGCATGCTCCTTCATCCCAGAAAGCAAAGATACCCTCTCCGATGTTTTTGCTGTATGCCTGTCTGTGAGTCATTATGTTTGTCCGGTTTGCGATCCACAAATAGCTTATTGATTCAGGATATGCTCCGCTTGCGTCTCTTTGAAGGTTTAGGTCAAAAGCAACTTGGTTATAAATTGGTGGCCAACTTGTTTGGAAATTGGTTGCGGCAAGCAGGTATCCTTCATCAATTAAAGCTATCGCCGTCGTATTGAGCAGAGTAGGAATTGTGACGTTCCATTCTACACCCATAAAGGGTGAGCGACTCATAGCGGTCAATGATGCTCCGGCTGCTCGTGATGCATTTATTGTACCTCCGTAGGTTGGGCTCCATGTGTCAAAAACGTGTCCTGCTATTGCTCGGGTTGAATTCCACATCGTTAGGGTTTTTTGTGCCACATTAAGGACGTAGTATAGTATTTCGCCGTTTGGACCTTGCTTATAAGTACCTCCAGTGGGCATGCCTGTTAAATTTAGAAGCATCCTGGCATTGAAAGCATCGTACATTATCCAGTTCTGTCCGCTTATGCTCCACATGTAAGCTAATATGCCGTGTTCGTTTCCTGTGTCAATACTTAATGTTTGGCAGAAGGTTATTCCCGTGTTGTTTAGATACCAAATTTCTTCACCTGTGTATAAGTCTATGCAACGGGTGCCGTGAGCTGCTGTGCTAGTCAGACCATGATCAACATAGATTATTCTTCCGTTAAGAACATAGGGAACATACAAGGTTTCATATGTTAATCCCGTGTAGTATGATTTGTCGCCGAAAGCACCACCAACCATGCCGCCTGTTTGCACGGGTTGTTTCCATAGAATGTGTGGACTTTCTGGTGCTGCAGTGTATGGAGCAAACGCAGTGCCGAAACTGCTGAAAATTCCGCCTGAGCGGTCGTAACCTTGCATCAGCCAGTTGTCTGTAAACTCATACCATCCCTTGTTATCATCTAATATAGGTCGAGTCCAATAGCTTTGAGGCACAGGAGAGCTTGTTATTCCCTGAATTTGTTCCTGTTGCACGGTTAGAACGGTTGAGCCTGTGCATGGTTTATAGTATCGATTTTCGTAGATTAGCGGTTGCCCTGTTGTGTTTTGCCAGTTTCCATAGGCGGTGCTGATGCTTGTGTATGAGCCGTTAACCCACTGGCCTGGAAAGCTTGCCTCAATTTTGTAGGTCCCAAGCATTGTCGGTGTATAGAAGAAAACGCTGCCTCCAGTCGACCAAGCTTCAAGCGGTCCCTTTGTTTCAACTGTGCCGTCGGGTTTGGTTATGGTTACCATGATGCCTTGCCATTGGTTTGCTCTAATGGTGGCAATGGGGCTAACTTTGTCAAGTGACCAAGTGACGAGTGTTGTCTGTCCAACTCCAACAGGGTTTGGGGCTGCGCTGACATGCATGAATGCGGTCCATTGTGTGTTGTTTTGGGCTTTTGCAGGTTGTGTATTTGAGATAGCTACGAATGCAGAAGTCAAAAGTAGAATGGTTATTATTGCAGACAGATTTTTTGTTTGTGTTTTGTACATTATTTACACCTCAAAATTTTGTGAATACTAAGTTTGGCTTTAAGTTGTATATATAATTTTATTGATTATACAACCTGTCCCTGACTTTGGCAAGTTCAACATTAAGGAAAAAAGGTCATTAGATACTACTTGGCGAGCTGGGGGATTTGCGGGTTATTTTCTTCACTGCGTTTGATACTGCAAATTTTGTTGCTTGGATGTTTCGGCTTGTGCGTGAC
>CAYGJP010000065.1:0-10412 GCA_964350175.1 uncultured Candidatus Bathyarchaeia archaeon
GTGGAACAAACAGCCAATTCCAAGTTAATTGAAGCCCAATTACTTTTCAGGGGTCTACCTGTTTTTTGTGTTGAACTTGGCGGTTTTGGTTCTTGATAGGGCGCCTCTGGTTTTGGTCTTCCGCTTCCCCTCTAAGGTTTTCCTTTGACCCTTAGTATTCTTCTCTATCGTTTTGCCTACCCCTCCCCCTACCCTTTTGAAAGGCTTGTTTTGGTTTTTATGGCAAACTTTATTTTTTCCCCAGCACCTAGATTTCAATGTTATACTTAACTCGTTAATTATGGTGAAATGTAACGAACGCAAAACGAAAAATCCTCATAATCGCCACCTGTCTTGTCGTCATCACACTGGTGAGTGCGTTCAGCGGAGCTAAACTGTTAACTGACTCTGACGTGGCTGAGTACAAGGCGCAAGCCCAACGGGTCTTCCAAAGCGCCGTAAGTCAAGTTGAGCAAATCAGAAACGTAACCCTCCCCAAGGTGGAGCTGGAAGTTGTGACGCGGCAGTGGGCAATTGACACTTGGGGCAAAGGCTACGCAGACCCCGACTTAACCAACATCCTTCGAGAAGAAAAAGTCTACAAAGGACTTTTTATGATACCTGAAAACGCCAGCCTCTACCAAGCAAACGTTGACTGGGCTGGAAACTGGGGCGCTGCGACGTGGAACGGCAAAATCTATGTTGTGAAAGAAAACTTTGACCCGTGGCATTTGCCAAACGCGGAAGCAACCTTTGTTCATGAGTTAACGCATATTTGGCAACCCCGCCTGCCTTATGTTACAACGTTTGATGCTGGAAAGGCTCAGGCTTCGCTGACTGAAGGTGACGCCAGCTACATGGGTGACTTCTTCATGAATCAGACCCAAAAACCATCTAACCAAGCAACTCTCGCTGTTGTTGGTCAAGTGCCCCTGTTTCTCATACGCAACCCCGTGCTAAAAGAGCTTCATCCAAGCCTGCCCGCCACAATTTCGCATCTTAACTATTTCCCATACAACTACGGCAAAATCTATGTCTCTGCCTTATACTCGAAAGGTGGTTGGGCAACCGTGAACCGCGCATACCAGAATCCGCCCAACACCACTGAACAAATCCTCTATCCCGACAAGTACTTTGCAAACGAAACCGCCAAGCAAGTCGCACCGCCGACAATAGCCGAAAGTAACTGGTCGATAATAAGAACCGAGCGCTATGGGGAATACTTCATTCAGGTTATGCTGGGTAGCTGGCTTTCAAAAGCTGAGGCGCAGCAAGCTGGTGCAGGTTGGGGCGGCGACATCTTAACGTATTACGAAAGAGGCGGCGACTACCTGTTCACGTGGAACATCCAGTGGGACTCCAACTGTGATGCAAGCGAATTCTACGTTGCATTCCACAATATTGTGAACGCTACAGGTGCAGTGAAGCAGAACTGCACTCACTGGTACAGTAACGGGCGATACATCTCAATCACGTGGAACCAAACCTCAAACACAACACTCATAGCCTGTTCAACTATCGAAAACGCTGTGCTGTCTTCATACTTTTCTTGAACGCCGCTACCTTTTTCTAACAACTCTTTTATCCATAAAATACAAGATGAATAAAGTTCCCAATTAGGAGAAAGCTGCTGTGAAGATACCTCTCGTAAAACGCGAATTCGGCATCCTTGCAGCACTGCTTTTCTTAGCTTTCGTGGTTAGGTTCATCTTTTTCCCTAACTTAGGCTACGCCAACGACACTGGCACTTATGAATCATGGTTTAACACTGCAGCAACGTATGGTCCGCGTGTTTTCTACAGCGTGGTGGGATGGTGTGATTATCCGCCGTTTAACGTGTACTTTTTCTGGGCATTCGGGTTATTAGCCGAGAGTCTGTCGCTTTTCGGAAGCAATCTTTTCGTGTACGTTATGAAGTTGCTGCCCAACCTTTTCGACTTGGCAACGGCGTGTCTCATTTTCGCTTTTGTGCGGAAACGGTTAAGCTTCAAAATGGCGCTTTTAGGCACGGCGCTTTACGCTTTTAATCCTGCAGTGATTTTTAACGCGGCAGTTTGGGGTCAATTCGACGCAATATACACTTTCTTCCTTGTCCTCTCGCTGACGTTTGTTTTTAGTTCAAAGCCTAAACTGGCAGCAGTGGCGTTTATGCTGGGCGTTTTAACTAAGCCACAGAGCATCGCTTTGGCTCCGCTGCTGGTTTTTCTGATTTACCGAAAATTCAATTGGAAGGGCTTGTTGTCTTCGATACTTGTGGCGGCTGCAACCGTTTTCGCCGTCATACTTCCTTTCGAATGGACCAATCCCGTGACTTTCTTGGGTAACATCTATTTTGGCGCCTACCAAGGCTACAGCTTCACCACAGTTAACGCATTCAACATTTGGGGTTTCGGTGGCATGTGGCAGCCAGAAACTCAAACTTCTTTTCTAACTGGTTGGCTGTTGTTTGCGGCTTTGGCGGCTTTCACGCTGTATTTTGTCCACAAACGCTTCGGCGTTAACGATGAACTGCTGGTGCTCTTCGCCGCTTTCGTCCTGTTCTTCAGCTTCTTCATGCTGCCAACAAGGATTCATGAGCGTTACCTGTTTCCAGCCATGGCAGTTTTGGCTTTGATGTTTCCGTTTCT
Organism: uncultured Candidatus Bathyarchaeia archaeon; assembly: GCA_964350175.1. Lineage (GTDB taxonomy): Archaea > Thermoproteota > Bathyarchaeia > Bathyarchaeales > Bathycorpusculaceae > JADGNF01. Next base: position 2,607 of record CAYGJP010000065.1, read on the forward strand.
CAAAAAAATGCGCCCTTTGTATGTGGTTTTGACTGTGACGTGTTTTGTTAATCAGGCTTATGTGCTGTCTTTCCTTAACGCGGGTCAGTTTATTCAAGCTGGCGACGCCGTGGCGATAGCAGTAAGCTTGATTAATTCAGTGGCGTTCCTATACGTTTTAATGCTCATGGTGATGGAGCTTAGGGGCAAAAAATGGCTAAGCCCACCCAGCGTCCAAGCCCAGTTGAAAAACCCAGCTGAGGTCAAAGGAGAAGGATAACCTAGAATGCAGCTAAACAAGCGTGACGTCATTACGATTGTGTTGCTTTCAGTCCTCTTCTTCTCCATAGCCACCTGGAACGTTGGTTTGGTGCAGGCGCCCGTCACAAACTGGCAAGGAACCGAAAAAAGAACGTTCTATGTTGACTTGGGAAATTCTGAAAACGTCGCCGCAGTCTATTTCTTAGTTGAGAGCGGCAATGCCACGGTTAACGTGTACACGGGGTCTACTGGAAACTGGACTTCAAACGGAGATCTGGTGCTTAAAGGGGATTCCAGCTGGAGTCGCCTCAACATAGGGGTGGATACACAGTATTTGCAGTTTGTTGTCCAACCTGGAGTTTACGAGTCCCGACCCAACTTCTACTGGTCTGTGCCTAACCCTTCGGATGTGCCGCCCCAACCGTTCATCAAAGTTGCCGAGATAGCTGTTCTTAACCGAGATAACCAAAAAGTTCCAATTGTCGGGCTTGTAGAAGAAGCTGCTTCTGACGCGGATTTGTCCAAGCTGGTTGATGAGCAGAGTCTGGTACAGTGTCCCCCAACGTATATGTCGCAAACATATTTTGACGAGGTCTACTTCGTCAGAGCCGCAGAGAACTACTTACACTTCCAGACCTCTTTTGAGAGGACGCATCCGCCTCTTGGAAAACTAATCCAAACTTCAGGCATAGCCGTTTTCGGCGACACCCCATTTGGCTGGCGAATCGTAGGCGTAATATTCGCCACATTGATGATTCCAATCATGTATTTGCTGGGCAAGAAGCTTTTCGGCACATGGATTGGCGGTTTCGCCGCAGCCTTCCTGCTCACATTCGATTTTATGCACTTTACCATGGCGCGCATGGGAACCGTAGACACTTACGTGGTGTTCTTCGCGTTGGCTTCACAGCTTTGCTTTTTAACCTACTTCATGAACGTGGTTAAGAACGGCTGGAAAACCTCGATTCTTCCGCTGTTTTTTGCGGTGCTCTTCTTTGCGTTGGGGTTCTCCACCAAGTGGTTTGTGCTGTACGGCGCATTAGGCATGCTTGCGCTTCTGGCAGCTCTAAGAATCCGCGAGGTCATAAAACTCAAAGACGGCTTAGCAACTAAGTACGCGGCGTTCTTTGACCACCCCTTCCTGTTGCTGCTGGGCTTTGTTGGCGTGGTGGCTGTGATTTACTTTGCAACTTACATTCCAGACATGCTTCTTGGAAACTCGTTCTCAGACATTTTTAAGCTGCAATTTGAAATGTACAATTTCCACGCTACGTTAACTGCGACTCACACTTACGCGTCTGCATGGTGGAGTTGGCCCATCTTGGTGAGCCCTCTGGGGTATGTTCCCCTCTGGCTTGCCTCCTCCGACCTATCAAACGGCATACGTTCAACCATTTCGGTTTTCGGGAATCCCGCGGTTTGGTGGGTGGGCTTCGCCTGTATACTCGTAGTAACAGAAAGAGCCATACGTGGAAAAGAACTTTGGAGTATGTTGACGTTAAAACTGGCGAAAATTATGACACGTGGCTTAAAGCTCGTTCGTCTGTCACTTTTCTCAGATATATTCAATTTCATAATGGAAAAATCTGCTCATAGAGCAAATACTACTTCAGGTGTTGGTCGCCGCTGGGATTTAACCGCAGTTTTCATCGCCGTGGTTTTCTTCTTCAGCTGGGTTCCCTACGTGTTCATCTCCAGAGCCACCTTCATCTATCACTTCTACGTCAGCGTACCCTTCCTCTGCTTAGCCTCAGCATACCTCATCAACAAGTACTGGAACACGAAATGGGGCAAAATCGCCACCATAGCCTTCTTTGTAAGCGTCGTGGTTCTGTTCGGTCTCTTCTATCCCGTTATTTCAGGTGCGCCTACGGCTGCATCGTGGATTGAAAAGTTAAGACTATTCCCAAGCTGGTATTTCTGATGAATACAAAACCTAAACCCCAAGATTCAGTGGAAGTTTCAGTGGTTTTTCCCGCCTACAACGAAGTCAACTACTTAGAGCCCGCAGTGACAAAAACTGTGCAAGCCCTCAAAGAGTTCACAGATTCCTTTGAGCTTATAATTGCGGAGGATGGGAGTACCGACGGCACCGCTGAGCGCTCGGAAGAACTTGCCCAAAAATACCCCTACGTCAAGCACATCCACGGCGAGCAGCGTCTGGGCAGAGGCACCGCCTTAAACAACGCCTTCAAACAGAGCCGCGGCGAAGTTCTCGTTTACATGGATTTAGACTTAGCTACAGACCTGAAGCATCTAAAGCCGCTTGTTGAGGCTATTGCGCATGAGGGCTACGATTTCGCCACGGGCTCAAGGATGCTTCCTGAAAGCAAAGTGGAGCGGACATTACGACGGAGCCTAACCAGCAAGTTGTACAATTTTATGGTCCGCGCCATACTCGGCTCAAAGCTACGCGACCACCAATGCGGTTTCAAAGGCTTCAAACGTGAGCCCACGCTGATGTTGCTGGATGAGGTTAAAGACCGCCACTGGTTCTGGGACACAGAAATTTTTGTGAGAGCCGCCCGCAAAGGCTACAAGATAAAGGAGATTCCTGTTGAGTGGAAGAGCGGACGCAAAACGAAAGTGAACCTGACCAAGGACAGCTTCAACATGGGCAAGCAAGTGGTTAAGCTGTGGTGGAAGTTTAAAACAGAGTAACCTCTCCCCCGTTTGCCGTTTTTTGGGAAAAAGATAGGGGAAGATTCTATCTTTTGACGAAGTGAACTATTGCTCTGCCTACCAGCGAGACGCCTGTAACTATTATGAGTGCGCCCCAGAACTGGAACCAACTTTCAATTGTTCCAACGGCAAGCACCGAGTTAACTAACACGGCAGCGCCAAGCCAGAAAATCAGGTTGCCCACGGTTTCCGCTGTTTTTCCAGTGGGCGATTTCATGCGCAGTCGTAAAGCTAAGATTACAATTTGCAGGATACCCACGCCTAAGGTGAACTGCATCAGCGCTGTGTAAAATATTCCGTGAGCGGCGGGGTTTACAGGCGCAGGTAAACTTATAGTTGAGGTGGCACTGCTCAAAGGATATGAAACAGTTGTAAAGTTTCGGAAGAAAGCTCCAATCTCATTGAACAGATTGGCGTTTGTCGCGAAGACCACTCCGATAAGTATGAAGACGCTTCCAACGGCGATGGCTGTGATTAAGCCATCTTCGTGTCCTTTGTGATGATGCATGTGTACGTTATGTTTTTGGTTCAACACGTTTCCCTTCTTTACTCATATTTCTATTCGGAAGATACAGCATATAACTCTTTTTTTTCCTCAACGCTGAGTGCATGTTTTAAATAGTAATTCTTTCATAGTGAAATGCAGGTTTAGGTGAAAGTTAATGTCGTACTGTCCAAAATGTGGCAACAAAGTTGAAGAAACGATGACTTTCTGCCCTCGGTGCGGCGCATCCTTGAAAGTGGGAACCGCTGCTCCTGCTCCGCCCTCTCCAACCTATCGGCGAAACGAGAAAGCTGAGAAACAGGAAAAACAGGAGAAAGGCGAAAAACAGGAGAAAAACGAGCCTGAAAAAGGCGAGAAACACGAGAAAGGCGAGTTCGGCTTCATCGGCTGGTTGATAGGCGGTTTAATCCTGATATTCATAGGCGCAATGTACTTCATCAACATGCAGTATCGCTGGATGAACACGACAATGGGCTGGGCGTTATTCCTGTTGGTGATTGGTGTTGTTATCATTGTTGTAGGTGCCTACGTAGCGATGAATGCTCGACGGCGACATCCTCCCCCTTCTTAGAGGAACCCGCCCAAAAATAGCCTGTAGAGCCTGTGCTCCAGAAGCGTCATGGTGTTTCTTCTTCCGAATATGCGGAAATAGTTTTTTCCAGCAGCTTCCACCATGTCGCCGATGTCGTAACGCGGAAACATGCACGAAGAAATTATGAGGCGTCCCCATTCGCCGCGTTTAAGTTCATGCAGCATTTTAACACCTTTGCCTGTCACTACTTCAAAGAGGTACGCGTCATAATTGGGTGTCACGTAAGGCAAGTCATCGTACTGCTGGGCGAACACTCCCTCGGTTGCGGTGTACATCTCCACCACGGGCACCTGCCCAAAGTACTTGCGCAGAACAGGCGCGTACTTGAACTGGATTTTGCGCACACTCGTACAGAACAACGCCTGGAACTTCCAGAGGTCCGCTGGTTTTTTGCCGTGTTTGCGCTGGACGTATCGGGCGAAGCCTAAAACCACAGGTGTCACGCCCATAGTTGCCGTCACGTTCTTGTCCACTGCCTGCTGGTAAGCCAGTTCAAAGCGTTTTTCCCAGTCGGTCCTGCCGATTCCACAACCCAACGCGTCAATATCTTCTTGCTTTGGAATGAGGCTGACTCTGTCAAACATGGGGTTAAGCCTCGCGTAGGTGCCTGAACTGTACCCGTAAGCTTCTTCTTTCCCGTCCTTGCTCATGACGTGGACGCTGCTGGGAAAATTCAGGTTCAAAATGTTGCCTGTGAAAACGTCAAAGTTCTGCTTCCACAGGGCGTAGTGTACCAGTGCTCGGGCGCCGCAGGTGAAAATCTGTTTGAGGTGGGTGGGTGTGGCTGGGAGAACTTTGGATTTTCCCGTTGAGCCGCGGGTCATGACCCAGCAGTCTGGCGGTTCAGGCAGGATTGCTTTGTAGTTGCCTGCTTTTACCTGCGCAAAATAGGGCAGCAGTCCTTGGTAGTTTATTATTGGGAAGTTTTTTTGGTAATCTTGAATTCCTGAAGTTTGGAGTGCCTTGTGGTTGTTTCCGTATTCGGTGTTGCCGTATTTTTTGAGTAAATCATACAGGACCTGTTCTTGAGCCTTCTTAGGGTTCTCCAGCGACTCGTACCATGGTCCGATGATGGGTTTGAGGAGGCTGTTGACGCTTTCCATGTCAGGCAACATATCGGGGCACTTTCCATTAGCAACTTGTTTCAATCGCCTTATATGTCTCTCCATATAATACTTGAACCTAAGCAAACTCCGTTCCTAAAGTGTGAATGCCATGACTGAACCAGTACACGTTACTGCAGAAAGAATCCGACGGCTAGAAGTGCAGGGTGCACGAAACGTCGCCATAGCCGCAATAAAAGCCCTAGAAGTTCTCGCTAAAGAAACCCAAGCCAAGAAACGAGCAGACTTCATGAAGGAACTTTCCGACGCCAAAACTCTGCTTTTCGCCTCAAGAGAAACGGAGCCGCTCATGAGAAACGCCGTGAGATGGGTAATCAGCCAAGTTGAAGACAGCGACGAGCGAAACGTCGGCGAATTAGCCCACGTGGTTTCTTCGACTTCGCAGAAGTTCCAAAAAAGCCTTGAAGCCTCAAAAGAACGCATAGCCGAAATCGGCGCCAAACGAATCCGCGACGGCTCCGTGATTCTTACACACTGCCACTCATCAACAGTCACTTACATGCTAAGCAAGGCGCTCAAGCAGGGCAGAAAATTTGAGGTTATCTGCACCGAGACCCGACCCGCGTTCCAAGGCAGAATCACCGCCAAAGAAATGGTGTCGTTGGGTGTGAAAACCACTTTTATGGTGGATTCGGCTGCTCGTTCATTCATCAACAGCGTTGACCTTGTGGTTGTGGGTGCTGACGCTATAACTTCAGAAGGCAACGTGGTCAACAAAATTGGCACAGGCACCCTTGCGTTGTTGGCGCGTGAAGCCCGCAAGCCCTTCTACATTGTTTCGGAGCTGCTCAAGTTTGACCCCGCCACGTTGTATGGCGAGTACGAGAAGATTGAGGAGCGCAGCCGAGACGAAGTCTGGAAAGAAGCACCAAAGGAGCTGAATGTGCGCAACCCCGCGTTTGACGTGACTCCCCGCGACTTAATTCACGGTGTAATTTGCGAGGAAGGTATCGTTTCGCCCCAGTCAGTGGCGGAAGTGGTGCACAGAGTTTACCCTTGGGTCTTTCAATAAGTTACGCTTTTAACAAGTGCCTGTTCTTCTAAGGCTCTTTTCAGGTGCGTCCCCAGAGCAGACAAACTAGCACCCTAGTATTTTTTATTCTAATAGAACTAACTAAGACTACAGTGGTATGCAATGAAGATAGTGAAGATAGTTGCTCATGATACGTTTCCGCAAGAAGCTGCAGAATTGTTTGTGAAAGAAGGAATTGTAGCCGTTGGCTGGTCAGAATTCGGTGATTTGAATGGATTGACATACGACGAAATAAAAGAAAAAAGCAAAAAGCTCTGGAATAGAACTGAAAGCCAGACCGCAAAAGATGCTTCACAGCTCATCCTGTTTCGTGATGGAATTGATGTTGGCGACGTAGTGTTTGCTTACCTTGGAGGAAATAAGGTAGGTCTTGTAGGCGAAATTGCCGGGAAGATGAAGTTCAACTCTAAGAATACCACTGGCGATATGAAGGGTAAGATTGGCTACTCTAATCAACGAAAAGTTACCTGGTGGGAAAAACCCAGAAACTTCGACAGGCATCTTCTGCCCGATGACCTCTCCCAGTGGGTGTCAATCCCTGGAACTATTTCCGCCAAGCCTTATGATAGGGCCAAAATTGACAAGGCACTAAAATTAGTTCCCAGTCAAGAGACGGTTACCAAAACCCTTGAGATTCACGATGAGGGCGAAATAAAAGACTATATGGAAAAGCACATAGGGGAGATAGAAAAAGGTCTTGTCCTCATAGGAAGGGAGTATCCAACTTCGACAGGACCTATGGATTTTCTTGCAAAAGATAAAGACGGAATTAATACAGTTATTGAAGCAAAAAGGAAGGCGGATGACCATGCCGTTACCCAACTGAGAAGGTACATGCGTTCTTACAAGAATGATTCAGGCATGTCAGAGGTCCGAGGGATAATCGTTGCGGAAGAGTTTTCAAAACCTTGTCTTGATGACGTAAAAGAACACTGCGATTTGGGAATGAACATTCGAGCATTCAAGTGCAGAAAACAATTCGGTTTCGAAGTGTGGCAATAACAAACACGACTTCGTTACGCACCTTTTTCATTTCCTTCTTTCATAAATACCTCACATACTGAAAATTCTAAGTCTTCCATACTTCCAATGCTGCCTGCAGTTCCTTGTGGGTTTTAGCGTACTCTTCCAAGCTTTCGCCTTTTAGAACTGCGTCGACTGCTTGGCGCATAGCTTTCGCCCCAGCAACTGTGCCGTCGGTGTGTCCGTGGATGCCTCCGCCCGCTTGAATAACAACATCTTTCCCAAAAGTTTCAATCAAAGCGGGAACCAGCCTTGGGTGTAGTCCGCCTGAAGCCACAGGCATAACACGGTTAAGCCCGTGCATGTCCATTTTCAGGGCGTCGATGTTTTCGAGGACTTCGGCTTTGGTTTCAGACATTTTCCCGACGACGGTGCCGACGTGAAGTTGGTCTGCGCCTATGATTCTGGTTACTGTGGCTATGGGGCGCATGGCGATGCCGTGTTTTGGGTTCTTGGTGAAAGCGGCGTGTCCTGCTCGGTGGGCATGAAGCACCAAATTGAAACCTTGGTCACGCAAAGTCTGCAATGCTGACCATCCGCAGGTTAAAATGTCAATCATGATGTATTCGCCGCCTTGATCCTGCACAAACTCGGCACGCTTTAGCAT
>CAYGJP010000066.1:0-10404 GCA_964350175.1 uncultured Candidatus Bathyarchaeia archaeon
CGGCGTACGAGTAAAAATCATGCCTCCAGACGCAGTGTTTCCAGATAAAGTCAAAATCAAACTTCCATCAGAACTTCCACCTGCCCCAGTTGCTGAGACAAAAATAGAAGAAAAGTTACACGAAGAGCAACCAGTAACTGAGAAAAAAGTCGAAGTTGTGGCTGAGAAAAAAGAAGTTGTAGCTAAAAAAGAACCCGTAGCTGAAAAAGAAAAAGCCCCACCTCAAGCACCCGCTGAAGTGCCTACTGCAGCTCCAGCCCAAACCGCACCTGCTGAAAAAGTCGCAGAGGCTACAAAACCAGCAGCACCCGCCGAGACCAAAACTGAGGAGGCACCTAAGTAATGCCGATACTCCGACTCAAAGAAATCAGCAGCATGTCATCTGAAGAACGCGCCAAGAAACTCACCGAACTCAGAACAGAACTTTCCCGACTTCGAACTATGATTAGTGCAGGCGGTGCCATTGAAAACCCCACCCGCGTAAGGGAAATCCGCAAAACTATCGCCCGAGTACTTACCATAGAGAACGAATACGCCAAGGGCATCCGAAAAGTTGAAGGCAAAGAAGAAAAGAAAGCCGAGCCCAAGAAGGCAAAAGCAGCCCAACCTAAGAAGCCAAAGGAGAGTAAGCCAGAATGAAAGTTACACCCGACATAATCTGCCAAGAATTCATAGGCACCGAAGGCAAAATTGCCCTAAGTCCACACGCAGGATACTTGGGCATATCTGGCAAGATAGTGGACGAAACAAAGAACACCTTTATGATTCAGCATGGAGGCGAGATGAAACGTATAGTGAAAGACGCAGCAGTTTTTCACTTCACATTTTCCGATGGGACCGTTGTTGAAATAAGCGGTAAACTTCTCGTGGGAAAACCTGAGGACCGCCTCAAAAAAACAATAAAGAGGTTATGGTAATGTCTCTAACTTTCAAGAAACCTAAAAAATCATGCGACGACAAAAACTGTCCGTTCCACGGAACTCTCCCAGTGCGAGGACGTGTACTGGACGGTATAGTTGCCACCGCCAAAATGGACAAGACTGTGATAGTTGAACGCGAGTACATGCAGTTCTCAACAAAGTATGTAAGATACGAACGAAGACGAGGTCACATCCCATCACACAGCCCACCATGCCTAGACGTCAAAGAAGGCGACCGCGTGAAGATTGCAGAGTGCCGCCCAATCAGCAAAACAGTATCATTCGTAGTAGTGGAGAAATTGGAGGCGAAGTAAGATGGCGGCGAAAGCGAAAGGAAGAGGCCTAATTGCAAAAGGAATGCTTGCTCACGGACAGAAACTTTCCCGAGGTCTCTTAGCTGGCTCAATCATACGATGTACAGATAACACCGGCGCAAAAAAACTCAGGTTAGTCCAAGTTAACGGTTACAAAGGCAGACTTAGACGTTACCCATCCGCCACAGTAGGCGACAAGATAACTGTCTCCGTTCGACAAGGCGCACCCGACATGAGGAAAAAGATTTTCCAAGCCGTCATCGTGAGGCAAAGAAAACCCTTCCGAAGAATCGACGGTGTTTGGGTTCAATTTGAAGAGAACGCAGCAGTCATAATCACTCCTGAAGGCGAAATGAAAGGCTCCGAAATCCGCGGACCAGTAGCAAGAGAAGCAGCTGAAAGATGGCCAAGAATCGCAAGTGCCTCCAGCACAATAGTGTAGGTGCAAGAAAATGCGAGCAACAAAGCGTGTAAAAAATCCAGGAAAACAGCGCAAGATGCTTTTCAACGCGCCTGCGCACAAACGCCACAAACTAATGGCAGCTCCATTATCCCCTGAGCTTCTTGCTCAAAAAGGCGTTAAAGCACTGCCAGTACGCAAGGGAGACAGCGTCCGCGTGACACGTGGCGACCACAAAGGATTCGAAGGAAAAATCTCCCGCATAGACCTAAAAAAGTACCGACTTTACCTTGAAGGATTAACCCGCGAGAAAGTTGACGGGTCAACCGTTTTCGTCGCGTTGCACCCTTCAAAAGTCATGATTAGAAACCTGAATCTTGACGACAAGCTGCGCAAAGCCGTCCTTGAAAGAAAGAAGCCGATAATTAAGAAAGCTGAGAAAGGCGCAAAGAAGGCTGCTGTTGCAAAGAAAGTTGCTGAAGTGGCAAAAGCCCCTGCAGTGACGCCAAAAGTAAAAGAGACAATACTCGCCGCTGAACCAGAGACCATAGTTCCAGAGAATGCCGTAGCAGAGGAGTCAACAGTCGAAGAGAAACCAGCAGCAAAACGCAAGACTTCACAAGCTGAAGGAGGAACATAAATTTGGGTAGAAAAGGAAAAACCGCAAGATTAAAACGTAAACCAGCGCCAAGATTCTGGCCAATTCACAGGAAAGAAGATCCGTGGGTAGTGAAACCATCCGCTGGACCTCACAGCCTAGAGAACTGTCTGCCCCTGACCCTTGTTCTCCGAGATATTCTCGGCTTAGCAGAAACGAGGAGAGAAGCGCAGACAATAATTTACCAAGGCAAGATAATAGTCAACGGAAAAATCGCGCAAAAAGATGATTTTCCAGTAGGCTTAATGGATATCATTTCCATTCCTGAGGCAGACAAATACTACCGCCTAACGCCAAACCACAAAGGCTTATCCCTCAAACCAATCACCAAAGACGAGGCAAACTTCAAGCTCTCCAGAATAGACGGCAAAACCACAGTCACCGGCGGAGTACAACTCAATTTACATGACGGGACAAACCTTCTCGTGAAAGTTGCAGACCGTAAAAATCCTCAAGAAGACATCTACGAAACCTTCGACGTTCTGAAGCTGACTTTTCCAGACCAACAAGTAACCGAACGCTTGCCCTTTAAAGAAGGCAACTTAGCCATCATAACTGGCGGAAAAAACATCGGCGTGCAAGGCAAAATAGTTGAAATCGAAAAGGCTGAAGGAAAGAAACGCCGAAGCGCCCTAGTCATTGTTGAAGATGAGAAAGGTGCCCGTTACCAAACCATACTTGACTTCGTATTCTCCATCGGATCAGCTCAACCACTCGTAACATCATCCTCGGAGGCTACAGCAGTTGTCTGAAGCGGCCATGCTTAAGAAGTGGGAAACGCAGCCGATGCTTAGACCCCGAATTGAAAAAGTAGTTGTCAACCTTAGCGTGGGCAAATCAGGCGAACCTTTAGAAAAAGCCTTCAAAGTCCTCAAAGAAATTGCTGGCCAAAACCCCGTAAAGAAAAACGCCAAGAAAAGCATACGCGACTTCGGCATACGACAAGGTGAACCTATCGCTTGTGTAGTTACATTGAGGCGACAGAACGCCATTGACTTCCTCAAGAAGGTTCTGCCTGTCATCGACAACAAGATAGCCCGCAAATCATTCGACGACCGTGGCAACTTTGCCTTCGGATTAACCGAGCACATTGAAATTCCAGGCGTAAAATATGACCCTGACATAGGCATCTTCGGCATGGACATATGTGTTACCTTGAATCGCCCGGGAGACCGCGTGAGTGATCGCCGAAAGCATAAAGCTAAAATCGGTCACAAGCACGTTTTGACGCTTGAAGAGGCAATTTTGTTCACTAAGCAGACCTTGGGAGTGGAAATCGTCTAACTAGAGGGAAGAATATGGGTAAGCAACAATTGAAGAAAGAAAGAAAATACGGTAAAGGCGCACGCCCCTGTCAACGATGCGGTGCTTATGGGCCAATTATCCGACGCTACAGTTTAAATCTGTGTAGGCACTGTTTTAGAGAGGCCGCGCCAAAACTTGGCTTCAAAAAGTACGAGTAATGAGGTAGAACAATATGGACACTTTGGCAAATGGTTTGACCACAATCATAAACAACGAGATGCGCAACAAGCGTGAATGCATCATTAGTCCTGCCTCTAAACTTTTAGGCCGTGTGCTGCGTATTATGCAGTTGAACGGTTACATAGGCGAATTCGAATTCATCGATGATGGTCGCTCTGGAAAGTTTAAGGTTCAACTTATGGGCAGAATAAACAAGTGTGGCGCTGTGAAACCCCGCTTCCCCGTTCAAGTGGATAACTTTGAGGACTGGGAGAAGAAATTCTTGCCGTCCAGAAACGTTGGCATTATGGTGGTTTCCACGTCGAAAGGCGTTATTGCGCACAGGGAAGCTCAAGAAAAGAACGTTGGGGGCAGACTGCTAGCCTTCGTTTATTAGAATGGTGAATGTTATGCGATTACCAGAAATTTCCCGAAGCATTTCGATTCCTGATGGCGTAGTGATAACTGTTGAAGATCGGAAAGTCACGGTTAAAGGTGGCAAAGTGACTCTCACCCGAGATTTCTCTCATGCCGCCGTGTCAATTGAGACCGATGGAAAAACTGTTAGCGTCGGAGCGAAGTGGCCTCGCAAGAAGGAAGCCTCTCTTGTGGGTACAATTAACTCGCACATTCAGAACATGATTGTGGGTGTTACCAAAGGATACACATACAAGCTGAAAATTGTGTTCTCGCACTTTCCAGTCACGGTTAAAATTCAGGGCAAAGCGGTCTTGGTTGAAAACTTTACTGGCGAGAGGCGAGCGCGGAGCGCAAAGATTCTTGGCGATGTTAAAGTGAAGCTTGACAATGACGACATCATTGTTCAAGGCGCGTCGCTGGAAGATGTAAGTCAGACAGCCGCGAATATTGAAACCGTCACAAGAGTAACGAACAAGGATCCTCGTGTTTTCTTGGACGGTATCTACGTGTATGAACGGAACGAAGGAATGGATTAAGATGACTGAAAAGAAACAGACTACTATGCGGAACGCGTTGAGAACTAGGGCACGGGCTAAACATAAGAAGCCTGCGTTTGTCCGACCAGAAAGCTGGCGGTTTGACAGGTTCAGCGTAAGTTGGCGTCGTCCTCGCGGTTTAGACAACAAAATCCGCCGCAAAATTAAGGGTTGGCCACCTGGTCCCAGCGCAGGGTACATGGGTCCTAAGGTTGCGCGTGGTTTGCATCCTTCTGGTTACGTAGAAGTTCTGGTGCATAATGTTGCGGAAGTGAGTAAGGTTAATTCTGGAACTCAAGCTGCCCGTATTGCACATACTGTTGGTAAGAAGAAGCGGGTGCTGATTATCGCTGAGGCTAGAAAACTTTGCATCACAGTGTTGAATGCGAAGGAAGTCAAAGCGCCAGTTAAAGCTGAAGAGGCTGAAGCGGAAGCTGAGGTAGCTGAGGCAGACAAGAAAGCTGGGAAAGCTGAGAAGAAGAAACAGGAAAAGCCAAAGAAGAAAGCTAAAGAGGGAGCTAAGAAACAATGACCAATCTTACTAATCAAAGGCGTTTAGCTGCTCAAGTAATGAAAGTTGGGCGTAACCGCGTTTGGATTGACCCTACCCGAATTCAGGATGTTGAATCGGCTATTACACGTGAGGAAATTCGCAAGCTAGTTCACGAGAAAGTAATAGCTACGGTGCCCATTCAGGGTGTAAGCCGTGGCCGAGCCAAAGTTATCCAGGCTAAGAAGCGCAAAGGTCGCCGTAAGGGTCCAGGCAGCAAAAGTGGAACTCCGCATGCGGTTATTTCAAAGAAAGATGCTTGGATGGTTAAAATCCGTTCTTTGAGGCGCAAGCTTCGGGAGCTCAAAGCTAGCCGAACCATCACCGAGAGTAATTATCGGAAGTTGTACATGGTTGCTGGCAGTGGCAGATTCTCTTCCATTGCGGATATGGTACGTTATGTGAAGGCTCATGATATGTGGAGGAAACGTTAATGGCGCATGGTTCACGTTATCGAGTTCAACTACGACGAAGAAGAGAACAGAAAACTGACTATCAGGCGCGGAAGGCGTTTGTGCTTTCTCGCAAGCCTAGAATTGTCAGTCGCAGTTCCCTAAAGCACACTATTGTTCAGATTGTTGTAGCTAAGCCTCATGGTGATGAGGTTTTGGCTTCGGCGCACAGCAAAGAGCTTGTGAAGAAGTACGGTTGGAAGGCTGCTACAGGTAACCTTCCTGCTGCTTACTTGACCGGTCTGCTGTGTGGTTTGAAAGCTAAAGCTAGCGGTGTGACTGAAGCAATCCTCGACATCGGCTTGGTTTCGCCAACGAAAGGCTCCAAGGTCTTCACTGTTATGAGTGGAGTTTTGGATGGTGGCGTAACTGTGCCTCATGCCGAAGAGAAAATCCTCAAAGAGCGCGCGGAAGGCGAGCACATTGTTGCGTACGCTGAAAGTTTGGGTACTCCTGAAGAGTATGCACCAAAGTTTTCGACGTATGTAGCTAAGAAGCTGGTGCCTGAACAGCTCAGTGAGCACTTTGCGCAGGTTAAGACCGCGGTGTTTGCTGCGTTTGGCATCACTGTTAAAATCGAGGTCAAAGCTAAAGTTAAACCTGAGCCCAAAGTTGCGGTTAAGTCTGAGGCTAAAGCTAAAGTTAAGCCTGAAGCAAAAGTTGCAGTTAAGCCTGAGACCAAAGCTGAGGTTAAGGCTGAGGTAAAAGCTGAAGTTGCTGATGCTAAACCGAAAAAGGCTAAGGCTGATGCTAAAACGGAAAAGGCTCCTGCTGCTAAAGCCAAAGCCGCTGAGGGTAAAGCTAAAGCCAGTGCGAAATCTGGTGTAAAGAAGACTGCTAAAACTGGTGGGAAGAAAGAATAATGTCACGACAAAGAAATAGAGGAGAACGTCCAAAAGTTAACTTGGAAACGTGGATTCCTAAAACACGTTTAGGCAAGCTTATTCAAGAAGGCAAAATCACTTCGATTGAAGAGGTTTTCCTGAGCGGTATCAAAATTAGTGAGCCCCAGATTGTTGACGCACTGCTTCCTGACCTGCAAGAAGAGGTCATAAACATTAACTTGGTTCAGAAGCAAACTGACGCCGGTGAGAAGTCACGGTTTAAAGCCATCGTTTGTGTTGGCAACCGCGACGGTTACCTAGGTTTAGGTCAGGGCAAAGCTGGTCAAGTTCGCAACGCTATAGAGAAGGCTGCGGCTGATGCCCGATTGAACATTGTTCCGATTAAGCGGGGCTGTGGCAGTTGGGAGTGCGGTTGCGGTCGAGGTCACTCTGTGCCGTTCCAAATTGAAGGCAAATGCGGCAGTGTTCGTGTGGTGGTTGTTCCTGGTCCCAGAGGCTTAGGAATTGTTGCCAGCGAAATCGCCAAGGTCATCCTGGGCTTGGCAGGTATCAAGGACATGTGGACGCGGACTTATGGTTCCACGAGGACTATTCCTTCGTTTGCCTGCGCCGTGTTTGACGCCCTCAAGAAGACGTATAACTTGATTACTCCAGCTGATTGGGTGAAGTAAAATGGCAGAACAACAAACTGAAACTTACAAGTGCATCGTCGTAGTTAAGGTGCGCGGCGAAATCAGTGCACGACGTGAATCTAAAGAAACCCTAGCGATGCTTCATTTGTCTCACAGCAACCACGGCATAATAATTGACAGCAGACCCTCATATCTGGGTATGTTGCAGCGTGTGCACAACTACGTGACTTGGGGTGAAGTGACCAAGGAAACTGTGGCGCTCATGTTGACAAAACGCGGCAAACTCGTAGGCGGCAAAGCCCTCACAGAAGAAAACGTGCAGACCCTCGGCTACAAGTCAATTGATGAGCTCGCTGAAGCCCTGTTCACCTGCAAAGTTGACCAGAGAAAGCTTGCAATGCAGCCCCGTTTCCGGTTGCACCCGCCAAAGAAAGGCTACAAAGGCAAAACCAAAAAGAGCTTTCAGGCTGGCGGCGAAGCAGGTTATCGCGGCGAAGCAATCAACAAGCTAGTACAACGCATGGTCTAAACAACCACGCACCCAACCCAACCTTTTATCTTTTATTCATAGTAACTTAGGTTAACCTATTTTTTGCTCTCCCTTAAACGTGCAAAAAAAGACTGCCTTGGCTAAATTTCTTCTCTGCGTCTAGTTTTGTGGGCGGACTAAAGACAAAGAACAAACCCCTAGCCTCAGGAAACTATACTCAAACTACATAAGACCACACGAAGCCCTAAACGGCAAAACACCAAGCGACGCATGCGAAATAACAATCGAAGGACAAAACCCGTGGATAGCGCTCATACAAAACGCAAGCCAAAAAAGCAATACCACTCATAAAACTCTACAGCGGGATTGGACGAAAAAACTGTTAAACAAAAGGCTGAAGAGAAGAACTAACTTTTCAGCTCACCTTTTTTCAATATATTCAAAAGGTGTGATTTAAAATAGTGTTGAGTTGCTGTACTACTTGTTATTTCATGTTGTAACAGAACAAGTTTTATATACTAATAGATAGAAGGGGTATAATGCGGATGGTTCCACATCGGCATCACTCGTCATCGTACCCTACTAATGTAAGTGTTAAGGTGGTTTGATTCTTTCTTTTAATTCCTTGAAAGGCATTATTTGTATATCATAAATATCTTTCAAGGTTGTTGCGTTAGCCTCAGCGTCTTTTCCAGCATAAATGAATATGTCGCCATCTTTTATTTTTTCGGTATCTGTTTCTTTGTCAAATCCTTGCAAGCACCCATTTAGCTTACGTGCTAAAAGTGTCGCATCTGGGTATACAGCTAATTTCTTTATTTCATCAGTTTTGTATCCGTCAGCTTTAATGAAAATTGTTGGTTTTGCAAAAAAACGATGAACGTCAATAGGTTCATCGTCGACCCATCTAATTTTATGTAAGATATTTGGGTCAAGAAAATGAACTTCAACCTTAAATGAATACTCTTTCCAGACGCTAGTAACATCTTCGGGTGTCAGTCGTAAATAATTGTCGTATAGTTTCTTATCGGTGAGTGAAGCGACCATGTCTGCAGTAGAAATATAAACATTACATTCATCTCCGTGAGGGTACACAATAGGGGTTGTTTTTCCAATTATGTCTTCCCATGCGATGGTTGTTTTTCCTCTAAACCCGTCAATTAGTATCTGTTCGCTTTTTCGACCCTCTACGCCAAGGTATTTCCATGCGGTTATGTACGAAAAATAAGTCGAGAGGGTTCTAAGGAAATCAAAAGTGTTAATTTCCTTTTTTGGGCATCGGTATCCCCCGACTTCCACTTTAGGAATAGTTGCAGATGGTAAAATCATGTACGAAATATAAACTGTGTCAATCAGACTTTGAATTGATTTTAGCAACTCATCGCTAGCACGATAAGTTTTTGAGTACCCTGCGGTAGGGAAAAATTCAGAAGAAGCCAAACAACCACAGACTGAGGATATTCCAAAGGATTTGAGCAAACTATGCATTTTCTCAATATACAACGCTTGGAACTCTTTTGGTTTTGTGATTCTAACACCGCACCCCAAAGGCGAAAAAAATTTTAGCTCGCCTATTTTGTTAGACCTTTTGAAATCTTTTGAATCAAACGCTGTTATTGTTGACATATATGAATTAATAGACTCTACAGGCTTTAATATTTGCTACTATATTGTTCAAGAAATTAGCAGAAGAAATTTTACATGAATCCCAAACCGACGGAGACTTGACAGAACCACTTCAAACTATATAATGAGGGTCTGCCTTTTTTCTGGCAACTGGTGTTTCTGTGGCTTCGAAAAGGGGGTTTCTGGTGGTTTTGGGTTGTTGTGGCTTGTTTTTTTGGTGTGTTGTATTTTGGTTACGCGTTTTTTGATGCGTTGCACTGACGGCGAATTTTATCTATAGGCCTGTTTGCGGCGGTCTACAATTAGCAGGAAAACTTCGCTTCCTTTGACTTGGTAAAGAACACGATATGTGCCTGTTCTTAAGGAGTAGACGCTTTTCCATTCGACACGCAAAGGTTTCCCAATGTACGGATCTGTTTTTAAATGCAGATTTCTCGGAGCACCTGAATTTGAACTGCCCTGTCCTAAGGTTTTGATGCCTTTTGAGAAACTAGGTGTGAACCTAATCTCGTACTTCTTTTTCAAGGTTTAAAACTCGTATTATCTCATCTAGCGGCTTGGCTTTGTCTTCTTCGACTTCTTGCAGGGCAGTTTTCAAATTTTTGGCAAGCTTTTTGTCTCGCGCGATTTCCAGACTCTCCAACAGTTCTTCCATTAGGTTGGCTGCTCTGGTCAGCAGTTCTTTTTCTTCGGTTGTTAAAAGAGTCATCTCTTCCACGTCAACCTCAGAATATATGAGTTCAGGGCATTTCCTATCTTTTATGCCTAAGTAATGCATAGTTGCCTGTGGCTGTGGATTTGTAAATTGGTAATTTCGTGTGGGTTCTTAACCAGGTGGCAGCTCTCTGCTTTTTCAGAGGTTGGGGAGTGTGGAAACTTTAACGTTACCTTTTGCCTGTGAGATGCGCCGAATTCTGCCAAACCGTGCCTTTTTGAGATTTTCTGCGCCTTTTCTAGCCGTGGACTAAGCCCAACCTAATCCCTGAATTTAAAAATAGCCTCGAATTGGGGTTTTCAAAAAGGAGGGGGGAAGGGGTAGGTCAGAACTATAGGGTTCTGTCAGAGGTTAAAGCGCCATGTTGAATTCTATATATAAG
>CAYGJP010000067.1:0-10335 GCA_964350175.1 uncultured Candidatus Bathyarchaeia archaeon
CCACTCTAGAGTAGCCCCTTGGTGATAGTTACTACGAGTAAACAGGCAGGTTTCAGGTAACTGTACATTTTTTTGCAAAGCCATAAATAAACTCCATAACACACAAACAGCAAGGAAAAACCAATGTCAACCAACTTACGTTCAGCCTACAAGAAACTCTTACAGAGAAACAAAGACCTGACAGTACTCGGCTCAGCCCAAGCCATAGTCCACTGGGACATGGAAACCATGATGCCCCCCAAGGCGGTTAGCCTGCGCAGCGAACAACTCGCGCTCCTCAGCAGCGTTCAACATAAAATGAGCACTGCACCAGCAATAGGAAAACTTCTCGACACCACCCTAAAGCACCCACAATACGACACCTTGAACGAAGTGGAAAAACGGAACGTACAACTTATCAAGAAAAACTATGACGAACAAACCAAGCTGCCAACCAAACTTGTCGCCGAAATCGCCAAACAACAAGCCATAACCGTGAACACTTGGAAAAAAGCCAAAGCCGCCCAGAGCTACGCCTTGTTTAAGCCTGAACTGGAAAAACTCATCTCGCTAAACAAGCAAGCCGCAGCAATCCTCAGGGAAGTCAAACAAACCAAAACGCCGTATGATGCTTTGCTGGATATTTATGAGCCGAAAATGACCGCTGAAGAGATTTCTAAAATCTTTGCTGAACTCCAGCATGGACTGGAAAAGTTGCTGCAAAAAATCGAAAACGCGCCAAACCAGCCAGATGCAAGCGTGCTCCGTCAAAATGTGCCAGTGGAGAGGCAACGTGAAATCGCCAAAGCCCTAATGCAAGCACTGGACTATGATGTTTCTTCACCAAACGCAGGTGGAAGAATCGATGAAACAGAACATCCTTTCAGCACAGGCTACTACGATGATGTACGCATAACCACCCATTACCACCCCGACAAGTGGGCAAGCAGCGTCTTTAGCGTCCTACACGAAACAGGTCACGCCCTCTACGAACAAGGCTTACCGCAAGAATGGAAGTACCAACCCGTTGGCGCACCTTGTAGTTTAGGATTCCACGAGTCCCAATCACGCCTATACGAAAACATAATTGGGCGTTCAAACGAATTCTGGACCAGTCTGCTTCCAAAAATTAAAAACCTCACCGCGCCAACACAAGCAAACTTGGAATTGGGCAAGTTCATCCAAGCCATAAACGTTGTTAAACCATCAAAAATACGCATAGAAGCCGACGAAGTCACCTACAGCCTACACGTGATAATACGTTTCCAAATCGAAAAAGACCTCTTTGCAGACAAAATCAGTATAGACGAGTTGCCAGCAGTTTGGAACCAGAAATACAAAGAAACCCTAGGCGTAAGCATCGAAAACGACTCTGAAGGCGTAATGCAGGACACTCATTGGGCGAGCGGCTTATACGGGTACTTCCCCACTTACGCATTAGGCAACATTTACAGTGGACAAATCACCGCAAAAATTCAACAGGAAAACCCAAGCTGGCGCAGCGAACTTGCAAAAGGCAACCTAAAACCCGTGAAAGAATGGTTAACCCGCAACATCTACAACCATGGAAACCTCTACGACCCCGCAGACCTAATTAAAAAAGCAACAGGCAAAGAGCTAAACGTGAAACCTTACCTGCAGTACCTACAGGAAAAATACAGCAAACTTTACTCTTTCTGAGCGCGTTTGCGCTTCCACTTCAGCAGCGCGCAGTAGACATAAAGGAAAAACCAAACCAAGATGCCGCCAGAGAACAGAACCACACCAGCCCAACCAGCAACACTGTCGTAATAGTTAGCACCGTACAGAAAAAGGAAAACACCTAAAGCGATTAACGCTAAGCATATCCAATCTGTCCGCGACAAACTTTCAAGGCTCCTGCTTTGAACTTGACCAGTTTTACACTCATTAGAATATATAGAGTTACCGATAGAACAATAAAGCCACAAGCAACAACGCGCACTCGCCACAAACAGGCAGCGGAAAACACTCTAGCCGACAGATAAACACGCGCACAACAAAGAATTCACCCTCATCCGACACTCTTATATACAGGAAAAAACACCACTCAACGCGGAGACACTAATAAATGTCGGGTATTGACGCTAAAAAACCTGAAACGAAAGAAGAACTAATAAAAATGCTGACAGAAGCCGCTAAAAAAGAATCAAGTTCAAAAGGCAAACCGACAAAACCGACAATTATAGGAACAGCAAAAGCACTAAACATACACAGAGATACACTCTACACGTGGATGAAAGAATTCAATGTCGACTTCAAAGAAGTGCTAGACCGAATGCCGACAATTGCGTTAGACGATGATGTTGAAGACTATGGAAGCACGTACCTAATCGGTGAAGCTCTTGTTGGAGAAGGAAAAGAAGTTGCCCACATAGATCTCATGGTAGGCGACAAAAACGGACCCGTTGGGCAAGCTTTCGCTACAGGCATGACAAGTCTCTCAGCAGGACACACCCCGTTGCTTGCAGTAATAAGACCGAATCTGCCTCCAAAACCGCACACCCTCATTGTACCCAAAGTTACTGTTAAGAACATGGCTGACACGGGAAAAATTTTCGGACCAGCCCAAGCCGCCGTCGCAAAGGCTATTGCAGATTCTGTTGAAGAAGGAGTCATCCCAGCAGACAAGGTTGATGATTGGGTAATCATTTGCAGTGTATTCATCCATCCACAGGCAAGTGACTTCCGAAGGATATACCAGTATAATTACGGTGCAACAAAGATGGCGCTACAAAGAGCACTAAAGAAGTATCCGTCACTGGAGAAAATTAACTACGACAAGGACCGAGCAAAACACCCAATAATGGGCTTCAAAGTTCCACGCCTATGGAGACCACCATACCTACAAATTGCACTTGACGCACCCTCACTTGAAGGAGCAAAGAAAGTTCTTGAACAACTGCCTGGAAGCGACAGAATCATAATTGAAGTTGGAACACCACTCATTAAACGGTATGGTACACGCGTAATCAACGACCTACGACAAGTAGCCAAAGACGCATTCATGGTCGCAGACCTCAAAACTCTGGACGTTGGAAAAGTCGAAGCTGACATAGCCTACGAAGACACAGCAGACGCAGTCGTCGCCTCAGGACTCGCACCACCAGAAACCCTAGACTCATTCGTTCACGAAGCAAAACGACTCGGAATATACGCCGTCATAGACATGCTAAACGTCGAAGATGTTCTTGGAAAACTCAAATCACTCAAAAACTTCCCAGACATCGTCATACTACACAGGGGAATAGACCAAGAAACAGGCAGATCCAGCGGACTAGAACGCATAAAAGTGATTCGCGAAACCTTCAGCAACAAAAAGTTCCTGATCGCAGTTGCAGGCGGAATTGTCCCAGAGACAGCAAAAGAAGCCTTAGATAAAGGCGCAGACATACTCATCGTAGGAAGATACGTAACCCAATCCAAGGACGTTGAGCGCGCAGTAAGAGACTTCCTAGAACTGACACCGAGTATGCGTGAAGACGTAGACCTGTTTAGAGTCCACGTAGAATAAACTGAGCCTAAAGCTCACCTTCTTTTTTCTTATTTAAAAAGTCTAAGATAAAATTTTCAGGATAGCATACGCCAAGAAAAAGATTGCGCCCGCAATAAGAAACTGCGGTAAATAACCGAATGTTTCAGCGATATATGGCCCGAAAAAGGAACCAATTGCAGCGCCCAAACCTATGAGCACATCAATGATGCCTGTTCTTCCCGCAGGTATGAGTTCCATTGAAAGAGAAATTATCAGGATAGAATAAACGGCGAAAGCGAAACCCAACAATACAAGTATAGCCCCTGATATGAGCGTCGGAGAAAAAGCAAAGTTTACAACGGCAACCAACAAGAAAATGATAAAACCGCGGAGAAACACCATCCGCCGAAGCTGCTTCTTTGCATCAATATACCTTGCACGATTACTTATGAAAAAGTAGCCCACCATGGCACCACCCGAATTAAGCATGTAAACAAGAAAAACCATACTCGCGGGCAAAGCTAACTCCTGGGAGAAAAAGATGGGCAAAGGCGTAAAAAATATGCTTGAAGCCAAAGAAAAAAACACCAAACCAAGACCAAACCCAAGGAAGCTGTCGCCTCTAAACTTTTCACGGAGTGGAAGCCCATCAGAAAGAGTTGAAAAAGCGCCAGCACCACGGCAAGCGTAATCTATTTTCCTTTCTATCCCCACCAAACGGCGCTCAAAAATCAAAAGCGGGTCAGCTACGAAAAAGATGGACAAAACGAAAGCAGCAATGTTTAGACCACTACACAAAAACAAGACGAAGCTACCACTGAAACTTAGCGCCGAAGCAAACAAACCAATCAGGAGCCCAAGTAAGAAACCTATCTCAGTAAGGCCCTCATAAAAAGCGAACGACCGTTCCCATTCATCGCGAGAATAGTGTTCAGCAATGAGGATGTTTTTAGGGGCTTCATGCGCAACATGAAGCATAGACATTGCCACGTAAAGGACGATAAACATTACAACATTAGTAGCGAGAGTGAAGAGGAAAAGCAGGACGGCTATGGATATGAAAGAAAGCAGAATGTACAGTTTGTAACGTCTTGTTTTGTCACAGATGTAACCCCAGAAAAAAGAAGCAGGTATGGTCAAAAACAAGGCTAAAGAAGTCATGATGCCTATGTCGACTAGTGTTCCGCCGATTGCGGGCCCTACCACGTAAAGTGGGATAAACACGGAGAGCAGCCCGAACGCTATTTCGTGGAAGAAGAAACCCAGTCGCCACATAGCAAAAAGCACATTTCAAAGATGAATTAAAACGTTTACCCAAAAAAAGGCAAGTTTCGTCTGATAGAAACTTTGCGGAGGCTCATAAATCCTTAATAGAGAGAGTTTCACCTTGATACTGCGCTAGAGAGTTGACGTTAAATGGCTAAGTTCAAGGTAATAGTATCTGACCCCTCAAACGGAACCTCCAAAGTTGTCGAACTTGAAGAAGCACGCGCTGTTCCGTTCATCGGAAGAAAAATCGGAGAAATCATGGATGGCTCTGTCGTGGATTTACCAGCCCAGAAGCTGCAAGTAATGGGCGGATCAGACAAAGACGGTGTACCCATGAGACCCAACGTTCACGGCGGAGTCCGAAGAAAAATTTTGCTAAGCGGCGGAGTAGGATTCAATCCAACAAAAGAGGGACAGAGAAGACGCAAAGCAGTCCGTGGAAACATAATAACAGACGAAATCTTCCAGATTAACATGAAAATTGTTGGGCAACCAAAAAAGCCTAAAGCGGAAAAAGTCAAAGAGGCTAAACCAGAAGCTCAAGCCAATAATCCTGCTTGAGATGTCAAAACTTATTAACTCCCAACATTTATTCCTTTTATAATTCATTGATACTTGTGGAAATAACATGAGCAGCGAAAGTAAAGCACTGCCTAAGCAGCCAGAAGTCAACATCGGCACCATAGGTCACGTAGACCATGGAAAAACCACTCTTATACAATCCTTAACTGGTGTTTGGGCATCCAGACACAGCGAAGAACTAAAACGAGGCATCACAATTAAGCTGGGCTACGCTGACTTACCAATCTATAAATGCCCAAAATGCGAAACTCCAAAAAACTACTCCACTAAACCTGTCTGCCCAAACTGCGGCGGAAAAGCAGTTTTTGCCCGAGCCATAAGCTTTGTAGACGCTCCAGGACACGAAGCACTAATGGCCACTATGCTGTCAGGCGCTGCCATAATGGATGGTTCTATACTGGTTATCGCTGCGGATGAGCCATGTCCTCAACCGCAAACCCGAGAACACCTCGCAGCGGCTGAAGTCATCGGCATCAAAAACATAGTTATCGTGCAGAACAAAATCGATGTAGTTGACGAGAAAAGAGCACTTCAAAGTTATCAGGAAATCAAAAATTTTGTGAAGGGAACCGTCGCAGAAAACGCGCCTATAATTCCCGTTTCCGCGCAACGTGAAATAAACATCGATGTGCTGCTTAACGCTATAGAAGAAACCATACCCACGCCACATAGAGACGAAGACAAACCGCCCTTCATGTACATAATTCGCTCATTTGACGTAAACAAGCCGGGAACACCCATCGAAGAGCTAGAAGGCGGCATAGTCGGCGGAACAATCGCCCAAGGCAAATTTGTCGTCGGAGAAGAAATCGAAATACGCCCAGGCCTCATTGCAGAACGCGAAGGCAAAACAGTCTATGACCCCCTCATAAGCGAGATAACAAGTCTGCAAGCAGGCGAGCAGTACGTGAAAGAAGCAACCTGTGGAGGACTCGTGGGCGTTGGAACCTGTTTGGATCCGTCTTACTCAAAGGCAGACGGCTTAACAGGCAACATCGCAGGGAAGACAGGTATGCTGCCGCCCATATTGACAGAGTTAACTTTGGAGACCCATGTCTTGGAACGAGCAGTCGGAACAAAAGATCTTCTGAAGGTTGAAAAAATAAACCTTGACGAGTCACTGCTACTTCACGTGGGTGCGGCTGTGAACATTGGAAAAGTCACCGCTGCTAAAGGTAACCTCATCAGGGTCAAACTGAACAGACCCGTGTGTGTGCTGCCAGGTTCCAGAGTTGCCATAAGCAGGAAAATTACAGCCCGATGGAGACTAATCGGGTATGGTTTGATGGTAGAGAAAACTGGAAACAAGCTTTAACGGGATTATGTTATTAGTCCCTGCTCTTTCATGAATATGTGTGCTTTTTGCAGAACATCTCGGGCGTTTTTGAAAGTAAGCTTCTCCATTGCACGCCCATAAGGTAGCCACTCGAAGCCTATGTGCTCAAAGGATATTTTGACGTGGGTTGTGTGGGTTTCCATCAGAAAGAAGATGACTTCTTTGTATATGGTTGCGCCTTGCCTTTTGTAGAAGTAAGATATTTTTTCTCTGAACCCGCCGATGAACTTTGTGTCAGCGATACCTGTTTCCTCTTGCAGTTCTCGGGTTGCGGTGTCTTTTTCGGTTTCGCCTCCTTCAACGTTGCCTTTCACGAAGTCCCAGTGCCCAGCTTCATATTGAAGAAGAAGATAGTTAACCTCAGAGTTTTTGGAATACACCACGGCGCCACAAGATTTCTCGTTAAGCATGAAAGAGTCACCTGTTTCTGTTCGCACTGGTCTATTCTTAGGTGTTGACGTTTAAAAGTGATTCTGAACTGGAAACGCGAAAAATGCTTGCGTCTTTAACAGAATTCAGAAAATAAGCAATTTTAAATTCTCATACGCAGAACAATAAGAAAGGTTGCGGCACAGAGCAACTACAAGGATGACAAAACAAAATGACGCTTACGCCCACTAAGAAACAGACGTTGAAAGTGATTGTAGATTCAAATGCGCTGTTTGTTCCGCTTCAATTCAAAATCGACATCTTCAGCGAGTTGGGAAACGTTCTGAACAGGAATTTTGAGTTGGTTTTGCTTTCGCCAGTTAAACGGGAACTGGAAATGCTTGCTGAGAAAAATTCGCCCAAAATGCGCAAAACCGCCTCTTTCGCCCTTACCCTTGCCGAAAAATGCACATACGTTAAGGTCGCAGAAAGAGCGCAAGAACCTATTGATGACGTGATTGTCAGGATTGCCAGAGAATGGAAAGCCCCTGTTTTCACCAATGATAAACTCCTAAGAAAGAGGCTAAGAGATATAAATGTGCCAGTGATTTACTTGAGGGAAAAATCGCGTCTAGAAATTGACGGGTTGATATCGTAGATGTTTAAACTAATTACTCTTCAGGACACCATACGTATTCCTCCTGAAACCTTCGGCAACCCACTGGAAGCAGTAGGTCGTGAGCAGGTCAAGTCGAAGTATGAGGGAGTTGTTGACGAAGAATTAGGTTACGTTATAGCCGTAACCAAAGTCGAAGTAAGCCCAATAGGGAAAATAATTCCTGGCGACGGCGCCACCTACCACAAAGTGAACTTTTCGTTGCTCACATTCTATCCTGTAATTCAGGAAATAGTGGAAGGAGACGTTGTTGAAATTGCAGATTTCGGAGCCTTCGTACGCATAGGTCCGGTGGACGCTCTGCTTCACGTCTCACAGCTCATGGATGACTTCATTTCTTACGATGAGAAACAGGGAGTTCTGCTTGGAAAAGAAACCAAACGAAAACTGACCACCGGAGACAAAGTGCGAGTACGAATCACCGCAGTTTCTCTGGGCAGGGCAGGAAGTTCAGGTAAAATCGGAGTAACAGCCAGACAACCGTTCTTGGGCAAGTTAGAGTGGATCAAAGAAGACCTAGCACCCCCAGCAGACATACCAGAGAAGGAAAAAAAGGAAGAAAACAAGAAGCCAGGAAAGGCGTGATTTAGATGAACGAGAGAGCATGCGCAAACTGCCATTTCTTAACTAAAGAAAATGTTTGCCAAAAATGTAAGTCTTCAAGCCTCAGCGAAGAGTTCGGTGGCCTAGTTGTCATGTTTGACCCTGCAACCTCAGCTATCGCGAAGGCTATGAAGATCAAGGATAAAGGGCGTTACGCGTTAAAAGTCAGATAAGTTGAAACACGCTCAACCTTACTGAACAGTTATTAGGCGACTTTTTAGTAAAGATAGCTGTCTTAAGGTTGAGAAAGAATGGCGGTTACTTACGCGATAACGCCTGAAATTCGTTCGAGACTCAAAAAACCATTTGGTACATTAATTCAAGGTTCTTTCTCGGAAACTATGAATAAACTTGAGGAGATCGTGAAAAAAGAGAAGACACCAAAGATAATATCGGTTGGAGACATAGTTTCTGAGAACCTGCACAAACACCAGATTACTACACTATTGTCAATTACTGACAACAAGAGTATGCGTAGAAGAATAAAGCCTCTAAGTTTCCCGTCTAAAAGTCTTGTCAAAGTCAAAAACCCTCAAGGAACAATAACGCAAGAAGCAATTTTGGCGATTCAGGATGCCCTAAAGGGTGACGGCGAAATTCACTTACTTGTGGACGGCGAGGAAGACTTGCTAACGCTTATTGCGGTACTATACGCGCCTGAAAACGCGTTAGTGATATATGGGCAGCCGCGTGAAGGCATAGTTATTGTGAAGGTTACGCCTGAAAAGAAAGCAGATACAAAGAGAATTCTTAAGGCAATGGAAACGGCGTGAACTAAATAAAAAGAGAGTTGTTTTAGGCGCTGTAGTCTCTTTCCACAGGCTTTAGACTTGTCGTTTTGGCTTCGGGTATCATGGGCAAGGGTATAGGTGGAGGAATATTCAGAATCCTTGAAAGCAGCACAGATTCTATGAAGACAACGTTAGAAATTGACTGCAAAATAATCTGCGCTGGCGGCTTCTTCTGGTCATACTCTTCCAGAATTTTTTCGATTTCACCTTTGTCGCCCTGTACGTAAGCGCTGCCTTTCAGATTCACCTGAGCTACAGAAGGATTATACGTAATGGTTAAAACGAACGGAACTTCCAGCGAATCATCAGATTTCTTGTCGATACTGACAACGTTAATGTTGGTGCTTATTTGAATGTTCGGAGCAGGTTTCCTGATGTCCCAAAAGCGTTCCGCTGAAATATTGGCTATTGACACGTTGACTCTTATCATCTAGACCATCAAAGAATATCAGCGTGTGAAGGATTTAAAACTGTCCATTTTAAGCGCGTTTGTATCTGGTGAAACCGCAATGTCCGCAAGTGAACCTTTCGTTGTGGTCCGCCATGAAGTACCCAGGGCCGCATCTCTCGCAGGTTGGACGTACTCGGGTTACTTTGTCGCCGTCTATTTTGTACAAAGCTGAGATACCTTTTCCAGATTTCTTCTTGTCACTCTTAGGTGCAGGGGCTTTGTCACCTTTCTGAGGCTTCGGCGCTTCTTTTTTTGCTGCTTCTTTTGGGGGTGCTTCTTCGGTTTTAGGTACTTTTTTGGACATGTTACGGTTTCGCCTCTTCCTTTGGTTGTTCTGGTGGGCTATTTCGCTTTATAATGTAATCAGGTTCGATGCGTTTAGCCTGTTCAACTGTTTCGTAAGCGTTAGCAGCTCCAACAGCGGTGCTGGTTCCCGTTAGGGTCTTCATCCGTTTAATGAAAACCAATTTATCGTTAACCTGCAAAGCTACAGCTAAGGACCTTTTGACGTCTAGCCTTGCAGGAGTTTTTCCTTTTGGACCGTGCTCTAACTGAAATTGGACTTCTTTCCGTTTCAAGAGAGGATTTTCTTTCTTTGAGATTATTTTGATTTCCATGGTTTTTCACTTGGTTAAGGTGTTCTACTTCAGTGGCACGTACATTGATGAACGCGAAGCGCCGATACCAGGAGTTCCGTGTCTGACGGGTTTGTTTGTTATTGCGAACTCGCCGAGGTAGTGTCCAATCATTTCTGGTTTTATGCCCATAGCTACGAATTCTTTGCCG
>CAYGJP010000068.1:0-9933 GCA_964350175.1 uncultured Candidatus Bathyarchaeia archaeon
ATATAACAGGCATCCGTAACGTATCTTTGCAGGCGCTTGATGAAGCTTCAGAGAGGGGCAATACAATCAAGCTCATAGGTTCAATAGACGGTGACAGACCAACCGTAAAGCCAACTGAAATACCGAAAAATAACCCTTTATGCGTCAGCGGAGTCCTAAACGCGGTAACTTTCATTACCGAATTCGCGGGTGAACAAACCCTTGTCGGCAGAGGCGCAGGCGGAATTGAGACTGCCAGTGCAGTTTTAAGAGACCTCTTAGACATAAGACATAAGTTAGCAACCAAACTACTAACCTAAAGAAAAGGCTGAATAGACATGAAAATTGTGATGAAGTTCGGTGGAACCAGCGTAGGTACAGGCGAAAACATACGCCACGTAGCCGACATAGTTGAGGAACAATTTAAGGGAAGTCGATTTGAAGATAAAATTGTCGTGGTAGTTTCGGCATTGGCAGGTGTCACAAACCAGCTGCTTGAAGTTGCTTGCCAAGCAAAGAAAAGCAATGAAAAAGACGTCCAAGCCTTCACCGCAGAACTCTTAAAGAAACATACAGATGCCATTTCAATAGCCATCACGAGCAAGGCAATCCAAAAAGAAGTCACTCAAATTACCGAGAAAACTATCGCTGAACTCGAAAAAGTCTTAACAGGCATATGCTATGTCGGCGAACTCACCTCAAAATCTAAGGATTATGTCGTATCTTTCGGTGAACGGTTATCTGTACCCATCGTTTGGGGAGCCATAAAAGACCACAAAACCGAAACCCAATGCTTCACAGGAAAAGAAGCAGGCATAGTTACCGACTCAAACTTCGGTGACGCTGATCCTCTTATGAACTACACAACACACCTCGTCCGTGAACGCCTCGGACCACTGCTTGAAAAAGGCGTCATCCCAGTAGTAACAGGATTTATCGCCGCAAACCAAGACGGCATAGTAACCACGGTTGGCCGTGGCGGCTCAGACTACACCGCAACCATCCTAGGCGTGGCACTGCAGGTTGACGAAATATGGATATGGACTGACGTCGACGGCATAATGACCACTGACCCCAAAATTGTTCCAGCCGCCCGAATGCTACCCCAACTCAGCTACCAAGAAGCGGCAGAAATGGCGATTTTCGGAGCCAAAGCCATGCACCCACGGGCATTGGGACCAGTAATTAAAGAAAACATACCAGTACGGATACGTAGCACTCTTCACCCGGATAACCAGGGAACGCTCATAACCAAAGAACCCAACGCAAAAGTCACCGAAGCCGTCAAAGCCGTAGCCCTCATCAAAGACGTTGCCATGGTTAATGTTAATGGTGCAGGCATGGTTGGTGCCCCTGGAAGCTACGCCAAAGTCTTCGAGGTTCTGGGCAAAAACAACATCAACATCATGATGATTTCCACCGCGGTTTCCGAAGCAAACATCTCCATGGTAATTCGCAGAAGCCTCGTAGGCAGAGCATTGAGCACTTTGGAGATAGCGTTGGTGGGCAGAGGTTCAGTGAGTGAGGTAACAACTGAAGATGACGTTGCAGTAGTGGCAGTTATGGGCGCCAACATGAAAGGCACCCTAGGTGTCGCATCAAAAATCTTCTCAACCGTTGCCAAAGCGGGAATAAACATACGCATGATTGCACAGGGCAGCTCAGAGCTGAACATCTCGTTCGTGGTTAAAGAGAAAGACGGCGCAGCAGTGGTTCGGGCTATTCACAAAGAGTTCGGACTCGACAAAACATAGTGCAACTATTTTCCTTTTTTATTATTGCTTGCTTTTTGGGCTATAAGCGCGTTCCACGGCGAATCCGTTTTAGTGATTACTTGAAAGTCCACAAACCCTACTGATTGCAGGATGTTTCGGATTTCTTCCAGCGGCAAAAGCTGCACATGCGTTTGCTCAATCATTTTTGCGTGTTCAACATCGTACACGCCGTCCTTCACCATCTCGCTCACAATAAGCAGTTTGCCATCGGGCTTTAGCACCCGTCTTATTTCGGACATGGCGACAGGAAGATTGGGCCAGAAATAGTAGGTTTCAACAGCGGTCACCAAATCAAAAAAATTATCGGGAAAACCCGTTTTTTCAACTGAACTTTCGATGATTTCCACGCGATTTTGGGCAATCAATTGTTTGTTGACTTTTTTGGAGTACTTCACCATGTCCGCGGAGTAGTCGATGCCGAAAACTTTGCCTTGACTTGTCCGTTGAGCCAGTCTGTTTACGGTTTTGCCGCCTCCACAACCGACATCCAGAATTACGTAATCAGGAGCGATGACCACGTTGGAGAGCCCCCATAACGTTAGCGGCTTATGGTTTCGATTCATCAGGACGGCGATTAATCTGCCGCGGAGACCTGTGGGACGTTTAAATTGGTCCATTAATTTGAACATTGTATGCCCTTTCCAAAAGTGGAAATTTAGGAACAGCGACGCAGGCTATTGAGCTGCGTTTTCAGCCCCGTTTCCGTTGTTGTTGCCGTTTTTCTTGTTGTTGTATAGTTCGCTTAGTTTTAGGATGGTTTCTTTGTAGACTTGGATGCTTGCTAAGTATTCGCTGATTACTATGTGCTCGTCGGTTGTGTGGTCTAAGTGCGAGTCGCCTGGTCCGTATGTGACTATGGGTAGGTTCATGGCTTTTCCCAGGATGTTCATGTCGCCTGTGCCTGTCTTGCGTAGAAGGGTGGCAGGTTTGTTGAGTACTTTTCGGACAGAAGAAGACAACGCGTGTACGAGGGGGGAGCTTTTGGTTACTTCGAAGGGCTCCACGGAATCTTTCATAGTTGCTTTCACTGTGACTTTTGGGTTGGCGGCTTTGTATTGTTCAATGGTTGTTAGGGTCTGCTCGAAAACTTGTGCGGTATTGAACTGGGGAGGAATTCGAATGTCAAGGTGTATTTCGGTTTCGAAGGGAATAACCGAGTCTGCTCTGCCGCCGCTAATCTTTGTTAGACAGGAGGTTATGGCGTAATAGGGGCTTTCCTGCTGTTCTATGGGAGGGTAGCTTTTTTTGATGTGTTCTGAAATCTCAAAGGCCTTATCAAGGGCGTTCTCGTAGAGCCACGGCGTTGAAGAGTGCCCCGTCTGGGTTTTGACCGTCACTTTAAGTTGGATTTGTCCTTTGTAGCCGATGGTTATGTTTTCGACGCCGCTGGGTTCCCCAAATATGGCGTAGTCCGCTTCAATTCCCTCATGGATAATGTGTCTGACTCCTCGGCTGGTAGCTTCCTCTTCAACTACGCTGACAACCAAGACTTTGCCTTTGAAGCGGGGTTCCTTGACTACTTGTGCTGCCGCCATAACCATAGCAGCCAACGGTCCCTTGGCGTCCACTGCACCTCGGGCGTAGATTCTGCCTTCTTCAACCCGCAGCGGAAGATACCCTGCAACTGTGTCCATGTGTCCACACAAAAAGATAGTGGGCTCACCTTCGCCGACGACGCCGATGACGTTTCCTATGGCGTCTACTCCAACTTGAAACCCTAGCTTCCGCATTTCTTCAGCCAGAAAGTTGGCTATTTCCTCTTCTTTGCCTGAGGGACTGTAGATACCCAGCAGGTTAGTTAGAAGGCGTACTGCTTGCTCTTGCATTTTCTTCTTCCTCCAATGCCGCGTCGAGAACGGCGATGGCTTTGTCAACCTGCACTTTAGTTATGACCATGGGCGGCAGGAAACGCAGCACGTTCCGTCCAGCATCCAAGATAAGGACGCCTCTTTCTGCGGCTTTGAATATTATGTTGAAAACTTCAAAGCGGAGTTCCACACCAAGCATCAAGCCCTTTCCGCGGACTTCCTTGATTATATTATGCTTGCCTTGGAGCGCTTCCAGTTGTTCTTTGAAGTACTTACCCATCGAAGCTGCCTGTTCAGTCAGGTTTTCTTCTATGAGGGCATCTATGGCGGCACATCCTGCAGCGCAAACCAGCGGGCTCCCACTAAACGTGGTTGAGTGTTCGCCAACTTTGAATGCTGCCATGATGTGTTCTTTGGCGACGGTTATGCCGATGGGTAAGCCGCCTGCGAAAGGCTTGGCGAGGCACATAATGTCAGGTGTAACTCCCCAGTGTTCGCACCCGAACAGTTTGCCTGTTCTTCCGAAGCTCGTTTGAACCTCGTCAAGGATTAGGAGGATGTTTTTTTCGTCGCAGAGTTGGCGCAAACCCTGAAGGAAGCCGTCGGGAGGCACGCGGACTCCGCCTTCTCCGCGGATTGGTTCGAGGAGGACTGCGGCGGTTTTGTCGGTTATGGCTTCTTTGACTTTCTCTAAGTTATCTGGAGGTACATGCTTGATTTCGGGCACGAGCGGCATGAAGGGTTCGCGGTACTTCTTGTCCCAAGTCGCAGAAAGGGCGCCCATGGTTTTGCCGTGGTATCCGCCCATCATGGCGATTATTTCAGGCTTGCCCGTGTATTTGCGTGCGAGTTTGATGGCGCATTCAACGGATTCGGCGCCGCTGTTTGAGAGGAATGCCTTGTTTAGGCCTTTCGGGGTTATGCTTGTGAGTTTTTGGAGGAACTCGGTGCGTTTGTCGTTGTAGAGGCTGGCGTGGCATGAAATCAGCGTCTCGGCTTGTTTGCAGACGGCAGCTACCACTTTGGGGTGACAGTGCCCAAGTAGGGCGACGCCGTAGCTGCCCATGCAGTCCACGTATTCTTTGCCGTTTATGTCCCAAAGCGTTGCGCCTTTGCCTTTGGTTATCACTATGGGGCGTTTGCCGAAGACGTTTGCCATCAGCTTGTTTTCTTGGTCAATTATGTCTTTTTCATACACGAGTAATCACGGTGCCAGTTTCATGTTTCAACGCGGAGGAAATCGGGTTTTTTCCAGCGCCTGAGGTGATTAGGACTTCGCCGACGCCTTGGTTGAGCGCTTCGAGGGCAGCGTGGACCTTGGTGCTCATGCCTGCGCCGATGCTGCCAAGGACTTCTTTGACTTCTGAAACGCCAATTTTGGGGATTCTTTCGCCTTTTAGCATTAGGCCTTGTACGTCTGTGAGTAGGATGAGGCGGTCGGCTTTGAGGGCACCTGCGATTGCAGCTGCGGTTCGGTCGCCGTCCACGTTGAGAGGTTCGTATTCTTGGCTCATGGCTATGGGCGTCACAATGGGCGTGTAGCCCTTTTCAAGCATGAAGGTTATCAGTTCGGTGTTGACTTGGTTAATTTTTCCGGTGTAACCGCCGTCCATTACGCGTTTGCGTCCTTTCTCGTCAACAGCTATGAGGCGACTTTTGCGTTCCGCCTTCAAAATTGCTCCATCCAAACCCGACAGGCCCACGGTTGGGATGCCTTGGCTTTGCATGGCAAGGACTATTTGTTTGTTGATTTTGCCTGCCATGACCATGGTGTAGATTTCTATGGTTTCTTTATCGGTGAAGCGACTTCTGAAACCTTCAGGTGAGATGATGAATTTTTGTTCTTTGCCCAGTTTAGAGGCGATTTCTGTGACTTCTACGCCTCCGCCGTGGACCAAAACTACCTTGTTTTCTGCGAGCAAGGCTTTGAGGTCGGAGACTATGTCGCTTGATGCGCCTTCTTTGAGTATGCTTCCGCCCATTTTTACTACGAGTAACATAGCTATCACATCGGATGGAAACCCGTGCTCTTTAAGCCAGTTGTTTCGTCGATGCCCATCATGAGGTTTAGGCATTGGACACCTTGACCTGAGGCGCCCTTTGCCATGTTGTCAATCGCCGAGAACATCAGCAGGCGGTTGGCGTGGGTGTCGATTTCGAAGCCTATGTCGCAGTAGTTGGTGCCCTGTGTGACCTTGGGGTCGGGGAGCTGGTAGCAACCTTTCAGGTACTTGACAAAGCGAATGAACGGTTCGCCTTCGTAGGCTCCGCGCAGAGCCTTCCAGAGGTCTTTGGCGGCTATGGGTTGCTTGGGGAAAGCGTGGATGGTTACGAGTATGCCGCGGATCATGTTGACAGCGTGTGGGGTGAATGAAACTTTGATGGGTTCGTTTGAGAAGGCGTTGATTTCCTGTTCAACTTCGCCTATGTGGCGGTGCATGGTAACTTTGTAGGGTCGAACGCCGCCGAAGCGTTCAGGATGATGCGACGCTGCTGTAGGTTTGCTGCCTCCTCCGGAGGAGCCAACTTTGAGGTCGGCGACTATGTGGTTCTTATCGACGAGGTCAGCTTTGATTATTGGGACGAGCGCGAGGATGGTGGCGGTTGCCATGCAGCCTGGACATGCTACCAAGCGAGATTTCTTGATTTCTTCACGGTGCAACTCAGGCAAACCGTAGGCGGCTTCTTTGAGCAAGTCAGGGTTAGCATGTTTCCAGCCGTACCAGGTTTCGTAGTCGGCTGGGTTTTTGAGGCGAAAGTCAGCGCTCATGTCTATTACTTTTAGGCCTGCTTCGAGGAGGTTGGGAACAAGGTTCACTGAGCCTCCATGCGGAGTGGCTGTGAAGATTAAGTCGCAGTTTTTTTGGAGTTCTGCTATGTCTTGGGGTACGAATTTTAGTTGGGTTAGTCCGCGGAGGTTCGGGTGGGAGTTGAAGATGTATTCGCCTGCGCTCTGGCGTGAAGTAACCATGGTTACCTCTACTTGCGGGTGGAGAAGAAGCAGACGCAGGAGTTCTCCGCCGACGTATCCTGAACCGCCGATTATTCCTATTCGCATCATTCTTGTTTCACCTTTGATTTGGTTACTGTTAGAGGAGGCTTTGGGCGCCCTTCAGGAGGGGAATTGCCACGTTGATGCCTGCTATGAGGCGGGTTTGCTCCCAGAATTCGGGGCAGCTGTTCGCCTCGTGGAACACTATGCTTGATTTGTTGGTTTCCACGTTTTCTTCTATTACACTTTTAACTTTATCGTACGGCTCG
This sequence comes from uncultured Candidatus Bathyarchaeia archaeon, assembly GCA_964350175.1. GTDB lineage: Archaea > Thermoproteota > Bathyarchaeia > Bathyarchaeales > Bathycorpusculaceae > JADGNF01. Next base: position 6,824 of record CAYGJP010000068.1, read on the forward strand.
GTGCTCATGTAATTCTTGAAGGCAGCTTCCAGTTTGCTGTTCCATGTTTTGAAGTTGCGCAGGCGGGTTTCGTCCTGTTTGACTTGTTTTATGGGTTCGAACTGGATGGCTGCTTTGCCGAGTTCCGCTTTGATGGTTTCGTCGTCTACTTGCTTGTTTTGACCCACGTTCATCATGGCGTCCAACGCGAACACCCAAGCGTCGTGCTCTTTACCTAGGGCTTTGCCGCATTTTACTGCTAACTCTTGGATGGGCATGGGTAGCTTGGCGTCGAAGACGAGGTTGCCAAGGAAGGTGTTGGTGCGGAAATCGTTGAATCCTGCCCGTGCCAACGCGACTGGGTGGCAGACGGGTTGTTTTCCTTTTTCTTTGGAGACTATTATTCTGAGGTCGTAGAACCATTTTTGGATGAGTTCTTGCGCGACTATTCCCACGGGATTAATGATTGAAGAGGTGGTTTGCTGGATATTTTCGATGAGGTCTTGGCGGGTTTTTGAGAGTACGATGCCTTTGCCGTGGGTACCTGCGTCGGGTTTGATTACCACTTCGTTGCCGATTTCTTGTTGAAGCAGGTCTGCTATGTCGGGTTCGTTATGGATTACTCTGCCGTCTTTGGTTGTGTCGAAGGGGTCGCAGGGTACGTAAGTTGTTTTGGGAATCGGCAGCCCTATTGCCCAGAACTGGAGTAGGGTTCGGAATTTGCTGTAGCAGGTAAACTCTATGGAGGAGGGGTTGATGACTTTTTTGCCGAAAATTTCCATGGTGTGGGCGGCGTAGACGCGGCGGTTTTTGCTTTGAGCGCGGTTCAGGACTACGGCGATGTCTTTGATGGTGTTGGTGAAGTTTTTGCCTTTGCTGGCAACGTTATAGCCGTTCTTTTCTATGGAGACGGCGATTTTGCGGAACGGAATAAAAGTCAGGTCTATGCCTAGTTCTTCTGCGGTTAGTTTTATGCCGTTTTCGTCGTTTTCTGAGCGTTCATAAAGCAGTCCGATGCTCATCGTTGGGTGCCTCTTGTGTAAAATTTTAAATAAAGAATAAGTGGGAGATGAGTTTAGACGAAGTATCCATCATGGAGGTTTTGTTTGTTTTGGTGGATACTGTTTATTCGCCCCAGTCTTCGCCTTCCAGAGTTAGCTCTTGAAGGTCAACGCATCCAACGTTTACTTGTTTCACTTCGAGTTCGAGTCCGCATCCAGGACAGCTGAGGATTTCTCCTTTCGCGGTGTCTGTTGGAACGTCAAGGTCTGCGTCACAGTCGGGACACTTAGCTTTCATTGCCTTCACCTCTTGGGTATTCAGGGTTGGTATTTGTTTACTCATCTTGCTATCACATTTATTTTTATCCGAAATATCTTTGTGAGGTACTTGCGCGTCTTTTAAACATTGCGACTTATTTGTAACATCTTAGACTTCTAATGTTCCAAATGGAACAACATTTCCCACACGTCCCACGGAAAAGCAAGTTCGAAAAACACAAGACCACAACAAAGAAAAGACGGAATCCGTACCCTTCAGAGCAGCAAACTACAGAAATCGTTAAATCCAAACAACTGTAAAACTATGCTGGGCACACACGGATGGACAGTAAAGATAAAGAAATCCTCAAAATCCTAAAAGACGATGGACGAGCGGGATACATCGACATAGGAAAACAAATAGGCTTATCCGAAGGTGCCGTCAGGAAAAGAATCAAAACCTTAACCGACATGGGTGTTATTAGAAAGTTCACGGTTAAAATCGGCGTAGCTGAGGGCGCTGAAGCCATAGTATTGCTTTCGACAAATCCTGCCTTGCCTACGCAGGAAGTTTCCAAGATGATTCAGGAGATTCCGAACGTGGAAACCATCTACGAAGTCACAGGTGAATATGACATAGTCGCGGTCATAGGCGGCATGAACGTGGTGGAAGTCAACGAGTGTATTGAGAAAATCCGCCGTGTGGAAGGCATACAGAAAACCAACACCATGATAGTTTTGCGCAGCGGGTAGCAAGAGCCAAGTTACTTTTGTTTGTTTGCTAAGTAGTAGGCAGTGAAGACGCCGCCGTCAGCCCCGTAAAGCCCACGCAAATAACCTATTGCGCCGTCAAGGGTTGCAGCTGAAGGAATAACCAGCTTGAAATTGTCTGCACGGATAACTTCGGCGAGTTGGCCAGTTTCCTTCTTGATTATCGGCAAACGCAAATAGTTGTTGCCGCACTGGATAACCGCCACTTCGCCGCGGGCAGACTTGCCTTTTCGAACATCAATGGTCTTCTTGCCGTCTTTAATCCAAGCGAACACTTCTTTTTTAGCGGGGAACAAAGGCATCCTGCACACCACAATTCAATCTAAAAGGGCAAGTTGCTAAATAAATCAACGCTCGACACCCGAATCAGAATAAGGAAAAGCTTCAATTTACTCAGTTTCGAAAGTAAGTTTTGGAAGGTTTGCTGGGGCGCTGGCGGACGGAAAGATTTTCGGAGAGAGTCAAAAGTCTTTGCTACTACCACTTTGTAAAGTGGAACCGCCAGAGCCCACTCAGCCCCTGTTTTTTGTCCATGCAACTAAAGAAAAAAAAGAAAAGAGGGTTGATTTTTTGGGATGCTTACTTGAGTTTGCGAAGTAACACTGCGGCGACTGCGATTACGACTATGATGACCGATGCGGCGGCTGCGACTACGACTATGTAGATGTCAGCGCTTGGCGCTGCTTCAGGCTCAGGAATCACTGATGGTGACGCTGTCGGGGTTGGTGTTTCTGTAGGTGCGGGTGTTGACGGGGGTGGAGTTATTATGATGGGTTCTGGTGTTGCAGGTGCTGGGTCGACAACTAGGTAGGTTACCGAGAAGGAGTCGCCATACGAATTTGACCCCATAAAGGTAGCCGTTATCTGGTAATCGCCTTCAACTGGTGGTACCCAGGATATACCAAAGTGTCCTGAGCGGTCCGTGGTAGCGGTGCCAATTTCCTGCGTGTTGCCGTTCGGGTCAATAGCGGTCAAGACTACATCGACGCCTTTTGCGTCTGCTGGGAATGCTTTCTGCATGTACTTGTATTCCATCCATGCGCTCATGCTAGCGTCAGATATTGCTGGAGTGCCTTTGGATGCGGGGGTTTGGTCTGTGAC
>CAYGJP010000069.1:0-9652 GCA_964350175.1 uncultured Candidatus Bathyarchaeia archaeon
TTACTAATTCTGCCTTCATCCTCTGTCCTCCACTCTGATGTATTGTTACTTAATAATGTAAATTTGGTGTAACCATCGAGGCTAAGTGACAGTGACAGCCAGTGGTCAAAAAGCAGGCATAGAGTCTTCTATGGATTGGTTTTTCTGTCAAATTTTGAGGTTGCGAGTTGTTTGTTTTTTTTTGTTTGTTGTGGGTTGGTTTTGCGTGGCACAACTCGCTTAGTTTTGGGTTCATTGTTTTGCGGATAACTGGCACTCTTGTAGACATTGTGGATGCGGAGTTATCACTAGCTGGAGTTGTAGTGCCTAAAAGAAGGATAACGAACTTAGCGGCTACTTCGCCTGTTTGGGTCTATGGTGCTTTTCGGTGGCTGAAAAAATTAAGGTTAAAGTTGATGCCGAAAAAAGGTTTTTGTGGGATTTGGCTTTTCCAGGTGTATGTGGGGTTATCGTTTTGGTTTTTGAGTGTTTTCACGATTAGACCTGCGTTTTCGGCTTGAGCGAGTTTCTGCGCGACCTGCGCTTCCAAGAGGGTGGTTTGGGTTAGTTTTTGGAATTCTGCCGCTATACCTTGAGGTGTGGCGGTTTGTGTCTTCTGCGCGTTAGCGACCGCAGCGATTAGCTGTTGGTCTTGGTTTGGCAGTTTTCTGTAGAGATTTAAGAGTGTAAGCTTTTCGCGTCTACTCAAGTATAAACTGTAGATTATGAGGGCGATGAAAGCTGCTGTTGTTGCCGCTGCAAGGGATAGTCCGTTTTGGCTAATTGCTAGAGCCACCGGAGTCCAGGTTTTTATGGGTTCCCAGTAGCTGTTAATGGCTATGGCGATGGGTAGTTGCTGGTTTTGAGCGTCTATCACGTTTGCTGGTGAGGTGGGGTAATTTATTAGGCTCATTTTAACGTGTTTTGTTTGTGAGGTACCGTTTACGTTGAAGGTTGCGGTTTCGTACCAGTAGAGGACCGTTTGTGTTTGGTTTGTGTTTTTGTATTGGAAGGCAAAGTAACGGGCGGTTATGGGGGGGTTTTCGTGGATTTGTATGTCGCGTAGGTCAAGTTGGGTAACTTTTGCTTGTTGCCCTTGACTTAGTGGGTAGTTGATGAGGCAGGTTTCCCATCGGTGCAAAGTTGACATGCTTTCGGATATTTCTACGCCTACCCAGATGGTTTGTTTAGATTCATCAAGCGAGCCATAGACATAAACTATGGATGCTTCTTGGCCAGATAAGTCTTCAAATGCAGTGTCGCGGTAAACATAGTCTAACTGGTACCCTGTAATGTTGGGAAGCAATGCATTTGTTACGTTTATTCTTGGCCCTGAAGGCGTTTCAATCATAACTTGTGCGGGACCTTGAGTTAATGCGAACACTGGCACTTGTATAGAAAGAAGCATAACCACCATGATGGCTATGCCTGCGATTTTTGTTATGTCAGCTCTGTTTAGTTTTGTTTTTGGGAATTTTATGAGTTTTCCGCAACTTGTGCAAAGCATATCCGCAGTGTTTAGTGGGGTTGGGTTGCAGGCGGGGCAGGGTTGTGGTGGTTTGGGTTTTTTGAATGCTTTTTCTGTTATGCCTAAGAGAAGAAGGGTTCCTAGGAACATGAGCACCGTTGCGCCTATGCTGTGGAAGACTTGGAGCGCTAACTCATCACCGTAATAGTAGCCTAGTGTTAGGACGGTTGAGATGCGGATTATGTTGAGGGCAATGATGAGGGGTATGCCCATGATGAGTATGGATAGTTTGTTGCGTAGTTTGCCGCGTGTAATATAGGCGATAAACAGGGCGAATATGGTAAAGCCGATTATGCTGTAGATGCCTGAACAGGCTACGTCTATGCTAAAGCTCATTGCGCCATGGGTGGGGCTGTTGAGTGTTATTAACGGGCTTCCATAGGTATCGGAAAGGTTTGAATTCATTCCAAACAAGGTTACAAGACCATTTGAAGCGGAAGCTGATATGTTTGAGAGTGCTGATCCGACGCTGTAGAGGAACTCAGATGGTGGTGGGGTGAGGAAAAACAGGAAAGCTATGGGAAAAATTAGTTGCTTTAATGTTTGTGTGCCGAATAGTATGAGGGTTAATCCAGCTACAATAATCGGCAGGGTAACCATGTGGTATTCTAAAGGTGTGAATGTGTAGGAGCCATACCAGTATGTGAGAATGGCGGTTGCGAAAAGTAGGGTTCCTGTTATGGTGCTGAAGTATTTTTGTAGGATGTTTTTGCTTGTTTGTTCCTGTTGGAAGGTGGCGCTGACCATTTTTCTTCTTCGGAACAGCAAGTAAGCAAAAAGGAAAGGTATCGCGAGTATGTGAAATGTTGCTTCGTCATTAAGTGCCCCGCGGAAAACGATGCTTAAGTCCTGAGAATACAGTGCGATAGTGACGGCTGCTATGGCCAAAAATTTTAGGGCAACTGCTAGTTGGTGTTGGTGTAGAGTTTGAGCTACCTTTGCGGTTGTTGATGTGTTAAGTTTTTGCATGGGCATAACACGGGAGCGTTTAGTAAGAGTTGCTAGCAGGTAAGATTTATGTTTAATGTACCACAAGTTCTGCTTGCAACATAAGTTCTAATTTGATATAGATGAAATGTTGCGTTTAGAGTTGTTTTTTGTTTTAGTTGTTGTTGTGGGTGTTTTGTGTTTCTACTTCTTTTTGGTGGGTTGTTGTTTGGGTTGGTGTTTTTTGTTTGGTTTGTTTTTTGGTTTGTGTTTGGTTGTGGTGGGTTGTGGGTTGTGGTTGGGGATTCAACAACTTTGTTTTGATGTTGTTTTTTATCTTGGGATTACTGCGAGGAAGGGTTCGGGTTGCATGTCTGTTGTTGCGTAAACTGCTAGTGCAGTTGCCCAGAAGACGTCGTCGTGTGTGCCGTTTGGGTGGTAGTAGCCTATGTTTCCGTCTTTGCGTAGGCAGTAGCGTTCTACGTTCAGTTCGGTGCATAAATCGCCTCTGTGTGGGCGTTCCCAGATCATGAATGGATAAAATAGGGTTTGGCTAGCTAGGCGTTGTTTTAGTAGGCTTGCCATTTCGCTTTTGCGCGGCACGCTAAAGTTTACGCCTTCCACGTTGTTGATGCCTGCGTTTTCCATGTCGGCGATGATGCTTGGGCCTTCTCTTGTGAAGTCTACGCGGATTTTTTCAAAGCCTCCCCAGCGGTCTTGCAGGGTTTTTATGTAGCCTATTACGTGTGCGTACAGGGTTGGTTGCTGGAAGATTTTTAGGTGGCGTAAATACAGTTTGCTGTTTTGTTTTTCGATTACGCACAGGACACTGTAGTCTTTGGTTTGGGCTAAGTCTAGTCCTGCGAAGAAGTCTCCGCTATGGCTTGTTTCGGGGTTGAATTCTTTCAGGTCTTCTCCGCATGTTTGATTTGTGCCGATGCATGAGGCGATTAGGCTTTGGGTTAGCCAGACGTCGTCGTCTTCTGCCCATTCGGCTTCCATTTCGCGGCGCCATCTTGTTGGGTCGTCGCCCATTTGGGTTTTGATTTTCTGAATAATGCCAAGTTTTAGTGGTCCGTTGGGCTCCATAGCTTTGTTTACTGGAACGTGGGAGGTTTTGAAGTCTTTGAAGTCTTTGTGGTTGAAGATTTTGAAGAAGATACTGTCGCTGTGCCATGGTGTGCTGCTGCATACGAATTTCCCGTCGGTAGTTCCAAGCGTGTATAAGATGGCGTCGTAGAGTTCTTGATCGTTAGGAACAAAATTCAGTTCGTCGGCATAGACTACATGGAGCGTTGGACCTCTGATGGTTTCGGGGTTGTTTGGGAAAGCTTCAATGGAGCTGCCGTTTGTAAAGTTTATTTGTGTTTTTTGGGGTTTGAAGGCTATGCCTGGGGGGAGGTTGCGTGTGAAAGATGCTATACGTGCGAGGATGCGTTTGGTTTGGCGCCATGAAGGACCTACTACGCCGATTGCGTTGTTGGGGTGGGTTGTTGCGTACCATAGGAGGAGTGCTGCGATTATGAAGGTTTTGCCGCTTTGGCGGCTCCATCGGGCAGCGGTGAATTGGTTTTCTGTGAATATTTGGATGAATTCTTTTTGGTATGGAAAGGGTTTGAAGCCTAAGATTTGGGTGCAGAATTCGACGGGGTCCGAACTGAGTTTTTTGATTTTTTCTGCTTGTGCGATTTCGATTAATCGGTCACTGCGTTTGACCTTGTCCCATTTGGGTAGGATTTGGCTAGGGCGCATTGTTCGGGGTTGTTTTCTCCAGTAGCGCGGCATATTTTGCCTCCATATCATTTAGTTTGACTTCAATTTCGCGGTAATTGATGTAGTCTGCGAGAATTTCCTTGTAGGTTTTGGCTAATGTTGCTACGACGTTTAAGCGTTGAATTTCAGCTTTGCTAAGTCCCGGGGTGCATGCTAGGTCTAAGGCACCCGCGAGTTTTTTTAGGGCTTCTTCAACGCTGGGCAAATCTGTGGGCAAAAGAATTGAAAATGCTGTGAAGTTTGCCTTTGTTGTTAGTCCGAGGCGTTTGTATTTGATGTATATGGCGCCAGGTTTTTTTCCAAGTTTTGCGGCTATGGTTTCTATGGGTGTTTTGGCTTCGATTAGTGTTTTAAGTTCGGCTTCTTCCCGTATTGTCCAAGGCTTACCTTTTGTCATGCTTTTTCACTTTTGCAACCAAACAGGTTTTGTATAACTTGGATAGCTCATTATGCATTGAAGTGTTTTTAAAATAATCCGCGGATAAAAAGGGCATTTTAATTAATGCATTTGATTTGTTGGGATATTCTTGGCGAAAAAGTGCCATAAAAACTTGGTCGCATGAAGATGTTTCTCCCGGTCTTATGGCGGTTCAAAAAGTTTATCTCACTTTGGTAAATTATGTATTAGAGTTTGTGTTATAAGTGGGCAAGAAATCAGAGCAGACCTTCAAATCTTCGTTTAGCAAATCGGGTTATTCAGAGAAAACCGCTAACGAAGTCTGGAAATGGTACACTTATCCATTAAAGAAGTGAATAACAAGTTTCTGAGCAAACATCTGGTGTGCTGCTTAATCCAAAACTACGGATGGCTGGTCGTTTTGATGGGGTCACTCGGGGTTTTGCTCCGAGCCCTCGGTGGGGAAATCTTTCGCAATCCGAAATCTTACTTCCGATTTTTTCTTTGATTTTTTAGCCCTCAGAGGTTTGCTGGGGCTTCTGGCGGACAGGAAAAATTTTCGGAGAGACGAAACTCTTTCGCTACCACTTTGAGTAGTTTAACCGCCAGAGCCCACTCAGCCCCTGTCTTTTGCCTATGCAACAAAGAAACAGCCGATGTAAAAACCAAAACTGAGCAAATAATCTGCCAATTCTCAAATGAAAAAGAACAAAAACCCAGCTACCCAGAACCAAAAATTGTTCTAATACCCAAAGGAAATCGACTTTTAACTTTTGATAAAGAAAGACTCAAAATGACAAATGAGAGCTTAGACATCGTTGGATCCATCAAAGGCCTCTCTGATTGGGTACAAACACAGCAGATGCTCTATAAGCAACTTATCGCCCGAAAAGTCAAAATTAGAGCAATAGTTCAAGAAACAAATAACCCTGAGGCAAACCAAACCAACCTACAAAAACATAAACTACTAAACCACCTTAACATCGGATTTTCACCCTCACCTCTTTGCACCTACCTGGGAATCTACGATAACAAAGACGTTAAGAGGGCAAAATCCCACTTTGAAAAACTCTGGAACGAATCCACAATAACCAAAAACCAGCAACTCATGCAGTGAAAACATAGCTAAAACCAAGGCTTTTTAATTTGCAAAGAACGCCCATTACAGATCTGTTGAAGGCTGATTTTTGTGTACGGAGCCACGTTTAGGTGCACGTCAACCACGGGTTTGGTTTGGGGGCTCAACAGTGGGCGGCATAGACTTGGTTTTACTTAGGGATTTTGGGGTTCTTTGCAGGTTATGTTTCGTTGTAGAGTTTACAGTGCGGACATTGAAGTATGACGTGTTTCATTTGTCCTTCCTCTATGCTTTTGCATAAGGTAGCTCCGCAGTTTCCGCAAGTCAAGTTAAAATCGCCAACGCCCCTTATGAAAAGAAAGCCCGGATGAGCACTTTCGTTCGCGGCAAGAACTGCTCGGTTGCCTTCTTTTGGTTCAGGAACAATTTTCAGCATCTTCTTCATTTGTCTTCTCTCTTTAAACTAAAGTGCTGTAAAGAATAAGAAATCTAGTGTGCACCAAATGATACACCTAAGTTTCGAAGTGAAAAGTTTGTAAACCCAATTTCCCTCACCCGACAGATGGGTTTCTTGCTGTCGTATGGTAAAGAAAGAGAAAAATTGTTTGGGTTTAGTTTCTTGTGATTTTCTTTTTGCAGTTCACCATTTGAGAAGTTTAGGAGGGCTAGGAGTAATTTGAAATGTTTGTCTCTGGTTACAAGAGCTTCGTTGTTTGTTGTTGTGATGGCTGCGATTAGTATGTTGAATTCTCCGACCATGCAGCCTTTGTTTTTGGGTTCGGTGCAGATTTTTGCTGCTTCTTCGCAGGCGTTAAAAGATAAGTCTAAGATTTGTATGTTTGAAATTGCGAGTTGTGCTTACTTCACGTAATGCTTATATGTATTTACCCTGCGTATATACCATGTTGATGGGCATGGGTGAAGTTAACGTTATCACGGTGAAGGTTCCAAGCGTATTAAAGAGAAAGATGAAGCAGGTTAAGGTGAATTGGAGTGAGTACATTAGAGATTGTATCCAAAGGAAGATTGATGAGCAGAGGTTGAAAGCTGCTTCTGTTAAGCTTGATGAGGTTAGAGCAAGAGTTAAGCCTGTGTCTACGGAAGAATTGGTGTCTTGGATCAGAGAGGATAGGGAGAGGTAAACACGTCTTGGTATGTTGTAGATGCGAGTGTTGTTGCGAAATGGGTCTTGCCGGGTGAACCGTATCAGGTAAATGCGGTCAAGTTAAAAGATGATCATGTTTCGGGGTTAGTTGAGTTATGTGCGCCCGCTTTTCTTGTGCAGGAAGTCACCAATTCGCTTTGGAGGGCAGTGAAGTTGAAGAGGCTATCTGAAGAAGATGCTCAGGAAGCCTTGAAAGCACTAAACGATATGAAGATAGAATTACAAGAATTAGATTGGACTCAAGCAGCTCAAGGATTAGAAATCGCGTGCAAATTGAATTTAGCACTTTACGATGCATCCTACGTCTTTCTCGCCAACAAAATGAAGTCCCAACTCATTACAGCCGATAACAAATTGTACGAAACAGCAAAGGGAGACTGTAAAGTGCTACATATTAAGAACTACATATGACAATTTCTTAGCAAAGGCGACATATTTCATAGGCAACGGTCCTTGTGGTCTCTTAGGTCGGTTTTATCTTTCTGCTTCATTGAGCCGAACATGCTTTCTTTTTTGCGAAGTATTCTACGAGTATCTTGTTCAACCTTGTTTGAGATGTTTTGGCGGCTGCAGTCGCTTTCAATGTTTGGTAGGAATAGTCTCTTAAAACTATCATTGTTTTTTAACCATCAGCATCGCCGTAAATCTCTGTGGATAAAGATTAAAGTGGAGTGTGGCTACTTTTTGTTTTGTGTTTTCTGATTTAGGTGGCTCTTGCTAGCGGGTCAAGTATGTTTAAATGTATGTTTAAACATTTTCTTAGTAGTGGTTCGCTATGGTGAAAACTATAACTATTAGAGACGAAGTCTATGGGAAACTGAAAACCATTAAGGGAAAAGACGAGAGTTTTAGCGAGCTATTTGACAGGCTGGTTGAGTGTACAGCACCTGTGGAAACGCTAAAGAAGCTTAGAGGCAAAGTTGAATTCACAGACAAAGAGACGATGCTCTCTGAACTAACCTCTAAACGAGCTGAAAAAAGAAATTGATCATCATTGACTCAGATGTCCTAATCGAAATTTTAGACAGAAAATCCGACAAAGGCGACCAAGCACTAAAACAGGCTATTAAAAGCGCAGAAGAGATAGCAACGACAGTATTTAGTTTGCATGAAGTTTTATATGGCTTGCACAAATATGCCAAACCCGTCAAAGAGATTCTCTTGCTCCCCATTCTAAGCTACACCAAAAAAGATGCGGTGCTCTCTAGCAAGATTGAACTTGAAGTGGAGAAGAAAGGAAAAACCGTCTGCAGAACTGACGCAATGATTGCAGCCATAACAATTAACAACGACGCAAAACTATACACATTCAATCTAAAGCACTTTAACGCGCTTCAAGACCTCGGACTAAAACTCTACCCGTAAGATTGGAGCGACCCCAAAGCAACCAATTTGGCGTCACAAACTCTTAAGAGCGCTATCAACCCTTTTAGCCATCTCATCGCTCAAGTTTTTATAGCTACTCTTGAAACGATTTGAAGGCTTTGCCCTCCACAAATTGTTCCTTCCCGAGGTTTTATCTACCTTTTTCAGATCTATCCCTTTCAGAATGTAGCGCACTAAGAAGATCCGAAGCGCTTTCATAAACCTGAGAACTCTGAGCGGAAAACTCCCTTTCGCTTTCTTCTATCTCAAGTATCTCAGAAGTTGACAACGGCGGACTCTTAACGCGCTTAACCTTGGGCATAATCGGCTTTAAAACCAAGACACCGTCATCCTGAACAAGTTCAAACTCAGTTCCACTTTTCAAACCAAGTTTTTCTCGCGTATCCGAAGGAATTAGAACCCTGCCCCGCTCATCCATTTTAGCGTTTCCCACATGCATCACTAATAAGAATACATTCAGGTAACCACATAAATCTTTCCAAAAAACCGATAAAGCTATTGAGACCAAACTGTGAGAAGTTCTATAAATAGCATCGATTAAGCTTGGAGGGTTTTGTTTGGAGATTTTTGCTTTTTTGGCGAGTTCTAGTTGGCACTTTGCTGCTTCTAAAGCTGTTTTTGAATCGATTTTGGTTATTACTGAGGCGGCTGTGATTATTTCAAGCCATGTAATGATGTTTTTTCGTAAGGCTAAGTGAATGCTACAGGGTTCTTCTGATCGACGTCGCATCAAAGTCTTTGTCGTTTGAAACTATTTCTTGCGCGCCAACTCTCATCGCTACAGTTAAGTGTAGGGCATCTTCATAGTCGAGTTTGCAGTCGTTCATGTGGTCTAATGCTTTGAGGAAGTCGCCAGGTTTGAGCGGTTCAATTGTTAAGCCCTTGATGTGTGTTAAGGCGTTGACAACCGCTTCCACAAAACTTTTGTCTTTCAGGTTTTTGCCTGTTAGACCCGCCAAGATTACGAGAGCTGGGTAGAGTGTTAGACCATTACCTTCTCTATGAATTCGTCTATGTCTTCGGGCCATTTGGCGATTTTGAATGTGCCGTAGTATTTGTCGGCTGCGGGTTCTGCGGCTTCCATGATTATGGTTTTTCCTTCTGCTTTAATGTTGACGTAGCTGCCTTCTTTGAGTTTGGTGGTTTTTCTGATGCTTTTTGGAATTATAACTCTGCCTTTCTCGTCGACTTTAACGGTGGTTTCGCCCATTATTTTTTCCCACATTAGTTTTTTGGTTCCCACACTAATAAGCGTTCCCACTACCTGATGCACCATCCCGCGTATTTCCAGACAGTCGCCTTCCGCTTGAACAAAACCATTTTTCTCTAAACCGCTAAGGACCGTTCTTGCCTTAAGAATGGCAAGCATGTGTACCTATTGGTTAATGTGGGAACGGATTTTTTCTTTGAGTTCTTGTC
>CAYGJP010000070.1:0-5112 GCA_964350175.1 uncultured Candidatus Bathyarchaeia archaeon
AGACATGGATAATATTACCGACGAGCTATTGAAAATATTCTGATGGAAACCTTGAGCCTGATTTCTCTTAATTTTAACTAATCATTAGAAAAAACCAAACTTACCCGAGCGTCTAATACAAGACACGGTGCGAACCGCTCTCAGGGAAAGAGGGGCTACAAATATGGTAGAGCGAAAGAGTGACACTTCGCTTGAAGTTGCCGACTTGGAGGATTTTTCTCTAAGAATCGGTGCAAGATGGCGTTCTTTTGTATCAGTCATAAAAGGATTTGACAGCCTTCCGAAAGCTCGTGTCAGATGGGTGGACATCATTCATCAAATTACAAAAGGTTATCAAGGTACTCAGCCTGATTATGTTTTGCTTGTTTTAGCAAAAGACACGGTTGATGGTTTAATAACTCAATTTGTAACTTACGGGGAAAGTGTTGGTAATCGCAATTTAGTAATCCTCATGGATACTGTACATCTTGCTCGCTTTCTAAGAGCTAGAACGGTAATTTAACTTAGAGGTGTATCGCCGAATTTTTTGTTCTTCAAAGAGGGACAATGTGATAGAGTAAGCACTTTATTCTAACCTTTTCCACCTTCGATTGTTATACCATCGTGTTAGAGATGGGAACTGTTGAGAAAAGCATGGAGGTCGACCGTTTAAAAGCATGAATATCCAGAATTTTCGTACTTTTAACATTGCCAGTCGCTTGGAAACGAGCAAAATTTCTCCGTATTTTTACGAAAGCGCTTGAAATGTCGGTTTAGTGCTGAAATCGCTGTTAGCGTTGCATGTCTTGGGCTGATATGTTGACCGCGTCAGTTACGCGGAGTACATTTACGTTTAGGTGAAGCGCGAAATGCTTAAAGCGTATGGAAATTTCCCATCAAAACCACCTTAGGAATAAACAATTTTAGCTCCGCGCCTTCTGTTTCTGGACTAATTTTTTGGATGTTCTTATTAGTTTCCTTTGTCATAATTACGAAAACCATAGCAGTCCACACGCACTAACTGGAAATGAAGGAGAGACGGGCGATTGGGTTTCCTAAAGTCGTTAAGCAGCAGACTTGACAGGTGGCTACTGGCGGTTCTTGTTTTTGTGGTAATCTACGCTACTTTTCTCTCGGTTAACTTGGGGTTCATGTCGATGCAGTGGGACGAAGTTAGCCACTTCACAGGCGGCCTGCTGCTGACCCGTGGGCAGCTTTGGGATTATTTCCTGACAAGCTCGTTTTATCCGCCCATATTCAACTTGGTAACCGCCGCCTACTTCGCGGTTGCTGGTGCGAGCGTGTTTGTGGGGCGGTTTGTGGCTGTTACTTTTTCGGCGCTGTCTGTGCTTTTGGTGTTTCAGATTGCCCGCAGAATGTACAACGCTAAAACAGCGTTGGTTGCCTCTATCCTGTTTAGTGTGATGCCTGGGTTTGTGTGGGTTTCGCGGATGGCTATGATTGAAACCATGCTTATCTTCATCTTTTTGGTGTCTATGTTGTTCTTTTTCAGGTGGATGCAAACCGACAACGAAAAAGACCGCGTTTTGAGCATTGCTGTTTTGGCTTTTGGGGTGGTGGTGAAGTACCAGATGCTCGTAGTAGCACCAATAATCATGTTGGCAAGTGTGTTGCTGTGGAAACGGGCGTACCTGAAAGCCCAAATAGACCGCTTCCTCAAGCCCAAGTTCTTGGTAGCTGCGGCGGTGGCAATTGCTGTAGCTTTGGTTGCGGTTTACGCGCTTTTGGCTTCTGGTTTTGTGGATTTGCTAATTTACGCCGTACAGGTTGGTACCGCTGAGCGGTCCTTGTACAGTGTGCGGTTTCCCGTTCCAGTTTTCTACTTGGTGGAGATGGTTTGGCCTTACAGCGACATGCACCCCATCTCGCTATTGCTCTACGTTTTTGGTCTGTTGGGGCTGGGTCTGATGGCGCATCGACGCAAGCCACAAGACAAGTTCCTCCTCCTATGCTTCCTTGTCATCTACGCAATTTTCACGGTGATTCCTAACCGCCAGTGGCGCTACGTCACGTTGCTGTTTCCTATCTTGGCAATCTCAGCCTCCAGCCTCATCATTTCAACTTACGAGAAAGCCCAAAAAACTTGGCGAAACGCGCATTTGCGCCTGAACAGGCGATGGGCATCTAAACTCGCGGCTGGGATGCTCGTAGTATTAACTTCTGTCGGGGTCTTTTACAGTTGCTCGGACGCGTGCAGTTGGGTGGAAAAAGACCAGTTGCAGGTGCCCATAGAGCAAGCAAGCCAGTACGCCTTGCAGAACCTGAGCGGGAACCAGTCGGTGGTGGTTGTTTTTCCGCTTAACTATCTTAACGAGTACATGGTCTGGTTTTACCTGAACGCGCAGTCTCCGCGCGATAACAGTGTGTGGCAGTACCCCAAACTGGCTGTTGACTCTTACACGCCCAACTTGAACACAGCAGAGTTCATAGACCTGTGCCAGCAACGTGACGTGAAGTATGTTTTTCTCTACGAGAACGGGGGAGCAATCAGCTACTTCAACACCACCTTAACCTCAGGCGATGTCTACGATATACTCAGCGGCACGGGCAGGTTCACTACGCAAGCCAGCTTTGGCGCTGAACCCCACAGAATCTTCCTCCTGTCCTTTTCTTAACCCGCAACATTACTACGAGTATACCCCTTTGCTTTCTAACCGTAATTGATATTAACGGTTTTTGTAGAGTATCAGAACTGTGTCGGTCAATACTTTGGTGTTGGGCTCTGGTGGGTGGCAAGCGTCATATTCGAATTAATTTCCGTCAGCATCATAATCCTCCTACTGGGCATACTTTTGGACATTGTTGTAGGTGACCCCTCGCCGAACAGCCCCTTGGCATCCTACTACAAAGTACACCCAACCGTGCTGATGGGTAACTTCACCAAAGCCCTCAAGAAACACCTGAAAAATCCGAATCCGCAACGCGAAAAAGCAAACGGCGTCCTGCTCGGTTTGGCGGTTATTCTTGGGTTCAGTTTGCCTGTGTTTTTTGGGCTCTGGGCAATCTTCACTTATCTTGGCGCAATCTACACTTGGCTTGGTATAGTCGCCTATGCAGTCATCGCAGTTATACTTGTGAAATTTACTGTGTGCATAAAGCTGGAAACGGACTGGGCGAAAGCCGCAGCCAAAGCCATAGAGCAAAACGACCTCGCCGAAGCCAGAAAATACTCGCACTTCTCGCGGCGAGACTCCTCAAACCTGAATGGCTCACAGATTGGCTCCGCCGTCATCGAGTCCATGGCGGAAAACCTCATAGACTTCAAACTCTCCCCAATAATCTTCTACTCCCTCTTCGGAGTTACAGGCGGCATCGCGTTCCGCGCAGTCAACACCTTAGACGGCATGGTGGGCTTCAAAGACAAAGAAAACATCAACCTAGGCTGGTTTAGCGCCAACCTCGACCACATCATCAACTACATACCCTCACGCCTAACAGGCATCCTCATAGTCGCCGCAGCAGCAATTTTAGGCTACGACTACAAAAACGCCTGGCACATAGCCAAACGCGACCACCAAAAAACACCCAGCCGCAACCACGGATGGCCCATGGCAGCCATGGCAGGCGCTCTGCGTGTGCAGTTCGAAAAGCCTGGACAATACATACTTGGGGACGCAGATGAAACGTTGTCGTCTGACAAAATCTTGCACGCCCTAAAAATCCGAGACGGCACCATAATTCTGTGCATCCTGCTCTTCCTACCAGTTCTGGTTCTGGTTAGGCTGTTCATTTTTCCCTTCTAAACGCAGAATGCAAAATATATTAATCAAGGCGTCCTGCTATGTTGGCTTGAGATGCTCGTAGTAATGTCAGATATGGCTTCCCGAGGGCACAGGCAGGCTTTTTTTGGCAGTCTAAGCGCTGAACACGGAGGCACCTAAAACATGCGCGTCTGCCTCATCAACCCGCCAAGGATTCAGCAGAAACTTTGGGGAAAACCAGCAGCCTTCCAACCCTTAGACATAGCCTACGTTGCAGCGGTTCTCGAAAAAGAGCACGCCGTAAGCATCATCGACTGCCCCACTGAAGGCTGGCGGAACCTCCAAGAAATCGACGGCGTCAAATACCGCTTGGGTTTGACAAGCGAGCAAATCGCCCAACGCATAAGGCAATGGAAGCCCAACCTCGTAGTAATAACTGTGCCGTTTAGCGGCTGGTGGCAAACCGCCTTCGAAACCGCCTCCGCCGTCAAAAGTGTTGATTCAGAAATCAAAACTGCCCTCATCGGATTGCATCCTTCAGCTAAACCCCATGAGAGCCTTGCGCAGCCCCATATTGATTTTGTAGTTATAGGCGAGCCTGAACTGACCGTGCAAGAACTCGCCAACACCTTAGAGAAAGGCACTGTGGAAGAACTTAAAAAAGTCAAAGGGTTAGGTTTCACCAAAAACGGCAAAGACATAATCACCCCGCCAAGACCCATCATAGAGGACTTAGATTCTCTGCCTTTCCCAGCTAGGCACCTGCTGCCCATGAAGGAACTTTTCGCAGCAGTCAAACAAACCCCCATCAGAGGCGAAATCCGCAAACCCTGCGCCCGATTCCTCACAAGCCGCGGCTGCCCCAACAACTGCATCTTCTGCAGCAACCACATCGTTATGGGCAAGAAATGGCGTGGTAGAAGCCCAAAAAACGTGGCTGATGAACTAGAGCAGATAGTGGAAACCTACGGCATAAAGCAGGTGGACTTCGAAGATGACAACTTAACTTTTAACAAGAAACGTATGGAAGCCATCTGCGACGAAATCGTAGCTCGCGGCTTAGACATCGAATGGTATACGCCAAACGGCGTAAGAGCCGACGGCTTAGATGCAACACTGCTCGCAAAAATGCGCAAGTCAGGTTGCCAGCGCATAATGGTCGCCCCCGAATCAGGCGTGCAGCGCGTCGTCAACGACATCATCAAGAAAAACCAAGATCTGCGAAAAGTCGAAGACGCCATAGTCAACGCCCACAAAGTCGGCATCAAAGTCAGCTGCTTCTTCATCATAGGCTTCATAGGCGAAACCAAAGAAGACATGCAAGCCACCATAAACTACGCCTACAAACTGCGCCAACTCGGAGCCGACCGCTTCTACTTCAGTTACGCCACCCCACTGGTCGGCACGGAAC
>CAYGJP010000070.1:5122-9453 GCA_964350175.1 uncultured Candidatus Bathyarchaeia archaeon
CAAGAAGGCGGCTACTTACGTCCAGAGTTTGGCGACGAAGCCCTCTCATGGGCGCAACCGCTGATTGAAACGCCCGAGTTCACAGCCGACGATTTGCGTGAAATCTGCGGCAAAGCAATGCTGGTAAATCCGACGGTTAACCGCGACAGGTTTGTGCGTGCCTTGCGGAACCCGAAAAAAGCCCTTAACGTTTTGATTGGCAGAACCCGAATGATTTATCAGCAGAAGCAGTCCGACAAAAAATAATACTTGCACCCGTACACTATTGCTTTAGGCTTTTGTCTGCTTCTTTTAGTATGTTCACAATTGGCAACCCATACGGACATTTTGGCTCGCACACGCCGCATCCCGTACACTTTTCTGCGTTAACTTCGAGTCCGCGGTAGAGTTTTCCCGCCCACTTTTTGAGACCATAAATGTTGGCAAGTGCCTGAAACCGAAGCACAGACCCCACATCTATCCCCTCAGGGCACGGCAGACAAAGCCCACAATCACGACAATACTCACTGTTAAACTTCACCCTGAAACGCGCCTCCTCTTCCACCGTGAGTCCCGCATATTCATTTCCCGCCTTCGCTGCCGCCTCAACTTCCTGCGTAGACTTCACGCCCGCAATCACCACTGAAACGTCCTGCGCTAAAACATACCGTAACGCACTCTGCGCCATAGCATCGCAGTCTTGCCCCAACAGCGTCTTCAACTCGGACTCATCATTGAGCAGCGAAAGCGACGGATTATACAGGCAAGTGATAAGTTTGCTGGTTTTAGCTGAAAACGGCTTCATCACAACAACCCCGACATCGTGTTCTTTCGCGCAGGGCACAAGCTCCTCTAACGCTTGCCGCGTCACCACGTTAAGCGGCACCAACACAGTGTCAAACTCGCCTGTCTCAATAGCCTTCACCAGCACACGCGGCTTATGGCTTGTGATGCCGATGTAATCCACTAAACCTTCCCTGCGAGCAGCCTTACAAGTCTGCAACACACCATCCGCGCCCGTGGCTTTCCGGAGTGTCTGCTCATCGTCTATTCCGTGCAGCTGAATCAGGTCCAATCGGTCTGTTTGCAGGCGTTGCAGGCTTTCTTTGAGGTCTTCGAGGGATTCCCATTTGGTTCTGGAACCCGTTTTCGTGGCAACAACACATTCATCCCTTACATCTTTAAGTGCGGCGCCGATTTTTTCTTCGCTATCCCCATCCAGCTTCGCCGTGTCAAAGTAGTTAATGCCCAAATCAAAAGCTCTTCGCACAACCTTCGATGCCTCCCCACTGCTTAACTGTGCAATCCATGTTCCGCCAAAACCCACAACGGAAACTTCAAGGTTTGTTCGTCCAAGCTTTCGTTTCTGCAAAATGCGCCCTCAGTAGAGGGAAATAGTGGTCGTAATATATCCATTTTGGCTTGACGAGTTGATTAATCTCTTTATTTCGAGAAACCAAACAATCTTGCCATGCTCTACGTGTTTATTGAAAAATTTTATATATTGAATGCGAACATAACAATAAAACACCTTTCTGACATTTAAAAGGAGACGTGACAGAATGAAATATCAAAAAAATAAAGCGTTAATAACTATTGTTTTCGTTCTCATTTTGGCAATGTCTGCACTAATGACTTGTTTGCCATTGGCTAGCGCTGCGGAAGTTGAACCTCGAGCGTTTTTGTCAGTAAATCCGAATCCTGTGGGCGTTAATCAGCCAGTTGACGTGACTATACTTATTCAGCCTATACCTCCAACTGCAACAGACAAATTTCATGGCATGACTGTGAGGATAACTACTCCTGACGGACAAACCGAAACTAGAGGTCCCTATACTTCATCTCCAATAGGGTCTCAGTATTTTGCATATACACCAACAATGGTTGGTACATATACCTTCCAGTTTAACTACGCAGGGGAGACCTTTGCTTTTGGTGGAGGAACTACCTATAAGTCAGCTGAAAGTCCAATTACGACCCTTGTAGTGCAACAGAATGCAATTCCACCCTACCTTGAGACTCCCGTTCCCACCGGCTATTGGACGCGCCCAATAAACGCACAGCACAGAAACTGGTGGCCAATTGCAGGAAACTGGATGATGCGCGCCTATAACAGCACCTTCGGAACCTTCGGAGAAGTTGTCGGATATAACCCATACAGTCAAGCTGCTAGAGCTCCCCATGTAATGTGGACAAAAGAGCTGACTTTAGGTGGCTTAATTGGTGGAGAATATGGCAGCTTCAGTTACTACGGAGGGCAAGCGTACGAACCCAAGCTGGCACCGCCAATAATCATGAATGGAAAACTCTACTACAAGATATATCAATCTGGATTCAGCGGTTCACCTGGCAGCATAGGAACTGGGTTTATGTGTGTAGACTTAAGAACTGGCGAAGAACTTTTCAAAAACACTCAGGGCATAATTTCTAACGGCCAAATATACAACTTTGTATCCGCTAATCAGATGGGTGGAATCGCATACTTATGGGACATATTTCCCTTAGTAATCTCTGGGGCAGTTCCGACGGTTATTCCGGGGCAGTATAAGGTTTATGACGCATTTACCGGCGACCTTTTTATGACTTTTGCCAATGCCTTAGGCGGTGATGTAGTTTATGGAGCGGACGGTACAATCTTTGTTTATACACTTAATGCTGGGCAAGGCTGGTTTTCGATGTGGAATTCAACTAAAGCTTTCGAAGCTAACGGTTTTATGCAGGGGCAAGCTAGCGGTTTGATTCAATTTAGACCAAGATCTGGGACATACAACTGGAGTAGTGGCCTTCAATGGAACATGACCGTACCCAAACGGAGCGTTACTACACCTGGTTACGGACTTAACTATGCTTCTCAAGGCAGAAGAATATCTGGAGATGTTTTACTCGCATTTGCTGGGGGAGTCACTGAAGCTAGATTGCATGTTGCTTACAGTTTGACGACTGGGAAGGAACTTTGGGTATTTGACAGAGAAGGGAAATATCCTCAATTCCATGCTATCGGTGAGGGCATTTATACTCAATTTGATCCAGTGCATATGACCTACATTGCCTACGATCTGAATACTGGGCAAAGACTTTGGGAAAGTGATCCATTGGAATATCCATGGGGACAATATCCAGCTAACAGCATAGGTGGAGTCATAGCGGAAGGCAAAATGTATGTTACTGACATGGGCGGGTATATTTACGCCTACGACATTAGCAATGGAAAACTGCTGTGGAAATTCAATAGCGGTAACTCAGGACTAGAAACTCCATACGGCAGCTGGCCAATGGGGGCCGGTCCCATCGTAGCCGGCGGCGTGGTCTACTGTGGAATAGGCGAACACTCACCTACATATCCACTGTATCGCGGTGGAAATCTATTTGCACTGGACGCCAACACCGGTAATGAACTGTGGCGAATGAATGGCTGGGTCTCAGTAGACGCAATCGCTGACGGATACCTAGTAGGTTACAACTTGTACGACAACCGCATCTACTGCATCGGCAAAGGTCCAAGCGCAACCGAGGTCTCAGTTTCTCCAAAAGTTGTAGTCGGAGGCTCTGATGTGCTTATCGAGGGCACAGTTACCGACCAGTCATCAGGACAACCAGGTACCCCAGCAATATCTGACCAAGACATGGGTGTTTACATGGCGTACTTGCTACAGCAACAAGCCTTGCCCACACATGTGCGAGGTGTTCCAGTGAAACTGACTGCACACAGCGCAAGCGGCAGCACCATCAACATAGGCACAGTCGTAAGTGACGCCTACGGCAGCTTTGAGTACAAGTGGACTCCTCCAAGCGAAGGTACCTACAAGATAATTGCAACATTTGCTGGCTCTGACTCTTACGGCGACTCCTCAGCAACAACATCCCTTGCAGTCTCTGCACAACCAGAAGTAGCTGAAGAAGCTGCTACATACACCACCATAGACATCCTTCTCATAGTGTCTGTGGTAATAGTGGCCTTGCTCGTAGTGTTCAACATATTTGCTGTGCGAAAAATGCGAAAGTAACCTTTCGCCCAATCCCTTTTTCTTTGTTTAAGCTTCAACTGGTTTCGCTTTTTTGCAATAGCCGTCAAAATGTGGCAAATTGCGTTTTCACTTAGGCCAGAATGGTTGGCCGACCCATTTTTCGGGCTCTGGCGAGCAGAGCTGATGGTAATAAAGTTTTCGCCCTTATATTGTAAAATCTTATATAACATAAACTGCTAATATGTACTGTTGATTTTGATTAAAAATATGGAGAGAAGGATAAATGAAAAATTCAAAGAAAATAACGTTAGTTGTGCTTGCGTTTGCTTTTATTTTGGCTATAAGTCCATTTATGGCAAGCTTGCAAACCGCTACTGCACATACCCC
>CAYGJP010000071.1:0-9445 GCA_964350175.1 uncultured Candidatus Bathyarchaeia archaeon
AATACCGCTGCTGCAATGATTACTACCAGAAAAACGCCCGTTATTGCTATGGCGTAAATGAGTTCTGTTGGAAACGTTTGTTCTGCCATTGGGGTTTGCGTTGGCTGTTCTGAAGCAGAAGGCAAAGCTGAGGGTGTTGGCGTTACGGAAGGCAACAGAGTCGGAGTTAAGGTTGGCTGCCGCGTTGGTGGATGAGACGGGCTTGGCGAAGGCGTTGGTGTTTGGTAGGTTGGGTCGGGCGTTCCGTAGCCTGCTGGCGTGTACTGCTCATTTGTTGCATATGGCGTAACTGAAGGCCCGTAAGGGTTAGAAAATATGCTAGGATAAGTGAAAACTTGACCCCCAATAACATAAAATGTATCTTTTACCACGCCAATGCCAAAATTAAGCCGTAATGTGGGCAAATCAGCGCCATTTGCCCAGCTGTCAGTTGCTGGGTCATAAATTTGATTAGAGGCTGCTGCACCACTTATTACATAAGTCCGCTTAGGAGCCAGCTCGCCTGTAGTTGCTACTGCTATCGCTCCATACATATCACCTGTTGGCAAAGGTGCACCCTGACTCCAGCTGTCCGTTTTTGGGTCATAAATTTGGTTTATGTTAGAAGAAGGATATGTAAAAAGCCCGCCCATGACATATATTTTATCATCAAGAACTATTGAAACATAAGCAGTCATCGGAATGGGCATATGTGCTTTGGTGATCCAAGAATCTGTTGCTGGATCATAAACTTTGGTAAGGGGCATACGAGAGCCGCTTGAACTTGAATTGCCCGAAACATATCCGATAAGATAGATTTTATCATCTAAAACGTTTGCTTGCATTACATCTAAAGCGATAGGTAGAGGCGTTTTAGTTTCCCAGCTGTCAGTTACAGGGTCGTAGACTTCATTTACACCATTGCTTAGGCAGTAGATTTTGTCTTGGCAAACTGCAATGGCAAAGTAGGCTCTTGGAGTTGGCATCGACGCTTTGTAAGTCCATGTGTCTGTTGCTGGATCATACTCTTCGTTTGTGCCCACAGTTCCCCCTGTTTTGGGTAACGGTCCGCTTTGGGTGCCGCCTCCTCCGCGTGCTGTGGAGCCTCCGATAGCATATATTTTCTCATCCACCACGGCGACGCCTAAGCCGCCTCTTGCCAAACGCATCGGCGCTTTTGTTGCCCAAGAACCTGTGGTACTCCATGGTGGAGGTGTAGGCGATGGTGAAGGAAGCCTCGTAAACGTTGTTTGGTTTTCAGATGGCAAATAGTATATGGTGTTGTTGGCAAAAGCTTGTCCGCCAAAACTTACTTTCAAAATCCAGTCGCCAACCATAGATGGATTGGAATAAGTACTAAACTGGAGTGTGCCATCTGCGTTAGAGTCATAATAGTTTATTGCTATAACTCCATCTGGACGTGTGACTGTGACAGCTATTCGTTGGAACTTATCATCAGGCGTTGGAGGTGCAGGCTCAACCCTTATGCTAACATACACCGTGTCTTGATTAGCCAACGCAGGATTAGGCTCCACACTTATAAACGCAAAAGTCTCAACAGTTGACTGCGCATAAACCCGAACAGAATTAGCAAATGCTCCTGAAACTGCCAAGGTAAGAATTACCAGAAAAACAAACCCTTTATTCATCTAGGAACTCCCCATTCAATACGCCCGCTACAGCTTTTATTAGTTACGCGAAAAACTTTTTTACTCAATTGTGTAAATTCCATTCTGCATTTTAGAGACTTAAAAATAAACAGAAGTGCCTCTTAACTCTCTTGCAAGAACACTTTGTTCTCTAAAAAGAACAATCAAACACCTACTTTCGCTGCGAAAACGCTGCTCCCGTGAATAACCGTTCCTTAGGCGGAACAATCGGATACTCAGAAAACACAAGTCTTCTGTTACGACACTACCGTAAAGCCTGATTTAGTCAACACTCAATGCCCACCCAAAAGCAGGAGCTATTTATAGGTTGAACCGCACAGAGAATTTGGGTTGGAGAAGAGTCTATGCTTCAATGCATTCGCTGCGGCGCACAATTTCCAGCGTACCCGTTGAGGAGCAACTGTGAAAAATGCAGTGGAACATTAGAGTACATGGCAGATTTGCCTGAGGCGGGCAAAGTCAAATTTTCTGGAAAGCTGGAATTCTGGAAGTATAGGCAGATGCTTCCGCCCGTCAAGCGTATGGTGAGTTTGGGCGAAGGCGGAACACCACTTCACAAGGCTGAGAGGCTCGCAAAAGCTGTGGGGCTAAAGGAGCTTTATTTGAAAGATGAAACCCGCAACCCAACGCACTCGTACCGAGACCGCGCAGCCGCCCTGTTAACCTCAAACGCAATCGACCGCGGTTATGAAGCACTGGTTTGTGCCACTAACGGGAACATGGGGGCTTCTTTGGCTGCCTACTCCGCCAAGGCGGGCTTAATCTGTCATGTTGTGGTTCCGAAGGTTGTTGATGTGGGCAAGTTGGCTCAGATGCTTGCTTACGACGCCAGCATTGAAGAGTGCGGGGATATTGTGGATGATTCAATCCGTAAGGCGGCAGCTTTAGCCAAGGAGTCAGGCTGGTATCAGGCAACAGCCGAACTAAACCCGTTAGTGGTTGAATCGCAGAAGACGATTTCTTATGAGGTTTATGAGCAGGTCGGGGTTCCAGAATATGTTCTGGTTTCGATGGGTAGTGGGGGAACGATTTACTCTCTTTGGAAAGGTTTCAAGGAGCTTAAACAACTGGGTTTAACAAAGTCCCTGCCAAGGATGGTGGGTGTCCAACCAGAAGGTTGCGCACCAATAATTAGTGCATTCACCGAAGGCAACTTAGCCGCGGAAAAGGCGTGTAATCCGTCCACTCGTGCACTTGCTATTCTAGTCGGTGAACCGCTGCAAAGCGAACTGGCTGTCAAAGCGATAAACGAGTCAAAAGGTTTTGCCTTAACCGTTTCAGACTCAGAAATCTTCGCTGCGGAGCTGCAGATTGCAAAGCTAGAGGGCGTGTTTGCGGAACCAGCCAGCTCAGCAACAGTGGCAGCACTCAAGAAACTTGTGGACGAGCAGAGAATAACTACCGAAAGCAGCGTTATGTGCCTTATCACGGGGAGCGGGCTAAAAGCCACCGATGTGCTGCAGGCGTTGACTAAAAAGCAGAAAACGGCGGGGTTTGGGTTGGAGATAAGTACCAAGGAGAAGATTCTTCGAAGCCTAAGCGAAAAAGACACGTATGGCTATGATTTGTGGAAGAAACTGGGGAAAATCATGACGCGCGCCGCGGTGTATCAGCATTTGAATGAGTTGTCAGGGAAGGGTTTGATTGTGGGGTACGAGGAGAGCGGGAAGAAGTTTTTCAGGATAACGGAGCATGGCAGGAAGGCTTTAGCGGCTATTGATGATTTGAAGCTGTTGATGTGACTGGTTTTTCGGGAAGGTTTATAGTATAGTTATAACTATACTAATTTTTGGTTAAATCAAATCGGTGTAATCCATGACGATTAAAAAGAACCCAGTAAACACACCCCTCAAAATAGCAGCCGCAGCAGTATTCGCCGCCCTCGTCTTTGTGGCAACCTACTCCTTCGTCATAAGCATACCCGCCACAAGCGGCTACTTCAACCTAGGCGAAACCATAATCTACACAGCAGCCCTCATCTTTGGACCCCTAACAGGCGCCCTAGCAGGAGGCATAGGCGCAATGACCGCCGACGTATTGCTCGGCTACGCTCAATTTGCCCCTGGCACATTGGCTATAAAGGGGATTGAAGGCTTAATTGTTGGCGTCCTTTACCAGAAACTGCAAAAACGCATCGCAAACCGCAGTATCAGCGCAACAATTGCCATAGGCATCGGCGGATTAGAAATGGTTGCAGGATACTTCATCTACGAGCAACTGGTGCTGGGTTACCCGTTTGCGCTGGCACTTGCAGAAGTTCCCTTCAACATGGTACAAATGCTGGTCGGATTAGTCATCGCAGTCCCAGTGGTGCATGCCGTCTTTCGGATTTTCCCACAGCTTAAAAGATAGCCCAACAACATTCCTATGAGGCTCCCGTTATGAAGCTGCCGCCTGGAAAAATTCCCATAGACATCCTCAAAGAAGTTGTCTTCAAAAACCTCGGCGCCCAACGAGAAGAAGTTACCCTTGGACCTAAAGCAGGCGTCGACGGCGCAGTCATAGACCTTGGCAGCAAATCGCTAATTGTTTCGATGGACCCGATTACGGGCGCGGTGGAACGCATCGGATATCTCGCCGTCAACGTGAACGCCAACGACGTAGCCACCTTTGGCGTTGAACCTGCTTTTCTGTTTTCGTGTCTGATGCTTCCTGAAGGCGCCGACAAAAAAATGGTTGAAACCATCAGCGCCCAAATGAGTCAAGCTGCCAAAGACCTTGGCATAGCCATCGTGGGTGGACACTGTGAATCCACGCCCAAGCTGACTAACCCAATTGTGGTTGGTTGCGCCATGGGCACAACAGAAAAAGGCAAATATGTCACCGCGGCAGGCGCAAAACCCAAAGACAAACTCATCTTAACCAAAACCGCAGGCATCGAAGGCACCGCAATTTTAGCCTGTGACAGAGAAGTGGAACTCAAAAAAACCTTAACCCCCGCCATGCTCAAGAACGCAAAGAACTTCTACAGCCACATAAGCGTAGTAAAAGACGCGCTAACGGCTTGCAGAACTGGGGGAGTTCACGCCATGCATGACCCCACCGAAGGCGGGATAGCTGGTGGCATCCACGAGATGGCGGACGCGGCACATTTGGGCGCCAAAGTTTTCGCGGAGCAAATCGCGGTTCAGCCTGAAACCGCCAAAATCTGCAACCACTTCGAAGTTGACCCTCTGCAACTTATCAGTTCAGGCGCTTTGCTCATAGCCGCTGAACCCGAATCGGCAAACAGGATTCTGGAAAACTTGAGGCAGCAGAACTTGCAGGCTGCGGTCATCGGAGAATTCCTCGAAGACGCAGACCAGCGTTTGCTTGTGCAGAAAGATGGCAAAGGGAAAGCGTTGCCCAGACCAAAGTCGGACCATCTGTGGAAGGCGCTAAGTCGGCAGTAGCCTCCGAACGTTTTGAAGCGCAATCTGCAAAAACCAGTAGAACATGAAAAACGGGTAGTAAACCATGTACGCAAAATTTTTTGAGTAAACCAAGCCGCACTTCAGCTCCAGTATGGCGTTTGAAACCGCGTTGCTGGTGCTCCAGTTTTCAGGCGGCTTGTAATGCAGGCAGTATATGCCGTTGCCCACTACGGTTTTGTAGCCTTTCTTTTTAATCCATTTCATGATGTAGGCGTCTTCGTAAGTGTGCAGCTCCTCAGGGATTTTTATGTCCGCTACTAGGTCACGGCGAACCAGCGTGTCATGCGTGCCTCCTCGAAGAGTAAAACAGTGAAGTGCAACCAAGCTCTGCAATTTTACAAAACGCTTGTACGTCAGGTTGGGTATGACATCTATGTTTAAGCCCCAAACGGCGCCAACATCGCTTTGCATGCTCTTCGCTGCATTCTCAAACCAGCCTCGACTAAGGATGATGTCGCTGTCGGCGAACAGGAACCAGTCGGTTTCCACTTGTTTTATGCCTTTCTCGCGGGCGCGGGCTCTTGAACCGTTTACGCTGAGAACTTTGACGTTGCCGTATTGCTCGTTGAAGCGGTCAAGGATTTTGAGGGTGCGGTCAGTGGAGAAGCCGTCAACCACGATGAGGTTGTTCACAGGCACGTTTTTGTAGATGCTAGTTAAGCATTTTTCGAGTAGGTGTTCGCTGTTTTTTGTCAGCACGACAACGTCGATTGTCTGCATCCCTGTGCCTCGGTGTTTGTCAAAGCCTCACGGTTTGATAAACATTAACAGTTGAAGCATAATAATTTATTCAAACCGAAAGTAGAAAACGAACGGTCACTGCGTTTCCTTACTACTGGACAACAACTGATAGACCGAGTAAGCCGTGTAGAAACCGTAAGCAAACAACAATTTCACCAGCAACGTAAAACTGCTACACCTCACCGCGTCCACCACGATGCCAAGGCTGCCCTGCAAAGTCCACACCGTCCGAGGTCGATAGTGAATGCAGAACGGGTCGTAGCAAGCAACTACGCGGTAGCCTTTTTTGGTTATCCAGTCTTTGATGTAAGCGTCTTCGAAAACGTGGAGATTAGCGGGAATTTTGATGTCTTTGACGGTTTCTGTGCGTACCAGCGTATCGTGAGTTCCACCGCGGAGGTCAAAAATTTTGCGTGTTATCCAGAGGAACATCTTCAGAGTCGCTGGGTTTTGGATGGTTGACCAAACCTCTATACCCCACACGGCGCCAACGTCTTTGTCTGTGTACTTTGTGGCTTTTCGGTACCAGTCTTTGCAGAGGACAACGTCGCTGTCGACGAAGAGGAACCATTCTGCTTTGACGTTTTGGATGCCTTTTTGCCGCGCAGTTGCCCGAGTGCCTTTGTCGTGAACGATTTGGACGTTGTGGTATTTGTCGTTGAATTTCTGCAGGATTTCCAGTGTCCGGTCATTTGAGCCGCCGTCTACGGCTATCAGTTGTGCCACGGGCACGTTTTGGTAGACTGAGGCGATGCATTCTTCCAGTTTTCTTTCACTGTTCAGAGTTAACAGCACGATGTCGACGGGTTCCATTTGGCATGCCTCAGATGGCTCAGTATGGTTTTACCGTTCAAACCTAAAAACTTTGGCGATGTCCTGAATGTTTAGGCGGCTGTTCTTTTGACAGAACATTTTGTTCTTCAGGGAGAATTAATAGTAACGCGCAAACTAGGCATAGCATGTAGGTATCTGCACAAAAAGGCGAAAAAGTTTGGAAACTAAATTTGCGTTGGCGGTAGTTTCGGTTATCCTGATAGTAAGTCTTGTTGCAAATGCCTATTTTTACACGCAACAAAGCGGTTCTGCTCCAGATAGTAGCCTTCAAACGCAAGTAACAAGCCTACAGAATCAACTGGCAAACCTGCAGGAACAAGCAAACAATCTTCAAAGCGGAAACGCAAACCTTACAGCTCAAGTAGCAAACCTAGAAAATCAAACTGTAAACCTGCGCAACCAAACAAGCAGCCTCCAAAGTGAAAACGTCAATCTTCAGAACAAAAAGACAGAACTACTGAGTCAGTTAGACCAAGGGATAGTTGCTCCAAAGCTAGTTACAAGGCTTGGCGCAAGGGATATGAGGTATAATTATTCAGGTCAAGACCTGCGCTTGTACATAACGGGTGAAGTGTGGAATGTTGGAACAGAGGCGGCACAGAATTGCAGTATCCACGTGACCCTCTACCAAGGCGACACCGTAGCAAAGGACACCTACATTCAATTGGGCACAATTAACGGCGGGTCTTTCACAGAGGTGGCAAGAAACATCTACTACACAGGGGAAGCCTTGACAAACTGGACCATAACCCCAGAATATGGACGGTGAAAGATTCTTGAAAACAAAACTGGCTCTGATACTGGTTTCAATTATCCTCATAGGTAGTCTTGCCGCTAACGCCTATTTTTACGTGCAACAGCAACACGGTTTAGCAGCAAACAATGACCTACAAAAACAAGCAGCAACCCTTGAGAGTCAAATAGCAAACCTAAACAATCAAACAAACAGCCTCCAAAACAAAAAAACAGACTTTGAAGCTCAAATAGTCAACTTAGAAAATCAAGCCGCAGACCTTAGCAACCAAGCTAACAGCTTCCAAAATGAAAACGCTGCTCTTCAAAGTGAAAACGCAGCAATCCAAAATCAGATAAGCCAGATAGGCACTCCAAAAATAGTTACAAGACTCGGAGCAACCGATGTGCGCTCCACTCCAGCGGCGGGGCATCCTTGGTCAGGTGTCATTCGTTTTTACATATCGGGCGAAGTTTGGAATCTAGGAACTGGAACTGCAAAAGACTGCCGCCTCCACGTGACCCTTTACCAAGGAAACACCGTGGCAAACGACACCTACGTGGAATTAGGAACAATTAACGCAGGGTCTTACACAGATGTGGCAGCGAACATCTACTACACGGGTGAGGCGCTGACAAACTGGACCATAATCCCCCAATATGCCTGACAACAATTCACCCTCCGTTGAGAATGTCGAGATTCATTAGTTGAAAGGCAGAAATCAGAACGCAACATCGCCTATTACGTAGATGGCAACTATGTTTCCAAACAGCCAATCAAGAGAATGAGTTATTCGCAAAGATGGTTTGCAAAGGCTTCGCGAACAAATGGAAGAGGTTCTTTGGGGTTTATGGGAGAAGGGTTATTGAAGTGTGGGACAAATGGCTGATGACAGTTGATTTTCCATCTTGTCGTGAACTAGGACTTGATGTTTTTTAACGGATAATTGAGAAGCAAGGAGTGGGGCGAAATGTCGAACAGCGATGAGTCAAACGTTATCAAGGCGTGCACGAAAACTAAGTGCAAAAATTCTTTGAAAGCTAGGTAGCCAAAGAGTTGTCTTGAATGTGTTTTAAGATTTCACTAATAAACAGATAAGGGTTTGCAATTATAATATCGATAAATTGAAAGCATAGCAAAGAATAACTATTCGCAGCCCAACATACATTCCTGCATGAAAATCAATACATTAATAAAAAGAATAATCGGTGAAAAGGCATCAAAACGAGTAAGCAAGTCTTATCAAAATTACAGAGCAAACCAGTTCCACAGAATTTACTACGATAGCGCTGTCTGGCAAAAAACTACTTGGCTAGGAGTACCCGTCTGGAAATGTCCTTTAGACCTGTGGCTCTATCAGGAAATATTCTACGCAGTGAAACCTGATCTAATTATTGAAACCGGCACAGCATTAGGCGGATCAGCTCTGTATTTTGCGTCATTGTTGGATTTGTTGGGAAAAGGTCAAATCGTATCAGTTGACATACAAATGAGTGAAAATAGACCCCAGCATCCGCGAATAACATACATGAATAGTAGTTCCACAGCTCCCGATATCATTAGATCAATGCAGCAATATGCAGAAGGAAAAAAAGCTGTTCTCGTAGTCTTGGATAGCAACCACTCCAAGGCTCATGTGTTACGGGAAATGGAGCTCTACGGCACATTGGTTACTGGCGGTAGCTACATGATAGTGGAAGATACCAACATCAATGGGCATCCTGTACTGAATAATTTTGGGAGCGGCCCGTATGAGGCTGTTGAAGAATACCTTAGAAGTCACAGGGAATTCTCAATTGATTACGACAAGGAGAAATTCATGGTTTCTTTCAATACGCATGGATATCTGAAAAAAGCACAGTCATAGGGGTTAATTGAACAGGGCAAGCACACGCGCTAGGAAAAAGAAAGGAATAAAATAGAATATAGATATACTGACAGATCTTGAGAAAATCCTGAATAATAGCTGAGGAGAATGTATAATCAACGTTTTCTCTGTTGGGAATCGTGGGTTTCAGATTTAGGGAAAAAAGTTTAGCTTTCAGCGTGGACTGTAAGCTATTCTAGTAGCTTCA
>CAYGJP010000072.1:0-9419 GCA_964350175.1 uncultured Candidatus Bathyarchaeia archaeon
ATACCTGGAGTGACGATTAAACCGCTTTCCCGTAGGTCTTGGTAAACCGTGTATTTCTCTTCAAATTCCTCGTATAGCTGTTTGGCTTTCTGGCGCAGTTTGGTTAAGCTGACTTTGGTTTTTCCTGAATCTTCCGAAACTGCTATGGTGCCTTTCTCTGCGAGGTATACGCCTTCCATCAAATCCAGAATTAGTGGCACGGTGAACTCGGGAATTTTCGGTTTCGAAATCCCAAGTGGTTTGCCGTAGTAGCCCATTTTGTAGAGTTCTGAGCCTTCCTTCGAGTCCCAAACAACCAAGAAATTTTCGATTAATTCCACTTTGATTTTTTGGGGCATGGCTGGTTTTTCGCCTTTCCTCTACATTACAAAGGAAATTACTCGTGCTGCGTCTGCGGCATCCTCTGCTTTGTCAGCTGAGTTCTCTAAGAGTTGCAGAACATCTTTCATCATGAACAGTGCGGGCAGGTCCAGTTTACTGCTGAGTACTTTTATGGCTAATGCGCGGTAGCGGTCATCGACAATTCTCTCAGCGATTTCCACGTCCTTGGCTTTCTCCAAAGTCTTGGTTGAGCCGTAGGTTAGAACCATCATTGTTTCCCTGAGCTTAAGCACAGTTTCAAGAACTGCATCGGCGAGGTTTTGCAAATCTTTCCTTATGTCGGCTGGAACGTTCCAGTTATGCTCCATTATTTCGACAAGGTAGAAGGCGATTCCTTCGGAGAAATCTGCAATTTCGCTTGTCAAATTCGTGAACCTTAAAAAGTCCTCTCGACTTATGAGAACCGCTCCTATTTCGGCGAGCTCTTGAGAAACCATCTGTCGGGCTTTGATAACTTCCTCTTCGCCTTTTTTGATTTCGCTGAAAAGTTGCCTGGCGGCCTCTTTGTCGCCTTTGGAGAAGTGCTCCGTCATCTGGGGGATTTTTCTGGTGACCTCCAACACCTTGCGTAAGTTATCTTGACAGGCACTTAATGCCTTACGCTTCACACGTTCTTCGGTTTCTGCTGGAAGTACCAAACTGTTTCCCATCCATAGACGTTACTGATTTTCATTAACTTGTAGTGTGCAGGTGCATTAAAAGCTAACCCTTAACTTTCCACCAATTTGCCGAGGTTTTCGAAGTTGATTTTTCTTTGGAAGTACTTGTGTAAGAGTTCTGGTAGGTCTTTGATTGGGCTTCTAACTTGTCGCCAAGAGTCACGGTCACGTATGGTCGCGGTGCCGTCGCTTAACGTGTCGTAATCTATAGTGATGCCTAAGGGGATGCCTGCTTCGTCTGCGCGTGCGTATCTTCTGCCTATGGAGCCTGTTTCGTCTAGCTCAACCGTGAAGCCTTCCTTAGTCAGCAACTTCTGCAGTTCCAAGGCTTTTTCATCTAACCCGTCTTTGCTCATCAAGGGGTAAACGCCAATTTGTATTGGTGCTATGCTTCTTGGGAAACTCATGACGATGCGGTCATCTTTCACGCCATACGCGTACTCCAACGCAACGTAGAAAAGCCTGTCAGAGCCAAAGCTGGGTTCCACAACATGTGGAATAAACCGTTTTCCGCGCTCAACCGTCTTCTGGCTGGAGATGTCAACGTGCTCTGGCAAGACTTTGTAGTTATCCGCCATGTAGTAGCCGTCTTTGTCAAAAGCAGCCTTAACCACCTGTGGGTCAGCTTTGGCAAGCAGTTCTCCAACTTTTCCTGCTTCTTTCTTGAAAACTGGACCCAGCTTCGCCATCACAGGCTTCACCGCGAGCTGCTCAGTTTCAACTGGCTTTGCGTATTCTTTGAAGACGCGCAGGTCGGCGCCGCTGGCTTTCATGTGGCTGCATAAGTCGAAGTCTGTGCGGTAAGCGTGCCCAGACACTTCAATCCACCCGTACCTGTCAAGGAGTACTTCTTGGTCGAAGCTTTGGCTTGAGTAGTGTGCTTTTTCCCATTGGAGTTTTTCGATGAAGCGTTGCTTTTCTGCTGGAACGCCGATTTCGACGAGGAGTTTCTTTGCCATGGCCATGAAGAAGGCTTGCCACTCTGAGCGCACGATTTTTTTGTCCAGTGCTTCACGCACGGTTATGTTTATGGTTTCTTCAGAGTTTTTCAGTCTCTTTTCGCCCAGAAGAATAGGTAAGGTTTCGTTTTCCACGTCTTTGAGTAGGCGGCAGCAGGGTTCATCAGGGTCAAAGAAAAATTCTAAATCGCAGATGGTGAATTCCCTGAGTCTGATTAAGCCTTGTCTGGGCGAGATTTCGTTTCTTAAGGCGTGCCCTATCTGGATGACACCAAAGGGCAGCTTTTCCCGAGCAGTCGCGTATAGACGATTGAATTCAACGAAGATGCCTTGGGCTGCTTCAGGTCTCCCATACCCAGTTGCGCCCGAGTAAGGTCCGATGGTGGTTATGAACATGGTTAGGAATTGCTGGGGTGGGTTGAAGCCTCCTTCGCAGTCAGGGCACGATATGTCGTTTTGCTCTAAGGCTTTTTTGATTTCGTCTAGGGTCATTTTTTCTGCTTCAGTTGAAGAGATTTTTGCGTACTCTTCAAGCAGGTGGTCTGCGCGGAACCGTTTGTTGCATTTGACGCATTCAACCATGGGCTCTTTGAAGTTGGTGACGTGGCCTGATGCTTCAAAGACTTTGCCTGGCGTGATGATGGAGGATTCCATTTCGAGAATGCCGACTTGTTTAACGAAGATGTCTCTGAGCTTGTTTTCGATGTTCTGTTTTAGTCTGGTGCCCAGAGGCCCGTAAGCGACAAAGCCGCCGGCTCCGCCGTAGATTTCGTAGCTGTTCCAGAAGAAGCCTCTTCGGCGGGCTAATTCGTTGACGGCTGTGAACTTGTCAAGTTTAGCTGTATCGTCCAATTCTTGTCCGACCCTTTTTAGGGTTAATTGCCGTTGAGAAATTAAAGCTTACTAGTGACTGCGCGTTTTTCGCCCTTGGCACCGTGACGAGTAACTCTTTTAAGCGGTTTTTCTTTTTTGAATATGGGGATTCTTATGGAATTTATCGATGTTGTTACAGCAAGAAAAAGTGTCAGAAGCTACTCCAGTCAAGAGATTGAAGAGGAAACGCTTAACAGGATTTTGGAAGCGGCTAGGCTGGCGCCTTCATGGGCGAATAAGCAATGCTGCAAGTACATCGTAGTGAAAGATAAAGCAAAGATAGATGCGATGGCGTCGATGTTGAATTCTTGGCTAAAACAGGCGCCTGTTATAGTTGCTGCTTGTGCTGACCCAAAAGATTCGGGTGCCCGAAACGGTATGGATTATTTCTTGGTTGATGTGGGCATTTCAATGCAGCAGTTGGTTTTGGCGGCAACTGACCTTGGTTTAGGAACATGCTGGATTGGCGCTTTTGATGAGGCAAAAATCAAGAAAATATTGGGCGTTCCAGAAGCCGTGAAAGTTGTGGCTTTGACGCCAATTGGGTACCCTGCGGAGAAGGAGGGTTTTGGCGGCAAACTGGCGAAGACTTTGATAGGCAGCGGAAAACGTAAACCTCTTGAAGAGATGGTTCACTGGGACAAATGGTAACCCCGACAGGTTTCACTTTTTTCAGCTATCGGAGGTATTTCATGTCGATTCTTGGTATGAGGCTGATGCCTGGTTTTGCTAAGCATTCAACAAATCTGAAGCCCCTCGAATGATGGAACAGATTGGCAGACGCACTACTCCTAGTAATCCAGGCTGTATCCAGCCCCCTTTCGGTGCCTGCGCATGCAAGTACCAGTCGCTCCTCAGGAATAATTCCTGCGTCTGTTGTCATCAAAACACTTTCGAGGCATACCAGAGTTCCTGTGGAAATTAATTCCAGTGTTTTTGCCATCACATCCAGAGACGTAGTTTTATGCAAGTGTAGCCTCATGGAGAAACTTGGACCGAAAAGAGGAATAGTTCCGCGGACAACTTCGACGCCTAAGGCTTCCAGCTTGGTTCTGTTTTCTTCGGTGATGTTCATGGGGACTCTTTCCAGTCCTTTTTTTGCCCATTCATCATGTTTCTTTTTAAGTTCAGGAATTTCAGCAAACACGTCTGTATCCATTTCTTTAATTTGCCAGTACATGCCCTGAGGGCAGGTTACGCAGACCACTTTTTTACCTCTTACATTATCTGCCACTTTCACCGCGCTGTCGCCAGTAACAGACGCCACCACAACATAGTCAACGTTTGCCGAGGCCTCTTTAACTATGTTCACCACTGCATCAGTGTTGGCTGGACCGGGTCTCTCAAAAACCTTCATTCACTATTTCTCCATACTTTACAAATACTATTCTATACTTGAACATAAATAACTAACCAAGCGCCTCCTTAGTTAGTGTCTTTTGCAGCGTAGCCTTTTATAGGCAAGTCTGAATAAGAAATCCCAAACAAGGTGGCAAAGATGCCAAACACTAAAGTTGCATTAATCGGCGTGGGAAACTGCGCTTCAGCCTTAATCCAAGGACTCCAATATTACGGCAAAGTTGAAACGGGCAAAGATTCCACTGGGCTGCGCAATCCCAGCTTGGGTGGCTTGAAACCCCAAGACCTTCAGGTTGTCGCAGCGTTTGATGTGGACGAACGCAAAGTCGGCAAAGACCTTGCGGAAGCCATTTTTGCTATGCCCAATAATGCGCCAAAAGTTGCAGATGTCCCAAAAACGGGTGTTGTTGTGCAGAAGGGTCCGTTGTTGGATGGCTTTGGTAAATCCACACAAAGCATCATGCAAGTTAGCAAGGCGGCTGATGTTGATGTTGTGCAGGTTCTGAAGAAGTCTGGCGCGGAAATAGTGCTTAATTTGCTTCCCAGCGGTGCCGCGAAAGCTTCCGAGTTGTACGCTGAACAGGCGTTGGCTGCGGGCTGCGGCTTCGTGAACGCCACGCCTAATTTCATTGCTAGTAACGCTAAATGGGCTGAAAAGTTCGCGCAGGCGGGTTTGCCTTTGGTGGGCGACGACCTTGTGAACCAAGTTGGCTCCACCGCATTGCACAAGACTTTACTGCAGTTGCTCTCCCAGAACGGTGCGAAAATTACTGAAACTTACCAGTTGGATGTTGGCGGCGGAACCGAATCATTGGACACGATGGATAGGACGCGTGACGCGAAACGTGCCATAAAAACCGAGTCCGTAGCCTCCTCACTGCCCTACAAGACTGAGATTGTTGCTGGCTCCACTGATTACGTGGATTTTCTGCAGAACAAACGTGACAGCTACTTCTGGATAAGCGGTGTTTACTTCTGCAACGCGCCCATGCGAATCGACATCAAATTCTCAACGGTGGATGCGCCCAACGCTGGCAGCGTGCTCTTTGACATATTGCGCGCCATGAAGTTGGCGTTAAACAAAAAACAGAAAGGCGCAATAGAGCCGCTGTGTGCTTACGGGTTTAAGCATCCGCCCAAGATGCTGCCGCTGGAAGCAGCAGAAGAAGCGTTCAAGAAATTCGTGGCGAAGAATACATAACCGCGGCTATTTCGCGGATAGTTTCTCCAGTTCCCGTATTGTTTTCTCTTTTATTTTGTTTCGTTCAATTTTCTCTTTCAAAAGGTTAATCGAATTGACAGGCGTGGGGTCTACCTTGTGCAGCAGTGCCAAGTACACGCTGACGAAGTCGCCCACAAGAACAGTTGACAACATTTTTGCCAAGGTGCTTTTGCCCTGCGTCCACACTTCGAACATCTTCAAAAGCGTTGGCGGCATTAGTGTTTGGGTGGTTTCGATTCTGCTCCGAATTCCCAGAGGTTCGGTTTTGTCTCGGATGAACACGACTGAATAGTCTTTGGCAAGTTGTTTTGGGTTTTCCCAGCCAACAATTTCGTTGTGGTTAAGTTCACTGAAAACTTCCCACTTCGCTGGGATTTTGCTGTTCTCGTTGAACTGCTGTTTCCAGCGCATCGCCACGCCACGGTAGACGCCAAAGCCGTACACCACGGGCGCAGTACCTTTGAGGTAAATTGCTAGTGTTTTGGTGAAATTGTTTTCTGCTGGTTTTTCGGGCGCGTTCTCGCTGCTCACTTTTTCCAAAAGCTTGGTTGTTTCCGAAAGTTCCTCAGAGACATTTGGGGTCATCCCCGTTTTTTCTATGCATTTTAGAAGGGGCACAAACAAGTGGGGTAGTGCGGCGCGTGGTGGCATCCCTTTTGGAACCTGCAGGTACGGCACATTTAGTTTCTCGGCGAATTTGAGTAGGTTTCCGCCTGAACTTATGCAGTACATCATGCATTTGCGGTTCAACGCGTCTAGGAAGGCGCTGAGGGTTTCCTCGGTGTCGCCTGAATAACTTACAAGAAGAACAAGAGTTTTTTTGTTTGCGTACGCGGGTAACTGGTAGTCTTTGCTGACTTCCATGGGAACCGTGGCTTTGTCTCGTGTGTAGTCTTTGAGGAGTTCGCCTCCGATTCCTGAGCCGCCCATGCCTGCCACAATAACGTTTTCGGGGCTGGGGTAGTTTAGCTTGATTTTTTCTGCGTTTTTCGCGGATTCTTTGTAGTGTTTGGCGGCGTCAATGCAGAACTGAAGCATATTGTTCTTGTCGATTTTACGTGTAGCTTCAAGGTTATCTAAGGCCGACGTTGTCAAATTGTTCTCCCACTGAATAGTTTGTATGCACGTTTATATTTGATTTTTCACTCTTTACCTGAACACAGAGCAACTTAGTAGTTTGCGCTGCATGGGTGAATGAACAGAATGGTTAAGAAACGGTTGGTAGTGGCTTTCCCCGCGTCCGTTATCGCGGATACGCCGCATCTGAGAGAGAAAACAGCCAAAATCGGCTACATCGGCAGAGCCGCAGCCATATTCAAAGTGGACGAAATCATAGTTTACGCGGACGACCCAAAAACTAACCAGCGCAGAGACTTAGACCTCATCGCTACTTGGCTCAATTACATGGAGACGCCTCAGTACCTGCGGAAAAGGCTCTTTGAGCTTAAACCTGAGTTGCAGTTCGCTGGAATTTTGCCTCCATTGCGCACGCCCCATCACCCGTTGAAGGGAAACATCCGCGACTTAAAGGTTGGAGATTACCGTGAAGGCGTTGTTGTTTCCAAAGCCAAAGGTGGCGTGCTGGTGGACATTGGTTCTGAGAGTCCTGTGTTGGTGTATGGTGCGCAGGTTGATGTTAACAAGCGGTTAACGTTGAAGATAGTGAAGTTGGGTGAGAAAGTCGAGGTTCAAGTTGTTGACCGCTCTGCAGTTCCCATGTACTGGGGATTCACCGTTAACGTGGAGAATCATTCCATTAAAACGCTTCTCGAAGACCCCCGATTCGACTTAATTGTTGGCACTTCCAAGTTTGCAACAAGTTTCCAAGACGCTGCCCAGAGCCTGAGTGAAAAATGGGCGAAAGCAAACACTGTTCTCCTGCTGTTTGGGGCACCCACACGTGGGCTGTTCGAAATCGCTAAGGACCACCGCTTGAACATACATGACATCGTGGATTTCATGTTGAACACTTTGCCCAACCAAGGCACTGAAACCGTGCGCACCGAGGAAGCGTTTATGGCGACTTTAGCCATATTTAATGTGCAGTTTGAGTTCTAACGTTTAAAAGTGTGCTGTAGATTAAGTGGTGTGCATGTACTTTGACATTCTCATGCCCACAATTCTTTTCATAGTGACTATTGTCGCCATGTTTTTGGGGAAACGAACTGAAGCCAAGCTGAAGGCGACTGTTGAAGAGCGTGAATTCAAAACTCGCGACACTGCCTTGCTGGTTGGAATGATTACCGTAGCCGTTTCCGTTGTGATTTTTATGCCGAGTATGGCGATTTTGGCTGTTTTCCTGTTATCTTATTGCTCATTGCTGTTTACTGTCTCGTATGTGTTTTCGGGCATGAACAAAAAACGAATGCTGCTTTACTGCGGCGTTTTCATTGTTGCCAGCGTGTTAGCGGGAGCGGTTGGTTTCCTTGGTGTCTTGCCTGAGAACTTACAAGTTATAGGTGCTTTGACGTTTGCCAGTTTAGCATCCTGTGCGTTTTTTGCTTTACTGTACGCTCTAAACAGTACGGAGGCAAAGCATAAGTGGTATCTTGCTGCGCTCTCACCCGCATTGTTCCTACTGCTCTTTTTCTTCTTTAATGAAACCTCCCTTTGGTTCCCATATCTCTTGGACGTTTACGGCATAATCTTTGCCTTACTAATAGTGCTGTACTTGAGTTCTTTGTTCAACTGGAAAACCGTGTTCATCTTCGCAGGCTTCATCACAGCCATGGACATCGTTCTTGTCTGGGTAACTGGAACCATGGTGCAGGCTGCAAACGCAGTTTCTGGGCTGGGTCTTCCAGTGCTTGTAGCTTTCCCAACTATACCCCTAATCATTGTGGAGGGCGGCATTCTCCTCTTGCGGCTTGGGCTCGGCGACTTCTTCTTTGCAGGCATACTTGCCACGCAGACCTTGAAGAAGTTCGGCAAGAAAACCGCGGTTGTTTCAGTGGTGACTATAAGTGTATCTTTCGGTTTGTTCGAGCTTCTATTGTTGAACCCAAGCGACTTTGATGCCCTTCCAGCAACATTACCAATTATTCTCGGCTGGCTCCCAGTCGTAGCAGTAAAGATGTTGCTTACAAGAAAACAAAAACCCCAACAAATACGACAATAACTTCCGCCTAAAACACGGGGAAACTATAATTTCTATATTTTTAGGAAAACCTCTAATTAGAACGAATAAACAAAAAACATTGTAGAATAAAAACTGAAAAGATAAAATAGGGTATTGGTTTACCCGAATAGGGCGCCTAATCCTTCGAGCGCTGCATCTTCTTTGGCTTTCTCTTCTTCAGCTTTCTTCTTCTTGTCCTCTGGAGCGGCTGCTGCTGGTTTTTGCTCTGCTGGAGCGCCACCTGCGGCTGCTGCTGGAGCGGCCATCATTGTCGGGGCAGCTTTAATTGCCTCATCAATGTTGACTTCGCTGAGTGCGGCAACTAGTGCTTTTACTTGTACTGCATCAACAGTTATTCCTGCTGCTGTGAGGACACCTGTAACTGACTGTTCGTTTACTTCTTTTCCTGCCTTGTGAAGGAGCATCGCAGCGTAAATGTTTTCCATGTTCTTTTCACCTCGCTATTCGGGTATTTTAACCTTTTCAGTTCACACATGCCCGTTTCGCCTTGGAGCGAAGCAAGTTGCTGTGTTTAACTGTGAATTTGAAGCCTCTATTGCCGTTAGGAAAAAGACCCAATGCCTTAAGAACCTTTCGACGCATGTCAGCAGGATTTCGGAAGAAATTCCATTTTTCTACCCGCCATGATTATGGAAACTCCCCATTCACGCAGCCCCTGAACTATCGCTAAACCCGCCATTTCCAACCATTTTCAGCCTTTTCACGCCTTTTTACGCCTTTTACAGGCGCGGAAAAAACCCGACCCAAGCCCAGAAACAAAAAAGCAACCCAAAACAAGCCCCACAGAAAACGAGGGGTATAGTCTGCAGAGAGCAACAGAGTGTACC
>CAYGJP010000073.1:0-9289 GCA_964350175.1 uncultured Candidatus Bathyarchaeia archaeon
AGCATAATGATTGCGCCTATCATGTTGCAGGTTAAAGCCATGAAGGAAGCAGGCAACAAAGTGACCACTGTTCTGGGTTGCAGGTCAAAGGAATTCTTGTTCATGGAGAAAGAAGCCAAAGCCCTGAGTGAAAAAGTCTACGTCGCCTCTGACGACGGCACCATAGGCAACAAAGGTCTTGACTTCTTGAAAGATTTGCTCAAGAAGGAAAAGTTTGACCGCTGCGTTGTCATGGGTCCCGTGGTCATGATGAAGGACGTTAGCGAAATAACCAAGCCCTACAACATTCCAACCATTGTGACTTTGACGCCTATAATGATAGACGGCATGGGCATGTGCGGCGTCTGCCGAGTTACAGTTGGCGGAAAAATGCAGTTCGGCTGCGTTGACGGACCAGAGTTTGACGGTCACAAAACTAATTTCGAGGAGCTGATTTTGCGTCAGCGCACGATGCTCCCTGAAGAGCGAGTAGGTTCCCTGTTATGGGAAACAAGTGGAGGTTGCAAGTGTGGCAGAAACAAAGCCTAAACCTAAGTTGAATAAAAAAGCTGTAGAGATGGATAAGCAAGAGCCTAAAGTGCGTGCTAAAAACTTCAAGGAAGTCGCCTTAGGCTACACCGAAGAGCAAGCTCAAGAAGAAGCCAGCCGATGCCTGCAGTGTCCAAAGCCGCAGTGTGTTACTGGTTGCCCCGTGGAAGTTCCTATTCCAGAGTTCATTAAGTGCATCAAAGAAAAGAAGTACGCTGAAGGCATAGCCACCATCAAAGCGAAGAATGCTTTGCCCGCTGTGTGCGGACGCGTTTGCCCACAAGAAGAGCAATGCCAGAAGAAATGTGTCATCGGCAAGATGGGTGAGCCCGTAAGCGTCGGACGTTTAGAACGATTCCTTGCAGACTGGGAACGAGACAACGGATTCCAGCTTCCACCAAAAACTAAGCCGACAGGCAAAAAAGTAGCTATAGTCGGTGCAGGTCCAGCAGGACTCACAGTAGCCGCTGACTTGGTTAAACTCGGTCACGAAATAACCATGTTTGAGGCGCTTCACATCGGAGGCGGAGTGCTCTCTTACGGTATTCCTGAGTTCCGTTTACCCAAAGCCATCGTCCAAAACGAAGTTAACTACGTCCAGAATTTAGGTGTTGACTTGCGCTTAGGCAACTTGGTCGGCAGAACACACACAATCCCCGAGTTGATGAAGAACGGCTACGACGCCGTGTTCATCGGCAGCGGTGCAGGGTTGCCCCAGTTCACAGGTTGCCCCGGAGAAAACCTAGGCGGCTTATACTCAGCTAACGAGTTCCTCATACGCGTTAACCTCATGAAAGCCTTCGCTTTCCCCGACTACGACACCCCCATACGCCTTGGCAAACACGTGGTGGTCATCGGCGGCGGAAACGTAGCCATGGACTGCGCACGTTGCTCAATGCGGCTTGGCGCTGAAGTGTGCTTGCTATACAGGCGTTCACGCGACGAATTGCCTGCCAGACACGAAGAAATCGAAAACGCTGAAGAAGAAGGCTTGGTCTGCAAATTCCTCGCGGCACCACTGGAATTCTACGGCGACGAGAAAGGCTGGGTGAAAAGCATGAAATGCATCGCCATGGAACTCGGTCCACCAGACGAGAAAGGCAGACGCAGCGTAAAAACCATCCCAGGCTCAGAATTCACCATGGACGTTGACACCGTAATCATCGCCATCGGACAAACACCAAACCCAATCATCCAACGTACCACAGCAGGCTTAGAGAGCAACCCCAAGCACGGAACCATCAACGTGAACGAAGTGGGCAAAACCAGCTTAGACGGAGTCTATGCAGGCGGAGACGTTGCTACAGGAGCAGCCACAGTCATCAGCGCTATGGGTGCAGGTAAACGCGCAGCCAAAGACATGCACGAATACCTCATGAACAAAAAATAACCCTGAAGACTTTACGTCTTCCAACCATTTTCCTTTTTAAAATTAAGCGCTAAATCAGATTTAACCGCTTCAGCATAGCTCTTTTCTGAAAGTTTTATTATCTCTTCTGCCGCCTATCTACTGAAAGGTAAACTTACATGACTGAAGAAAAAACCTGGTTCAAACAGTGGCCCGCCAAAGTGCCCAAAAGCCTAGATTACCCCACGGTTCCTTTACACGAACTCCTGTCAAAAACCGCCAAAGAGTATCCCAACCAGACTGCTATTGCCTTTGTAGAAAACGAGCTGAGTTACTCGGAGTTAGCTGCCCTTTCCGACAGT
This sequence comes from uncultured Candidatus Bathyarchaeia archaeon, assembly GCA_964350175.1. Taxonomy (GTDB): domain Archaea; phylum Thermoproteota; class Bathyarchaeia; order Bathyarchaeales; family Bathycorpusculaceae; genus JADGNF01. The sequence goes on from CAYGJP010000073.1 coordinate 2,239, forward strand.
TTTGCTGCTGCTCTTGCAGCCTTAGGCGTTAAGAAGGGTGATTGCGTTGCAGTTTTCATGCCCAACGTTCCTCAATTCATAATTGCCTATTACGGTGCATTGAAAGCTGGCGCCGTCTTAACAGCCATAAGTCCCCTTCATAGGGAACGAGAAGTGGAGCACCAGCTTGCCGATTCCCAAGCCACAGTCATAGTGGTTTTGGACTCTCTGTATCCGATTGTGGAGGCGGTTTGGCAGAAAACCAAACTCAAAAACGTCATAGTCACCAGTTTAGAGGAATACGCATCCAAAACATCTGCTGCAACTGCCAAAGTCGAACAGAAACCCAACGTCCACTCCTTCCGAGAACTCCTCAACAAAAACTCAGGTGTAAAACCCCCGAAAATCCAAATCACCCCAGCCGAAGACTTAGCTGCGCTCCAGTACACGGGCGGAACCACAGGCACAGCCAAAGCCGCCATGCTCACCCACCGCAACCTCGTCGCCAACGCTGTTGCCTTTGCTGCATGGATAGAAGGTGACGCGAAAGATGTTTTTTTGGCTGCTCTTCCCCTGTTTCACATTTACGGCATGACCACCAGCCTGAACGTGCCTGTAAGTTTAGGTGCGAAGATGGTGTTGCTTCCAAAATTTGACCCCGCCAAAGTGCTGGAAACAATCCAACGACATAAGGTCACTGTTTACTGCGGCTCTCCCACAATGTACGCTATACTTTTGGCTAATCCTGAACTGGGCAAGTACGACCTAACCTCCATCCGCGTTTGCATCTCTGGCGCCTCTCCGCTTCCGCCACACGTACAGAAGAAATTCATGGAAATCACAGGTGGCTTGCTGGCAGAAGGCTATGGCTTAACCGAAGCCTCCCCAGTAACCCACTGCAGTCCTGTGGATAAGACCATGAAGACCGTGAAAGTCGGCTCCATAGGCTTGCCGATTCCTGACACAGACGCCAAAATAGTGGACTTGGAAACGGGTACCAAAACGCTCAAGCCCAACGAAACAGGCGAACTCGCAGTCAAAGGACCACAGGTCATGAAGGGTTACTGGCGAAAGCCCGAGGAAACCGCCATGGTTCTCCGCGGCGGCTGGCTGCTCACAGGCGACATAGCCAAAATGGACGAGGTCGGCTACTTCTACATCACCGACCGCAAAAAAGACCTCATCAAATACAAAGACTACAGCGTCTACCCCCGCGAACTCGAAGATGTCCTCTACGAGCACCCCGCAGTGAAGATGTGCGCAGTCATAGGCAAACCCGACGCTTCGGCAGGAGAAATCCCTAAAGCCTTCGTGGTCCTCAAAGATGGCGCGTCAGCCTCGGAACAGGAAATCACCAAATTCGTCAACGGCAAAGTGGCACCCTACAAGGCGATTCGCGAAATCGAAATCAGAAAAGAACTGCCCCTGAGTTCTGCTGGGAAAGTTTTGAGGCGCGCCCTCCGCTCTTAAAATTCCGAAAGTCACAATCTATATGAATTCTCTGTTCCTAAATTAAACCAGAGATGTCTCAGGTTTGCGGGTTAAAATCAACGTCACAGGCATCGTTCAAGGTGTGGGTTTTCGCCCCTTCATCTATCGCACCGCAGTGAAGAACAGCCTAGCTGGTTACGTGCGGAACAGAGGCGACGCAGGCGTAGAAATCCTCCTCGAAGGCACCCAAAACGCCATCAACACTTTCATGCGTGACCTCAAAGAACAAAAGCCGTCGCAAGCCCAAATCCACAACATAATCCAGACCACACTCGCAGGCAAAAACGAATACCCAAAATTCACCATAGTCAAAAGCTCCGCGGAAACCGAACACAGCGGCTCCGTAGTGCCGCCTGACAGCGCCATCTGCGACGAATGCATCCAAGAACTCCGCGACCCCAAAGACCCCCGCTTCGACTACTTCTTCATTACCTGCGTCAACTGTGGACCGCGATTCACAATTATCGAGAAGTTGCCTTATGACCGCGAAAACACCACCATGCACGAGTTCCCCCTCTGCGGTTTTTGCCAAAAAGAATACACCGACCCACTGAACCGCAGGTTCCACGCCCAAACCGTCGCGTGCCCCACATGCGGACCAAAAGCCTACCTGACAACAAACACAGGCGAAGCCATCAAGTGTGTGGATCCTGTGCGTGAAGCAGGCAAACTCCTCAGCGAAGGCAGCATAGTTGCCGTGAAAGGCTACGGCGGCTTCCACATTGCCGCCTCCACTTTCAGAGAAGAGCCTTTGATTCGGCTTCGGACGTCGAAGAGCAGACGCGCTAAACCCTTTGCCCTAATGGCGCGAAGTCTGGGAGCCGCAAAATCTTTTGCCGAAGTGAACCCGAAGGAACAAGAACTGCTAACTTCTCTTGCCCGCCCAATCGTTTTGCTGAACAAAAACAGCAAGTATAACCTCTCCCCGTTGGTGGCGCCTGATTTACACAACGTCGGCGTCATGCTGCCCTACTCAGCGATGCACTACATGCTCTTCGACCGCGTGGACGACGCAGCGTTTGTGATGACCAGCGCAAACCCGCCCAACCAACCCATCGTAAACGACAACAACGAGGCGCTAAAGACGCTGGGCGGCATCGTGGATTATTTCCTGTTTCACAACCGCAAAATCGCGCAGCGATGCGACGACTCCGTCATGCGCGTCCACGCAAACCGCGACGTGTTTCTTAGGCGAAGCAGAGGCTACGCACCCGCCCCCATAATGCTTCCCAAGAAAGCGAACCGATGCGTAGTTGCTTTGGGCGGGGAACTCAACAACACCTCCTGCATCCTAAACGAGAACAAAGCCTTCATCAGCCAACACATCGGCGACGTGGAAAACCTTGAAACCCGACGCTTCCTCCAAGAAGCCGCCAACCACCTGATTCACTTAACCAACAGCAAAGTCGACACCATAGCCTGTGACCTGCACCCGAAATTCACCACCACCAACCTCGCGCGCGAACTTGCCGAGCAGCACGGCTGGGAACTGGTTCAGGTGCAGCACCACCATGCGCACGTTGCAGCGTTGATGGCGGAGCACGGCGTGGATGAGATGGTGGGTGTGGCTTGTGATGGCTACGGTTACGGTGTTGATGGTTCAGCATGGGGCGGCGAAGTGATGCTTTGCACAAGTGGGGATGTGGGTTTCAGGCGTCTTGGGCACTTGGAAGAACAACCCCTGCTAGGCGGAGACGTTGCTACTCGATACCCGTTGCGCATAGCCGCTGGAATCCTAAACAAAGACATCGATGTGTCAGCGTGGCTTCTGCAAAACAGCGCTCATCTGCCTCATGGCGAAACCGAAGCAAACCTAATCCTCAGTCAACTCAAAAAAGGAAATGCACCCCAAACCACGAGCCTTGGCAGAATCTTAGACGCAGCCGCCGCAGTCATCGGCGTGTGCTATGAGCGGACATATGAGGGTGAGGCAGCCATGAAACTTGAATCCGCCGCAGTAAACGGCAAAGACACGTTAGGCTTGGTTTCGGTCATATGTGGGGATGTGTTGGATACTTCGCAGTTGCTTTTGGCAATTTACATTAACCGAGACAGAATCTCGAAGGCTGACCTTGCCTACTCAGTACATGCTTACTTAGCTAAAGGCTTAGCAACCTTAGCCGTGGAAAAAGCAGAAGAACACGGTGTCGGATCTGTCGGGTTCACAGGCGGCGCAGCCGTCAACGCACTGTTGGCTTCTCTGATGCGTGAGGTTGTGGAGACTGCGGGTTTGAAGTTTCTGGTACACGAGGCGGTTCCAGCTGGCGACGGCGGCGTGAGTTTTGGTCAGGCAGTTGTTGGTGGGTTTTCCCGTTTTTAACCATACGGTTTTTATCGCTGTAGCGCCTCGGTTAATGGTTGACCAATAATGTGTTTAGCAATTCCAGCACATGTTATGAGCGTCACTGGCGATAAAGCGCAGGTGGACTTTGGACAGAACGTTCTGCGCGAAGTTAACGTGTCGCTTGTAGAAGCCAAAGTTGGCGATTACGTTTTGGTGCATGCAGGCTACGCCATACAAAAACTTGACGAGAAGGATGCTTTGGAAACGCTCAGCCTGTGGAAAGAGATTCTAGCAGCAGAAAACCAATAACTTTACGGGTGAGTTGACCAGCATGGAAGTGCAGAATTATCGTGACCCTGAACTGGCAAGACGCATAGCAACGAAAATTAGAGAGGTCACGCCCCAAACGGGCGGCTTCAAGTTTTGCCATGTCTGCGGCACACACGAGTGGACAATTACACATTACGGCATACGGAGTCTTCTGCCAAAGAACGTTGAAGTTATAGCTGGTCCCGGATGCCCCGTCTGCATTGTGCCTGCAGCAGAAATCGACGAATCCGTACAGATAGCCCAAAAAGGCATGGTTATGACTTGTTTTGGTGACCTGCTTCGGGTGCCTGGCAGTAACGGGTCTTTGCTAGATGCTAAAGCGCAGGGTGCAGACGTCAGGATAGTTTACAGCTTAACTGATGCCCTTGAAATGGCTAAAAAAGAGCCTGAAAAGGAATTCGTGTTTTTCGCGGTGGGTTTCGAAACAACAGCCCCTGCAACTGCTGTGGAAGTTCTCAACAAGCCGCCTAAAAATTTTAGTTTTCTGGTTGCTCACCGTTTGATTCCGCCCGCCATGGAACTCTTGCTTGGCGTTGGCGACTTGCAAATTGATGGCTTCATTGCTCCGGGTCATGTGAGCGCCATAATCGGCATGAAGCCCTACGAGCTTTTCCCCCGCGTGTACCGCATGCCCACAGTCGTGGCGGGGTTTGAGCCCGTTGATGTTTTGATGGGCATTTACATGCTTATGAAGCAGCTGAAAGAGAAGACGGCGCGGCTGGAAAACGAGTACGCCCGCATAGTGAAGTGGGAAGGCAACCCAAAAGCGCTGGAAATAATGGATAAAGCCTTCACAGTTACGGGTGGTAACTGGCGCGGCATAGGCAGACTGCCTGATTCCGCGTACAAACTGCGTGATGAACTTGGCGAGTATGACGCGCATGCGAAGTTCGGCGTCAAAGTTGAGCAAGGCAGAGACATCCTGCTGGGCTGCGAGTGTCACCTTGTGATTATCGGGAAAATTAAGCCTGACAAGTGCCCCATGTTCATGAAGGCTTGTACGCCGCAGAAGCCTGTGGGCGCCTGCATGGTAAGCAGCGAAGGCACCTGTAGGGTTTGGGCTAAAGCCGTTGCAACGTCAAATCCGCTGAAGCCTTAATTTTTTGTCTTGCTGGTTGGTTTTTTAACCTAAAAGTTAATTTGTAGCGTAAGCCACGTTGATAACTGATAAATTAGGCGCTTTGACCGTCTATAAACTCGGCGAGGGTGAGGTGCGCACATGAGAAAGCAGCAAGTCAACGTGATAAAACAGAAAATTGAGGCGCTATCTATGAAGGCTGGGTTACAGCAGACCCCTGAGCTGCAAATCTCCAAAACCGAGCGGCTTGCAAGTGTCCAAGTTTTCCGAAAACAAATAACCGTGGGCGAGAATCTTTTGTCTCATTGGCAGCAAGGCGAACTTGACGAGAAAGATGTGGAGGCTGTTCTTGCGCATGAGATTGGGCATCTGATGGATTTTAACCGTGGCTTGCGCTCCGCCAGCTTCAGGCGCCTTTTAGGAGAACGTATGTATTTTGCTTTCGCCATAGCACCGTTGCTGATTTATTTCACTTACCCTTCACCTGCGTCTCTGATGCTGTCGATGGTAAGTTTCATGGGGTGGGCGGTGCTTCTGCCTTGGGTGTTCCGACGCACGGAATTCCACATAGAATTAGAAGCCGATCGCCACGCCGCACGCTACTTGGTTGAACCGCAAAGGTTAGCGGAGTTGTTTGAGAAAAAACACGTTTTCGCCCCAGTGAAAAAATCTGGGTTAACCAAACGAATAAAGCACGGGGTTGGGCTGCTGACTCATCCGTCCCTCAACGAGCGGCTCCACAACCTTAGCGTTGAAGCGAAAAAGGCTTCAGAAACCCAAAACACAACTGAGAACCCGCAGAATTAACGTTGGCTTCGTGGGTGTTGTTGGTTTTTGGTTGTGGGGAACCGTAAGCATTTTATGTCTATTGTCACGTTCTGTTCAGAGAAGACATATTTGAGCGCCTTCGTAGCCTAGCCCGGTGGGGCGTTACCTTGGTAAGGTAATGGTCGCGGGTCCAAATCCCGCCGAAGGCTCCATCTTCTGTTTTGTTAGTCGTTGGCAGTAGTTTGCGTTCTAAAAAAATGCATATATATGCATATGCATATAGTGTTAAGCATGACTAAAGTGGTATCCCTCTCCAAGAAAGCATATCAAACTTTGAAAGATCTCAAGAGACCTGATGAGTCGTTTTCAGATGTTGTTTTAAGAGTTGCAGGCGAACGCAAAAAGAAGTCGCTTCTGGAGTTTTCAGGCAAATGGGTAGGCAACGACATAGATGAAGTATTTCTGCAAGTAAAGAAAGATAGGGAGCAATCTGTCTCTCGGCACACTGGGATGTAACTTGATTCTTGATACGGACATACTAGTCGCCTTATTGAAAGGGAAAAGAGACGCAAATGAAGCGATGCAAGGCTTACAAGGAAAAGGCGTTGAAGTCGCTACTACCATAATCAGTGCTTATGAACTTTTGAAAGGAGCTTATCTGTCATCAAGACCAAAAGATAACTTGGCTGAAGTTCAAGCGTTATTGTCTAACATACACGTTTTAGATTTAACACAAAAAGCATGCGAAGAAGCCTCAGTCATCTACCGAGACCTCAGAAAGACAGGCAGCTTAATTGGCGAATTCGATGTCCTTATAGCTGCAATCGCACGAACATGCGACGAAACAATTATGACGCGCGATGAGCATTTTACATTTATTCGAGGAACAAAAGTAACGGCATGGTAACAAAAACTAACTCAGCTAATGTTAGTTGGCACCTTGGTAAGGTAATGGTCGGGGGTCCAAATCTCCCCCGAGGCTCCACACAAAATTTCCAAATCAAGCTTTTATGGAGGTAACTTTTATTCCGTTTTTCTTCAACAATGCTGCCGTTACGCCGTCGCCTTCAACAAACTTTTCTGAAAATGTGCCGTCGAAGATTTTGCCGCATCCGCAAGAT
>CAYGJP010000074.1:0-9232 GCA_964350175.1 uncultured Candidatus Bathyarchaeia archaeon
CCACAATGCCGTCGTTCACAACTCTTAGCGCGCCACCTCTCACGCGGTTAGTTTCCACTCTGGGGAGGTTTCGGTAGGAAGAAACTTCCACAGGGTCAGATTCTGTGCCTGTAACTTCTACAGAAAGAAGGGTTAGAGCTTTTTTGAGTTCTTCATCAGGAATGTGATACTGGAAACGTCCCACAGAACGCTCGTACACTCGCAGTTCTTCGACGAAGCGAGAAAGCTCTTCCTGAGTTGGCTTGTAGCGGTCCAGCCCGAGTTGGCGCCGCACAAAGTCCCCCACGACAAGGGTTAGGGCTTGGTCTGTGCCGCCTGCAGAGCGTATGGGTCCAGCGAAATATATGGCAAGGTACCGTGAGCGGTCAAGGTTGGTTTTGATTTTAACCTGAGCAACCCCCTGTATGGGAGCCGCGGTTAAGCCTTCAGTGAAAATTGCCAACGCCGTTCGGATGGCTTGCTCTGCAGCTGGTTCAGGTTCCATTTGCCCGAATTTGCCGTCTACAATTTGCTCAGCGATTTTGAAGGCGAGTTCTTCACGCCCAAACTTCGTGTTTAGGTCGCGGATGCTGGCAGCCACGCCTTTTGGCCCCACAAGACCTTCTACGAGGTCGGCGATGTCTTGCGCGATTATGCATTCGGTTTTCAATGCGGGGTCTAAGCCTTTCTCGCGTGCGCTGTCGCTGAGGCTGTACATTTGCCTGAGCTCTTTCTCCAGCGAATCGACATAGCTTTGGTAGCTAGGGCTCATTTTGGTAGTCACGCGTGGCTTCCCCGACAAGGCACTGTTAACAGCGAGGCTCTTTTGGCTTTCCTAACAGGAAAAAAGAAAAACCCAGAAGATGCAAGAGCAGGTTCAGGCAGAGTCAACTAAAAAGTAGAAGGCTTTACGGTTGGGTTCTTTTGATGCCGGTGATGATTTCTGCGACTTTCTGCTTGGAGTCAGCGCTTTCTACGACGTTGCCTGTGACTATTATGTCGGCGCCTGCGGATGCGGCAGCAAGTGCCTGTTCTTTGGTCTTTATTCCGCCGCCAACTATTAGGTATGCACCAGAGTATTGTTTTACTGTGCGGATCATCTCTGGAGGCACAGGATTCTTCGCGCCAGAGCCGCCTTCAAGGTAAATGAAACGCATACCCAAGTATTGCCCTGCGAGAGCGTGGGCAGCAGCAAGTTCAGGTTTATCGTACGGAACGGCTATAGCTTTACCTACTATCCCAGCAGTGCCGCCGTCGCCTACTATGATGTAGCCCATGGGTATCGGTTCTATCCCGTATTTCTTCACCAAGGGAGCGCCTAGGATTTGGGCGCCAACAAGAAAGTATGGGTCTACGGAGTTTAGCAGGGACATGAACCATATGGCGTCTGCGTGACGACTTATCCCAGTTATGTTATTAGGAAAAAGTATTGTAGGAATTTTCACGGTTTCCTTAATGGCTTTAACAACGTTGTCGAGGTGTTCTTGAGAAACAAACGTTGAACCCCCAATCATCATAGCAGATGTCCCGCTGGCTTTGGAGTTCTCTGCGATTGTTGCAGCCTGAGAAACCGTTACTTTTTCAGGGTCAATGAGGGTCATGTGAATTGAGCCGTCAGCCTTGATTTTTTCAAGCAAGTACTTTTCGACATGACCAAGCATGGAAAGACTCATTCCTAACTATGCACCTTTAACAGGTAAGGATCTACGGGATGCACCATAAATTTTGTCTGTGAAAAGGCAGTAGATGTCAATTTCGCCTTGGGCTTGTTTGATTGGAAATTCGTCCTGCACCCCACAGCTGCTGCATCCTACGATGGCGCGAGTTTCCTCTCGCAGAATCTCGACACGAACGGTTTCTTTTCCACACTTGGGGCATGAGAAGAATTTAGGTAACCTCTTTTTGGGAATGTGAACAACTTTCTTTCGTCTTCGCCCCATTTTAGTAACCTCTGAATCGCAAGTTAATCCTTTCTTAGTATTTATCCTTGCCCTTAAATACTTGCCTACAACCACTAGAACATTAAGAATGTGTGATTCACAATGAAACTGACGCCCGCAGCTCTGGAAATGGACTTACCTGATGTTAAAAAACGGCTTGAGCGGTTCATCAAGGAATACGTGGAAAACTCGGGAGCCACAGGCATCGTTCTGGGGCTTTCAGGCGGAATTGACAGCAACACCATAGCTGCACTTTCTGCGTTGGCAATTGGAGGAGACCACGTGCTGGGGCTTATGCTGCCAGAGAAGGAAACATACAACCCAAAAGACGTAGAGGACGCCAAGGTTGTAGCTGATAAATTCGGCGTAAAAACGCAAATCTGTGATATTACGCCTGCGCTGGAAGGCTTCTACAAGAGCATACCCATCTTTGATTCCGCAGACAGGCTCTGTAAAGGCAACATAAAAGCCAGAAGCAGGATGATTTACCTGTACTACTACGCGAATAAGCTCAACAGGATTGTCTGCGGAAGCTCAGACAAGTCAGAATCGATGATGGGTTATTTTACGAAGTGGGGAGACGTAGCCGCAGACATATCGCCCATAATGGATCTGTACAAGACACAGGTGCGTAAACTGGCTGAGCACATAGGCATCCCAAAGGAGTTAGCGGCTAAGCCTGCGACGCCTGCGTTGTGGCCTAACCAGTCAGCGGAAGGCGAACTAGGAATCAAGTATGAAACGCTGGACTTGATTCTGTTTGGGCTTGAACGGTTTATGAAACCCATTGAAATAGCTGAACAGATGGGCATCAACATGGAGCAAGTTGAGAAAGTAAAAGCCAGATGGCTTGCGGTAGAGCATAAGAGGCGGATGCCGCTGACGGCAAAACTTGAATACCGAACCGTGGGGGCAGATTTTAGGCTTCCCCACAGCACATACTAGGCAGAGAGGGAAAGAGCATGAAGGAAAAAATTAAGCTGGCACTCGCTCAGATGAGCAGCAAACGGGAAAACAAAAAAGAAAACCTCAAAAAAATAGAAGACCTCACGGTGAAGGCAAAGGCTCAGGGTGCGGACCTTGTGGTTTTTCCTGAACTCGCATTAACTGGTTATGTTGTTAGAGACCAAATTTACGAGTTAGCTGAAACCATCCCTGGACCATCAACCCAGAGAATTGAAGAGGTTGCGAAGAAAACGGGGATGCACATCATTTTTGGGATGCCGGAGGTCAGTGAAAAAACCAAAGCCACCATATACAACACAGCAGTTTTCATAGGACCAAAAGGGTTCATTGGGAAATACCGAAAAATGTACTTACCCACGCATAGCGTGTTTGAGGAGAAGAGGTATTTCCGTCCGGGATATCAGGCGGCTGCGTTTGAGACGCCGCTGGGAAGGATAGGGTTGTGTATTTGTTATGATTTGTTCTTTCCCGAGGTCACCCGTTTAACTCGGTTGAAGGGTGCCCAGTTAATTGTGGCTATATCGGCTTCGCCTGCGGTACGCAGAAGTTACTTTGAGATCATAACGGCTGCAAGGGCGTTGGAGAACACGGCGTTTTTGGCTTATGTTAACCTTGTTGGTGTTCAGGATGGTTTGCAGTTCTGGGGAGGAAGTAGGCTTGTTAGCCCAACTGGGGATGTTGTTGTGAAGGCGAAGTATGATGAAGAAGACTTCGTCATATGCGAGGTTAACTATAATGATTTGAGGGCTACGGAGACGTTTATTCCAACGCTCAGAGACTTGCGTCCAGAACTCTTTGAAGAATTGAAGAAAGAGGCAGAGAACCTATAAAACAGGCGGCAAATTCGAAAAAGCCGCGTTTTTGTTTTTAGGAAATATTAATTGAGGCATTGCATCACGCATCACAGCGAATCACAGACGCATCACACGCCGTGATATCAAGCCCAAATCACAGGCAATCACACGTGATTTTGCGTGATTTCTCCGTGATAGGTGACGTCACACCACCACATACGAGCTTAAGCACGAGGTTATGTAGGTTGAGACTGAAAAAGCAACCAAAAAGATACAAGAGATTACTTTTTTAGTGCAACTAATCATCGGCGTTACGTTGTTCTTGAAAGGTCCAGAACAACACCTTCTTTACATGATTTTACGCCTAAAGAGCAGCAAATGCACAAAAAAATGATAATCAAAGAAAAGTAACAGTCCTAAACAGGACCAAAAAACGGCAAAAACAGAACTGTTTTTAGCTTATAGCCGTTTTATAACCACTAAAACACAAATAAGCATCAATATAACGTCAAAAAACCAGCACACCCCATTTTTAACCTTGTTTTGTAAGGGTTTAAGGACGGATTAGGCGACAATAACCTTAAAAACTAGAGCAGGTATACAAAAGTGTATCCATTTGGAACATCGGACGGAAGATGAAGTTGAAGTACAAAGACACTGTTCAAACGTGGCTAAACGGGGCACTAAACGACCCCATTGTCAAAATACTCTCAAAAAACAGCCAATTAACCAAAACACAGCTTGAAACACTGCTAATTGACTTTTTAGCCGAAAATATAGCGGGCAAACAGCTAAACTACGATGAAAAAGCCAGATTACGCCTAACCAAGGCAAAATTAAGCCGCGGAGCCTTTAACAGGACTTTAAAACAGTCCAAAGAAAACGTCATAAAATCGATATACACAGTGCTATTGCTAGGGTATTTGGGGGTGTTTGAGACCACAACTCTTGACCCTTACCTTGAAATCGCCAACAAATTGAAGGAGTACACAGAAGCACACCAAGATATGCCTGAAGGAGATAATGAGCTAAAAGACCATCTGAAGGTCATAGAAATCATCCGAGAAGAGATAGAAACAAGCCTAAAACACCTTTCTAGTCCATCAAAAGGCAATGTGTGACATCACAAATCACACACAGCATGAAGAACAAATACGGCACATAAGAAGAAGGAGAAGGTACCTCAATAAAAGACCCACATAAAAGGCACTAAATGGCAAAAAAGCCCAAAATAAGCCTGTTTTTTCAGGTCAATAGACCACAGCAAAAAGCAGTAAAAGGAGTTGTGATGTGTGATGTCATAGCACGCAACATCATGGAAAAGACCGCAAACCTTAAATTTCCCATGGGAAACTGTGATGTGTGATGCAACAGCGTAAATCACGCGCAAATCACGATGATATCACGGATGGATAAGTTTGATTGACCTCCTGTTAGTTCTGGTCATAGTGCTGCTTGCGGCAACCACAGTTGCGGCTTATGAGTATTACAAGCAGTTGCGCAGGGCCCAGAAGGAGTATGAGAAAGCTAGAGATTCCGTGGAAGATATTGTGCTAAGTTTCAACAGGGAACTCAAGCGAGAAGCGGAAAGGATAGAGGGCGTTTTCTACAAAGTTGAAGGGGCGACTTCGAAAGCTGACATGGGGCTTAGGAAGATAGAAGGAATTGAAAGGAGAATAACCCCTCTTGAAAGTCAACTCACCGTACAACTAAGCCAGTTGAGCACCCTAAGCACCGCTGCAGAAACCAACATGCAGACCCTCCAGAAAATTGCAGGCGTAGACACAAAAATAGGCAACATCGAAACGTCCCAAGAGGCGATAAAAAAGAAAATAGTAGGCTTAGAGGAGCAAATCCAAAAACTATCCACAATACCCGAAAGCAGAAGCGAATCAAGCATACCCATTATGCCGGTGATGCCCATCAAACGCGATAAAGCCATGGCCGCATTAACAGACACCGAAGTAGCCGCGCTAGAGTTTCTCTCGGCAGAAGGACCAAAAACAGCACCTGAAATTAAAGAAAAAATACAGCTCAGCAGAGAACACACCGCAAGGCTGATGAAAAAACTCTACGAAGAAGGCTATCTGGAAAGAGAGACCGGCAAGCTGCCCTTCAAGTATAGTGTCAAAAAGGAAATGGAAAAGCTCCTTAGAAAACCAGAACCCCAACAATCATAAGTCAGCAAAAACGCAGCACTGACCAAGCTGTAGTGTACTCGTAGTAAGTAGACATTCAGGTCTACGGGGCAGTTGAATCTATTTATAGAGGGGGTATAAGCTTGCCCAAGCAAAAGAACCCAAGAAGGCTACAGGGAAACGTTGGCTTGTCCGTTTAGCCGTTTTAGGCGTTCATCCATTTCAGTAAGTTGCGGAGAATCAGGCAACCCATAATCCCGCTTTCCAAGCTTCTCGAGGTACTCAGGGAAATGGGACACCTTGACGGGAACAGCAAACTTGATTTTTGGCTCCGATATCAGCAAAGCTTCACCCACGTCAAGCATCTTTATCTCGGTTTCGCTGTACTCCATGTAAGGCGTATTCTCAGTCAAGTAAATCCGGTCCTTCTTGAGCTCAGTCTTCATGATGACTTTAGTCCATAGTTCAGCGAACACGTCAAAGTTTATCCTTGAAGGTCTAGGCGTCACCGCGTTAAGACCCACACGGTACTTGCGGTAAGTCAACGCTATATCAGAAAAAATCGTCTTTGACTTGTTGGGATCCAAAAACTCATGCGCCTCTTCAAGAGTAATCAGCAAGGTGGGAAGCTTCTGCCACTCCTCGTAGTGCTCTTCCCACATGCGTTTGTAATGCTCCGCAATCGCCGAAGCAGACAAACAAACAACACGATTCTGATCCTCGGAACGCAGACCGGAAATGTCCACCAAACAGGTCACGCCTTTGCATATGTTCTGCAAAGCACTATCCACAAACGTGTAATTAGAAGCAGGAAACAGATCCTCTGGAAGAGAAGACAGCTTCTGTAAAAGAGCCTCAATCACCGACTTGTTCTGCGCTTTTATTCCAACATTACCTTCAAGGCGGTAAGTTTCACGGACCTTTTCAACCCAGTCAGCCCCAAAATGCCGATACAACGCCCAAGCAAGCCGCTTTTGAGGAGGTTGAATATCCGGAAACAAAGTATCCAACTTGGCAGGAGTAAGCGTGCGCAAACCCACAGCCATTTTCCCATCTCTAGCCGAATAGTACTGAACCTTGCTGTGGAATAACGGATGATCTCGCAACCCTCTCTGTGGCTTAATCTCCTTTCCGTCTAAAAGTTGCCCAGCGAAGTCGTAAATCAGAGCCACTGTTTGAGGACTATGATCGATAATTTGAGCGTTCAAAATCAACTCGGTATTCGTCTTTCCTGAACCTGTCATCCCAAACATGCCCATCATTCGCGGCACAGCATCGACGTTTATGCCAACTGACCCCAGGAACTTTTCTTCTGAACGCAAACGCCCCACTTCAAGTTCTCCTGAGAGCTTCAGGATGGCACAGTCTTCTTCGCTTGCCGCATACACTTTGTCGCGGTAGTTCGGATTAAACGTGGGAGAACGAACTCTGTCTCCTCTCTTCTCCAGAAACAGCATAGCATCAACACGTCTATAAGCCGAATATGGCCCAAAAGCCTCCTTGCCTTCAGCTTCACGAAGCTGCTCGATAGTTTCAAGGGTTGAGCTGCTTTCTGAGTTTACAACTCTGGCGTAGAAACGTCTTTCTCCAGAGTCAATCCGCACTATCTGCCCAAAAGACAACCCAACATCCTTGTTAACCAAGAACGAAACAGAGTCACCTTTTGTTCCGCACACAAAACCCAATGATTCAATACTGGTCATTCCAATACTCCCATTCAAACGCGTGTTTTACTCCATGAATTTCATCAGCGAAACTACATGAACGTTCCTCATTTCGCAGAGTTGCAAGCACCCCCGCAGCAGCCAACTTTTCCTCAATTTGGTCAACATAAGAGAACAGCATAGAATCGGAAGGAGCTGAAAACTCATGTGCAAGATAAAGCGTAATGGGATAACCAACGCATCGTGGGTCTTCAGAGATGCAAGTTAAAGGCGAAAGCACCGCGCTCATATCCTGACCTGACAGGTAATCCATTACGTCACAACGGAAAACATGAACACTGTCCCTGCACAACTTGACAACTGTAATGTCCCCATACAAGGCTTTGTCTTTGTCGGCTTTCCGAACAGGATGATACACCCATGTCTCATAAGAAGTCAACGCATTTGCTGCCGCAACAAAATCGCGCCCCTTATCATCATGCAATGAAGGCGAATTCTTGCAAATCGCAAGAAGACTCAAACCCTCCTTGGCACATTTCTCATAAAGCGACACACGGAACTTCCTTTCTCCGCCAAAGTATGCACCGCCATCAAGCAACAAATAGTTACTACGAGTATCACTATGCTCGTAGTATGAAAGCTTCTCTTGGCTGCTTAGCAGTTCCAGCGCCATCTGGCTTTCCAGCTCTATTCTTACATCTGTAAGGTAGTTACTACGAGTACGAGCATCCCCCACAACAGTGCAGATGCGCTCTTTGAAACCCCAGTCGACAACACGATTCTTCACAACGGCATATGAAGGTCGCATGAGGTAGATGCCCCAATTATTGGCGCGTTTCAAAGTGCGTGTGGAACAGTCAACAGCCATAAAGCATCCATCGAAGGTCGTTAGTTTTTTTAGCGGTTTTATCAAAGAAGCATCAGGTTTTACTGCAACCATTGGCTGCTCTTTGACCTCAGCTGCCCCTGCTACTCTGCCGTTGTCGACGTAGCATTTGAGTTTCTTTTCCATCTCGCTAAAGTCCGTGTCAATGTTCATTTTGGTGCTCCTTAACTTCTACTGGAAAGCCCGTCAATCCTAATTGTATAGTGTAGTTTTATATTTTGTGAGTCTGGAAAAGAAGAAGGGAAACTATTTCAGTTTTTGTTTAATAACTGCTTGAGGAGTAGTCAACGCAATCTTATACTTAAGATTGTTAGATCCACCAGCTCTCAAAAGCCACCCTTTACCTGTCAGCCTAGAAAGGTAAGTTGAAACCGTGCTCAAGCTAATAGGCTCTCTAAGTTCATTTTCATAAAAAGACTGAATTTCCTTGGATGAAAACCAAACAAGCGGAAAACTCTTCTGAATAACGGAACGCACTTTTTCAAACCTTGAAGAAGCATTAACCGCCGCAGGGTTTCCAGCACCAGAAGTTGGACCTTCCCCAGGCATACCACCTAGCAATTCCACCAAGTCCAAAAGACGCAGAGCCTTATCTCGGGTAATTTGCCCTTCAAAGGCAACTGTGTATCGATTGCCTTCACTATCGAATAGCTCCACGCGCATTTTCCGAGCTGGCATTTATGGTGTACACCTAAACGGCGTTCACAACTTTACACTTCACAACTTATAGCTGTTATGGTGAAAACAAAAAATAAAAAGGTAATAAATACACCCTTATTTCAAGAAATAGGCATAAAATACAGAGATTTTGGAATTACAAGCTTCACAAAAATTCAGATTGTGAAAAAAAATCTAAGAATGGCTC
>CAYGJP010000075.1:0-9083 GCA_964350175.1 uncultured Candidatus Bathyarchaeia archaeon
ATTTTTTAACTGTTCCTTGTGCACGTGAACATGCTTCTCAATGGCACTATGCATGACCCTAAGGGTGGGAATCATAAGAATTTCTTCACCGCACTCAGGACACTTAATGAAGCCCCTTCTCGAACAGTCCTTATTTGGCTCCTCAATAACCCTCAGGTAGATTTGTTTCAAATCTTCATCATCGAAAGTAGATTCCTTTACAAACTTCGCAAATCCCTTCATTACATCTTCCATCGTTACCCGCTCCAATTATCCGACCTTACACAGATGACCAATGATGTTTCAATATCCATATTTTAAATATTCATAATATGCAGGTATAGCCGAGTGCAGCATATATGCCGTCTTAACACTTGAATTTTAACTCATAATGAATACATAACGAGATATTCTCAAACATTGCAACATCCTAAATTGCAACTTTGGTGTAGATTTTTTCAAGAGTGAAAAATTCGTTTGTAAAACGAATTTATAGATGTAACGCAATAAAAAACCGATTTGTGTTTTAGTTTGAAAGTAACTCCGCGGCACAGTGAATACATTTGCACAAATTCGCGTAATTCCGAAATTTGTAAGACGCTAACCCTCTCTTAAACTGTAAACATCAATAAGCTCGCATCGTGTTTGAGGCAGCAATAACAAGCAGTTCAAAACGTTCAAGTGCGCCCAAAGAGTCTTCATTTCTTTGTCGTACTGGCTTTTTTCAAAACCTGCACAATTAGGTCGTTCCGGATACGTTCAGCAGTAACTTTTGCCTTCATTGGGGCTTTCTCCTTGCGTATGTGCTCTTCAACATGCATTTCGACGGCGTCACTCATACCGTTCAAATCAGGCATCAGCAGAATTTCGACGCCACACTCACATCTAATAAGAGGTAAAGACTTCTTAACTCGCGGTTTAAGGACAGTACTTTTAGGCAATTACAATATGCCCTCCCGCGTTATCGATTATTACATTTTTTTGAAGGGAAATTACAAACAGGAAATAGTTGCTCATTTGATTCGTATTTCCTCCTCCGTGTAATTGATAACAATTATGGCGGGGTTAAAGACGGATGTTTCCAGAACAGAAATAAGCATATATTAAAGGAATATGTAATGGAAGAAAAAATCACATTTTGCTGTCCACAATTTGGTGCATGTTAATTTCGAAAGCTGCCGTTGGATTCTCCAGTTTCCACGCTGCCAGCACTTGTGGGTTAACCTCGCCAAGCACCCCCACATTCACGTCGTTCACTATTACGGCACCAGTGCGTCCGTCTATGAAGCTCGGGTGACTGGTTGCTTGGATCTTCCATGTTACACCCATATTCCTTAAGAAAGCGGCTAAGGTCGATTTGATTTCGCTGAAACCTGCATTAACGTGACTGGTTGCTGCTGCAAGCCATTCCTCGTCCCGTGTATTTGTTTCACATTTTTCGTCTATGAACATAACTTTGCCTAGTTCAAAGATTTTTTGTGGGAACTCCACTGACTGATTGTTGCTGAGAAACTCCATCAACCCCGGTAGTAGCCAGTTCCTTAGGCATGTCATCGTCACGACTTTTGGGTTGGCAACTTCAACAACGCTGGTCTTGTCGCAGTTCATCTTCGTGAACAGGCTGTCAGGATTCGTCAGGGTGTAAGTGAGGATTTCTTGGTAGCCAGCGCCGACCATGAGTTCACGGGCAAGGTCAATGAAGCGACGTTCAGGTTTCGCGGAGCCTGTTGTAGCTAAGTCTCGCCAAAGGGGTTCAATGTTGTTATATCCGTATGCTACGGCCACGTCTTCCACGAGGTCGATTGGGTGCATCACGTCGATGCGGTAGCATGGAACAATCACTTCTACTGTTTGCTCATCTGCTGCTCCGATGTTAAAACCTGCGGTTAAGAGAAGTTCTGCAATGCGTTTACCTGTCAGTTGTAAGCCTAAAATTTTGTTTGTGTAGTCCACGCTCAAGTTCACATTTCTGTTGCTGAAGTTGGGCGTAACGACTTTTCTTGCAGGGTATGTTTGGTCGTCGGGGTAATGTATTGTTGTGGCGTATGCTTTGCCGCCTTGTTCAATCAATGAGACGGTGACAAGATTCAGTGTGTTAAGCACTGTTTGGTGCAGTGTGCCTGTGACTTCCACGAGTAAATTGTGTGCTTCCTCGGTTACTTTGCCTAAGTCGTTGGAGTTTATGATTGGTGGAAATGACAGCACGTTCTGTTCTGCGTCCAGCAGAATTGGGTACACGCTGTTTTTCTTGACTATGTGTCCGTACTCTAAGCCTTTTGGGTGTCGTTCGAGAATTTCTGTCAGAGTCATTTTTTCCGAGAATCCCAGAGGCACAAAGCTGAATTCGGATGGCTTAGCAACTGCGTAACTTAATGGTGGAGTAATCAAGTCGAAATCGTAAATTCCAATGGATGTTTTCTGTCTGCTTCGGCCGTAGGTTTTGTCGAGTTTGTCTTGCAGGTGCATGAGTCCGCAGATTATGAGGTCGTTTAGTTTGATGTCTTTGATGATTGAGCAACAGATGAAGGGTCTTATGTTTCTGAGTTGCTTGTCGACGTTGACTTCGATTATGGGTTCGCCTGCAGTATACTGCTTAAGACCTTTCTCAATGCCAAGGTAACCCCGCAAAGCACGCGTTAAGCCTTCGACACTCCAAAGGTCAGGGCGGTTGGTGTCCTTAAACTCAATGTTAACTGTCCCTGCGTTTTTGTCGTAAAGCTTCACTTCACTCTTGACGTATGATAAGATGTCATCGAGCTTTTCCATGTCGCCGTTTACTTTGACGCCAAGTAGCCGTTCCAGCTCGTTGTAATCTAAATCTATTGTGGGCATGGTTTATGCCACCTCTTTTCGCCTGAGCCAATCAAGGTTTTGGCTGAATATGCAGCGAATGTCATCCATGCCTGCGCGCATCATAAACAAGCGGTCTACACCCAAGCCCCAAGCAATAACAGGCACTTTGACGCCTAGTGGTTCGGTGACTTCGGGCCTGAATATGCCTGAACCGCCAAATTCAACCCAGCCAAAGCCTTCTTTGTAAGCGCTCAACTCAACGCTTGGCTCGGTGAATGGGAAGTAATCAGGTTTAAACCGGATTTTGTCGGCTCCCGCAATTTCCTTAGCGAACTTGCCAAGCACACCCAAGAGGTCTCGGAGGTTCAGTTTCTCGTCAACTACTATGCCTTCGACTTGGTTAAATTCTGACAAATGTGTCTTATCCACCACTTCAGGTCGGTAAACGCGCGCGATTGAGAAGTGTTTGCTGGGAATTGAAAGGTTTTTGTTTATCATTGTGCGTGCGCTGAGGCATGTGCCATGTCCACGAAGGATCAAGCGGCGTGCTTCCTGTAGGGAATACTTGTAGCCCCATCCTGTTGAACCTGCTGTGCCGCCGTTTTCATGTGCTGCTTTAACTTTTTCAGCAGCTTTGGCATAGGCGCCTATGTCGCCGTATTCAGGGTTTTTGACCATGTAGATGCCGTCGAGTTCTCTGGCGGGGTGGTCTTGCGGAGTGTATAGTGCGTCAAAGTTGAAGAAGGCTGTTTCGACGCTTGTGCCGGTCATTTCTTTGAAGCCTAAGGTGACCAGTTTAGCTCGGACCTCGTCGAGGAAACTTAGGTAGGGATGTTTTTTGCCTGGCCAAACGTTCGCCACAGGCGCTTCAATATTGTATTTTTGGAGGGTCACGTTGCGCCAGTTGCCAGTTATGATGAGTTCAGGTGTGAGCTGGGTCACTTCTTTCTTGCCCATCATCACGGTTAGGGCGCCTTCTTCGGCTGCTTGCTTGCCTGTTTTGGTGAGTTCAAGAATCCTTGCGGTTTTGTCTTCAACCATTATTGCTTTGCGTTTCTTTAGCATGTCAACGGCAGCCTGCAATTCTTGGCTTAGCTTATCCGTTGATATTTCTTCTTTGCCGCAAAGAGAGTTCAGCAGTTTCTCGTCGCTGCCCTCCTTAGGCGCAGACAATACTTGTAGTGTGCCCGTTTTTGAGTCGAAGGTTGCCCATTTCTTTCTTTGTGTCCAGCCTAACGCAATTTGCGTAAACTGCGGTTCCAGACCCGCTTCGTTAACGGCTTGTTTGAGGGTTGCTTTGCCGCCGAGGGCTATTACAGCGTTGATTACCCGTCTTTCGGGCAAGCCGTTTTGGGCGTGAATTTCGCCTTCAGGGGTTAGTTTGATTTTTGTTTCAGGTTTAGCGTGAACATTAACCAAGTTTTTCTCTTGCAGAATTAAGGCTGCGCGCATAACAGCAGCGTCGGGCAACTCGACTTCCAGCATTAGTTGTTCAGCTGAGGCTTTTCCGTCAAGCTTGTCGAGTGCTGCGAGGATGCGGATTTCGTTTTCCCTGAGTTCTGCCATGTTTTTCGCCGTCTTGAGATGTTAGTGTGATTCTGGATTATGTAGTAGTTCTTGTGTCTTTAATAAAAGCGTGTTGATGCAGGTTGTGTGCTCTGTTCTCCATACTCCCCCCGTCCCCTACCCTTTTGAACTGCTTGCTTTGGGCTCCTTTTTTAATTCAGGGTTTAGATTTTGGTTATCCCACGGCTGAAAAAGGCTGGGAAAGGCACAAAAAGGCTGAAAACGGTACAATTCGCCAGTATTTGGCTGGGGCTGGCTTTTTTCGGCTACGTTTAGAGCGAGTGTAATGTTTATTGCAGTTTCCCCTCTTCCTTTGTGAGTGGCTCTGGAAAATCAGGTGCAGCCTCCCGCCCAAATCAACCAAACGAAGTTTTAAGCAGCCAACTAAAAAACAAATATATTACCTAAAAGCAGCTTCTTTCCAAACAACACAGAGGTCACGGTGAACAACACGTCAGCGCCAAACGGAGAAAACAACAACGAAATGGTAGTTACGCCTTGGGAAGTCAAAGGCAAAGTAGACTACGAACGCCTCATCCGAGAATTCGGAACCCAACCCTTAACCGACGAGTTACTCGAAAAAATCGCCAGCCACACCGACACGCTTCACCTGCAACTTCAGAGGCGCATTTTCTTTAGCCACCGCGACCTCGACACCGTAATGAACCTTTACGAGAACGGAACAAAATTCGTTCTCTACACGGGCAGAGGACCCTCGGGACCTGTGCATATTGGGCATCTGGTGCCCTGGATATTTACGCGCCACTTGCAAGAGAAATTTGGCACGCGGCTCTATTTCCAGATGACTGATGATGAAAAATTCCTCATAGACGATGATGCTTCGCTGCCTGAAACTCGCAGGTACGCCTACGAAAACGCTCTAGACCTCATTGCGGTTGGGTTCAAGCCCAAAGACACTTACATAATTTACGACGTAGAAGACATGGACCTGCTTTACGATATCACCTTGGAAGTTGCAAAACGAATCACATACTCAACTGCACGCTCCACGTTTGGCTTCCAAGACAGCACCAACATCGGCTGGGTCTTCTGGCCCGCCATCCAAGCAGCACCATGCTTCCTACACAAGAAACTGACAGGCGAAAACGTCCCCGCCCTGATACCTGCCGCCATAGACCAAGACCCCTATTGGCGCGTCACCCGCGACATCGCTCAGAAGCTTGGCTACTACAAACCAGCCCAAATCCACTGTCGTTTCCTGCCAGGCTTGGGTGCAGGCGGGAAAATGAGCGCTTCTATGCCTGAAACAAGCATATTCACCATGGACCCGCCAGAGGTGGTGAAGAAGAAAATCTGGAACGCCTTCACAGGAGGCAAAGGCACAGCAGCGGAGCAGAGGAAAACAGGTGCTGACCCCACAGTTTGCAGCATATTCCAGTACTACTTCTACCTTTTTGAGGAAGATAACGCGAAGCTGGCTGAGCGCGAACGCAAGTGCAGGGCAGGCGAAAACCTGTGCGGTGAATGCAAAATGGACATAGTTGCTAAACTCAACAAGTTCCTTGAGGCGCACCGTGAACGCAGGGAGAAAGCGAAAGACGTAATTGACCAATACCACATAAAACGTTAGTTTTCAATAGGAGCATTTCCGCTGAAGAAAACAGTATATAAGAGCAAGCCTTATCTGCACGTTAGTATGAAAGTTATACTGTGAGAAAATGGCGCGTGAAGAACCAGAAATTGCGGTCGTGGGAACAAAAGGTCAGATAGTTATCCCGCAAAGACTCCGAAGAGAATTAAACATAACTTCGAAAACCAAACTTGCCGTTTACAAGAAAGGGGATAAACTCGTAGTAACAAAACTCTCGGTTCCTCCGCTGGGCGAGGACCTTAACGATTTGTTTAAAGAAATCGACGAACAGAACAAAGGAAAGAAAACGCTAACCGAAAAAGAAGTTTTAGACGAGATTCAGGCATACAGATGCGAGAAGAGAAAGAAAATAGGTGCATAATATGGTTCGTGTGGTTATTGACACGAATGTTCTAGTATCTGCTCTGCTTGACCACCGAAAACCCCGAAGACTTGTCCTCAAGTTGCTAGAAGAACACACGGTAATATTGTCTCGCCAGATGTTGGCTGAATTGGCCGACGTGCTTTCAAGAGACAAGTTCAATATCAAAACCGGTCAGGTTCAAAAATATCTTTTTTGTCTAGTGAAAAAATCTAAAATAATATCACCGCGTTCACGCTTCAAAGTTATCTCAGAAGACTCAGACGATGACATAGTTCTCAACACTGCGTACAATGGGAAAGCAGACTATATCGTCACAGGAGATAGACATTTGTTATCGTTGAAAGAATTCAAAAATATAAAAATAGTAAATGTTGCCCAGATGCTTGAAATTCTAAAACAAGAAAAAAGAAATAAGGCTTAAGAGCATTCTTCACTCCTAAAGACACACAAACATTCATTGAGGCGCAGATTTATGTCTGGAAAACTTGAAGTCAACTCCGCCTACTCCTATAGGCTTCTTCATCCCATGCATACCGTACTGGTTTCATGTGTCGGGAAAGCAGGTAAACCAAACGTGACCACGTTGGCTTGGGCGATGCCGACCAGCAATGACCCGCCGCTGGTCGCGATTAGTGTTTCTCCGAAACGGCACTCACACACGCTCATCGAGGAATCGCAGGAATTCATTATCAACATTCCCACGCTTGAGCTGCTGCAGTCAACGTATGCATGTGGCTCTTTTAGCGGCAGAAGCTTTGACAAGTTCAAAAAAGCAGGCTTAACGCCGATTCCAGCCAGGAAAGTTAAGGCACCCGCCATCAGGGAATGCATAGCCCATCTCGAATGCACCGTGGATAGTCAGGTTACAACGGGTGACCACACAGTTTTCGTGGGTAAAGTAGTTGCAGCTTATGCTAACCCAGGCGTCTTCACCGAAAGGTACAGCTTGGAAATGGCGCGGATGCTGTATCACGCTGGCGGCAACAACTTTGCGGTTCTGGACCCAAAAATCTACAAGCCTTAACTCCCTCCATTTTAGCAGCCCTCAGCAAAAGCGTATCTTTCAACAGAATCAACCCAAAGACACTCATAGCGAAGGTTAGGCATTTAAATATCTTACACACTTAAAGAAAAAACAATTACGCTCAACCAAAACGAAGTGACACCACAAAATGTCTCATTACGATGAAGAAGCCCTCAAAAAGTTCCGTTTGTCAGGGCGAATTCTACGCGAAACCCGCGAAGAAATGCGAAGCTTCGTCCGAGAAAACATGCCCATCATCCAAGTTTGCGAAAAAGCCGAATCGCTAATACGAGAGAAAGGCGGAAAACCCGCGTTCCCCTGCAACGTCTCCATCAACGAAGTTGCTGCGCACTACACGTCTCCGCCAGGAGACCAGAACATAATCCCTGAGAAGTCGCTTGTGAAAGTGGACCTAGGGGTGCACGTGGACGGCTACGTTACTGACACTGCTTTTACAGCGTGCTTCAACCCTGACTACAGAAGCATGGTGGACACTGCTGAAGCCGCGTTGAAAGCAGCCATAGACACTATCCGCGCAGATTTATCCGTTTCAAAAATCGGCGCCGTTGTCGAGACCACCATAAAAAACCGCGGCTTCAAACCCATCTCAAACCTGACGGGGCACTCGGTTGGCAGATACTTGATTCACGCGGGAACCAGCATACCCAATGTCGCACAGATTTCCCTAACAAAAATCAAAGCGGGCGAAGTTTACGCCATAGAACCCTTCGTCACAGTACCTGAAGCAGGCGGAGCCGTTGAGGACAAACCGCAGAAAACCATCTTCCGCTTAGTCAAACCCAAATCAGCTAAAAATCCAGCGGCAAAGCAGCTTTTGAAATTCATAGAAGACAACTTCAGAACCTTACCCTTCACTGAACGCTGGCTCAAAGGCGTTGTTCCCGCTGAACAGCACCGAGAAACCTTCCAAGAATTACTGGCGACAAGGGCGATTATGGGTTACCCCATCTTTGTTGAAGTCACAAGAAAACCTGTTGCCCAAGCTGAGCACACGGTGCTGGTAAAAGAAGATGGTTGTACCGTCTTAACTTGACTTAGACGGTTACTGGTTTTTCTTTTTCTTTAACTTCCCTGTAGATAGCAGTTATCATCTGTTTTTCGTCTTGGCATTTCTGGCAGGGCTCAAGTTCTTTGAACACGTAGTCGCCGCGTTGGAATTCTCGGGTGGTTTTGATGTTGCATTTCTTGCATTCGATGGTGGTGAGGATTGGTGGGTTTTCGGTTTTCAGGCTGGCCATGCGTTTTCTTGACTGGAACAGTATGTATCCCGCCATTGCCATAGAGATAAAGCCAATAGCCATCAAGGATATTGTGGTCTCGATGGGTTCGCCTTGGTAGAAAGCGCCGATGGCGACAAAGACAGCAACAACTGAAAGTGCAAAGACTAAGTATATTGCGGATAGTACGAATGTTGAGATTTTGTTGGTTGCGGAATTTGTTGATTTGTGGCTCACTTTGGTTTCCTCCTATTGTCCTATTCCGATGGTGTTGCCGACACCAACGATTATGACTTTGTCTCCTTCTTTGGTCTTTTCCGCGACGACGGTTTTTATGCGTTCAATTGCCTTGTCGACAGCGTCTGAAATCTCTTTACGCATCATAGAAACTGCGTCGCCGATGTCTTCTTTGATTATTACAGCGTACAGCGGAATCTTGTATTCAACGATGGACTCTTCAATCTTGAAGGCGTCAACGCCGGGTCCACCTATGGCTGCGCCTATACC
>CAYGJP010000076.1:0-9005 GCA_964350175.1 uncultured Candidatus Bathyarchaeia archaeon
GTCCAACTACGAGTACGCGTATGGAAACGGTTGAAGACGAATTCGTAAAGGGCTCCAAAGTGCGCATGGTCATCGGCAAAGGGGGCATGGGCAAACGCACAGCAGATGCCATGGCGAAGTATGGTGCGGTTTATTGTGCTTTTACTGGTGGGGCTGCGGTTCTGGCTGCCAAAGCCATAAAACAAGTTAAAGGTGTTGAATGGTTGGATTTGGGTATGCCTGAAGCGTTGTGGATTCTTGAAGTGGACGAGTTTGGTCCTTTGGTGGTTGCCATTGACGCTTGTGGGCGCAACTTGTTTTTGGATGTCGCAGAGAAGGTTGAGGAGAACAAGCAGCGGATTTACAAAAAATTTGGTTTCCAGCCCTGACTGGGTAACTACGCGCTGTTTTTTTGTCTATACCCCCTCTATTTATAGATTGAAAGGGGCAGTGAATTGGGGGTTCTTTAGGAAAAGTTGGTTTAGAGTTTTGGTGTAGCCGTGTGTATTGTGGTTGGGGTTGCGTTTTTTGTTTGTGCCTTCTTTGTAAACAGCACGGCGATTGTGACGAAAACAAGTAGCAGCGCCACGGTAACTATTGTGGGGAATTCGGGAATTACGGTGTCAACTGAGCCGCTGACATTTGTGTGGTCAATAAGGTTAGACGGTTCATCTGGTTGCGGATAGTCTGCCAATTCGCTTTGCAGATCCAGTCCTGAGTGCCCCACGCTGAGAACTTTAAAGGTGATGGTTGCTATGGTTCCGCTGCCGCTGAAGGAAGCAGCTGGGTTCTGGGATGTGGCTACAAGGTGGTATGCGCCTATTTCTTGAGAGGCATTATCTTCTGCTATGTATATGGGTGCGCCAATTGTTTCGTGCAGGACACCATTAGGGTGTGATTCCACGCCTAAGTTGTGGTTTGCCTCTACGACTTGCAAGACGGCGTTGTTCCAGTTGAGGGTTACATCTAGGCCGTAGAGGTTTTGTACGTTGCTTAAGGTTATGTTCACGTCGAATGTTTCGTCCACTTTTGCGGATATCAGGGAAGGCTCAACTTGGATAACTATGCTGGAAGTTTGCGAGTAAGCAGCATGAATCGGGTAAAGCACAAGCAACACAAAAATCCCGATTAACAGGAAGATTTTACGTTTGGACAAATTCGGGTATTTCACGATTTTTCACCTTTAACCCGTTCAGTCAAAGTCACTATCTTGTCTCTCCCCTTCTTATATCTTCTCACAACGCCTTTTTTCTCTAAGGCGGTTAGGAGTTGGCTTGTTTTGGCTTTGGAAAATCGGCATTTCTCTGTAATTGCGGATTGGAACGCGCTACCGCCTGATGATTGGATGACTTTGAGGATTTTTTCTTCTTCACTCTCAACTTTTGGCGCCCCAAAATTCGTGGTGACGTTTGATTCTCGATTGTGCCGCTTGCGGCGCCTGACAAAGTAGAATCCGACCAAAGAAAAGACTATCGTTAATGTAACTACTATGGCGACTGTGAGGCTCTGTGGTCGTCCGTTGTTGTTGCCAGTCTGGGGATTGTTGGTTAAAATGATGTTGGGGTTGCCGTTGATGAAATATTGACTCCCGAGCCATTTGATGGTTTGAGTTGAATCGTCGTGTTCATTGGGCGCAGGCGAAACCGACTGGATAGCATAAGTCGACGGATAGGTTATTTGGAGTACGCCATCGCCGTAGAGGTAACTGAAAAAACCATTGACACTGAACACGTCACCAAACGCCATTTTCCCGTTTTGGGTTATGCTGAAATTTTGCCAAGTGAACACGTACTCAGTTATTTTCGATTGGGTCTCCCACGAGATGATGGTGTTCATCTGAAGCGAGTCAAGGTACACGTCCATTTCCCGCTGGGTTTGACTAATGGAGGCGTCAATAATTGTGAAGACTTTCTGCTGGAAACCATCCCACGTATCTATTGTCCCGTTAATGTCTGAGACTTGAGTAATGGTCCAAGTAGCCGAGCCGTCGGTCTGTATTCTAACAGTGTATTGGGTGGGATTCTGGCCTTGTGCATTACACATCGGAGTAAGCAACAGAAACAGTATGCACAGGACAAATAATGTGGCTGTGATACGAAATTTCATTTTGGACCTTATGTTACAGATTAAATTCTGCCTATTTAAAAATTACAACTAAAAAACCAAACCTATCAAGAGAAGGTTTTGAGTCCCGCCCCCGCTAATTGAGTCATCTTGTCTATACGAGACCTAAATTCAATTTTTGGTAGGTGACGCGTTAATCATTTATTATGTGTAAATAAACCGTTTTTAGATTGTAAAAGCCGAAATAAACCATAATGAACATTAATGAACTAAATTAAACCATAATTGCACTCATTATCAGAAAAGGGGCTCAGAAACGCTTTTATTTCGCCATAATAAAGTTGAGTGTAGAAGTTTCAGAAGAGTGAACAAAAATGAAAAAGACTATAGCCGTAATATTGTTGGCAGTTATTACAGTCGGCAGCTTAAGTTTAGCATTAAGCTTTACAGATGCGAAACCGTGGACTAACTTAGGGATAGGGTCAAGATTTGGAAATGGGGCTAACAATTCCAACAGGCCAAACCAGCAAAACCTAGTGCGAATCGACGGCTTAGTGACAACATGGGGCTCAACCAACGTTAACGGGTCCATTTCAACACAAGCTAGAACCACAACATTCAATGTTTCAGATACACGCCAGCTAGCTTTTGCAAGTGCCATATGGACAACCAACACCTCGCGCCCAATCAATGCAGTCAGAGCAGCACAAAACTTCACCTACAGCTTCTACTCGGCTAGGCTAGCAAACGCGTCTGTTTCCACCTTGAGTTCAGGAACAAGCAACTTCTTCATCAGCGGTACATGGAACCTCTACAACGTAACCACCGTTGTCACAGTAACCACGAATGCCAACGGCGACATAACTAACATCCACCGTGACAGTGACACCGCCGTCGCAAAAGCCTATGGAGAACTCACAATCACAAACAACTGGACAACATTCACACTTGATATTGATGGCATAAGCCCCTTGTCAGGCTCAGTTGTCCGCTCACGAACCAGCATGATGCAATTTAACCCATTCAAGTTCAGCGATGACGACGGCACAACTGCAAACACTCTAACCCGAACAGACATTGCAAACGTGGCAAAAGCCTACGGTTCCATGCCAGGCTGGGGCAACTACGACCATCGCATGGACTTCAACAACAACTACAAAATAGACATAGCCGATTTAGCAACAGTCGCAGCCAACATCTGCTAAACCGTCGCCCCCCTTCTTTTCTTAAAATCAACACCATTTTTCATTGCTCTATCCTCTGTAGAAAATTATAAATTGATAAGTTCCCTGTGAAACATCAGAGGACCAACCTTGACGAATGAGCCAGCGAAATCTGCGGATGAAGACAAAACAGTGACGAAGCTGCCCTGCGGATGCACATACCAAGACAAAGGCTGGATGTTAACGCGAATAAACGAATGCGAAAAACACAAACGAAGACGAACAACTAAACGTCCGTACAGACCAAAAGCTGAATGCGTCAGACCCTAAGGCAAGCATTTCGCCATCAGGGCTAAGTGAACAGTCTTTTCGAGTTTTCCCTTTTGGGAGTTTCTGCTAAAATAAGCGCAGATAAAGACTTTGGAGGCCTGTTTTATACGTGGATGGAGCCGGTTTTATTTGGAAACCGGGAACCTGACATGTTGATGGTTGCGGCTTCGATTTTGACTTTGGTTTCGGCGGTCATTGTTCTGCAGATGAGGTTTAGTGAACCTTCGGTGAAGTTCAGCACTGTTTGGCCATCAGTTGTGAGGTGGTAAACTTTGCGGGGTCGCTCGGTGTCCATGTTCCATTCGCTTTTAACGTAACCTTTCTTTTCAAGAGAATTCAGCAGAGGATAGACTGTGCTGGGTCCGAAGTAGACGCCGAAGTTCTTGCGGATTTTGGTGATTACTTGATAGCCGTGCATTGGTTGAGCGTCGAGGAATTGAAGGATTATCATGTCTAGCAGGCCTTTGGTGAGTTTGGTTTGGATTTCTTTTTGGAAGTTTGCCATTTTACTTTCTTTCCTACTGTTTATCTGTTGTACAGATATACAATATGTCTCTAATTAGACATATCGTACGTCTTCATACTCCGCAAGCATGCATATAAACCTTGACACATACCAAAAGCATATAGAACGTTCTTGAAGCAGGCATTCACACCATTAATTGATGTTATAGATTCAGCTTCTGAAGCATAATCGGGATAGTGTTGGGAACTGTTCAACACATAAACAGAAAACCATTAAAAACATATACAAACCTAAGCGCACATAAAGCGGCGCAGGCCCTCAACATAAGCCACGAACAACAAACCACCCGTTCCAGGGTAATGCTTGAAACCCTGCACCCTAACATGAAGCGAGCGCATAATCTGGACCTCAAGCAGCAAAGCAGCTTTTCCGAAGAGGGCTTCCAATGCAGCCGCAAACTCGGCAATTTTATGCGGAATTGCAGCTCTATTGAGAGCATAGCTGTTCTCCAAATGGTAATAGATTGCCTGCTTGCATGGGTTGCCCAGCAAAGAGAACACTGAATCGGTGGCTTCAAGGAACACTTCATCAAAAACGGCTGTTTGTTTATGGTCCAAGTGGATTTTGAATGCTGGTTGCAATTCGGTTTTTAGGGTCATGGTTTGGGTCTTCTGTGTTTTTGTTGTGCTGAAACTGTTTACATGTACCACGGTGATGCAGGCAGAATAGGCGTATCGTAAATCGCAATATAATGGTTGTTATGTGCTTTGACATATTCCGAAAACCGATATGTGTCCACAAAACAACCTAACCAGAAACAGCGAGTTCAAGGCTGCAACTGATTAAAATATGAAAACCCACACCTTGTTTTATGTAGCACTGAAAGTAGGTTTTGGCATTTGAAGTTAAGCTTGTCCAACGGCATCTTCTCCAAACAAACTTTAGACGAAAACATCACAGCCATTAGCCGATTGGGCTTCTCGAACTTGGAGTTCAACATGAAAAGCGTTGAAGAAAACGATGAAGACTCAGTGTACACCGCCAAAAAACTAATCAACGCCCACGGGTTGCGGTGCCTCACGCTTCACGCCGCCAGCCTACACGTAAAAGACGAAGGGGAAATACCCAAAGCAATCTACTATGTGAAGGTTTCAGCGGATTTCGCCCATGCACTCTTAGCGCCTGTTATGGTGGTTCACTCTAACGTTTCACGCAGACTTCCTGAAAACCTGCGGCAAAAGTTCCTCAAAGAAATCTTTGGAGCACTGGTTCCGTACGCGAAGAAGTTAGGGGTCAAGTTGGCTTTAGAGAATCTTTCGTATGCGTCCAGTAGTTATGGCAAAAACGTGTGTGAGCTTGAAGAAATCTTTGGCGTAATTGACGATGGTGACATGGGGGTGACGATTGATTTTTGTCATGCTGAAGCTACGGGGCAAACCTTCCAGCTTCTTGAGAAATACAAAGACAGGCTCTGTGACGTTCACATGAGTAACCGCGCCCACAAGCCCTTCATGGAAGAAACCCCGAACCTTGTTGCTTTCCTTACAAAGCTCCGCGAATACCAGTACAGTGGACCTTTAACACTGGAGCTAAACCAGAAATGCACACCCGAAGAAATTCAGAGAACAAAAGCGGTCCTTGAAAAACTGCTTTTATAAGGTGAAAAGTGCAATTATAAGGTATGCGGTTGGCAATTATAATCTTAGGCGAAATCCTTCTTCTAGGCGCATCGGTGCGGGTTTTCCGAAGTGCATGGACTCTTCTTGACCAGTATTTGGGTTATTCGCATCTGGAACTTCTCTTGGTAATAGGGGTGGTGTTGACTGTAGTTGGGTTAATTCTGATTAATTACGAAGTAAAGTGCCAACTGGATAAAAAGAAAACCAGCTAAGGCAAAAAGAGTGGAGGTGAGTAAATGACTAATGTTGGAGAACTGTACCTCTGCAAAATCTGCGGCAACTCCGTCGAGGTGGTTGCTGCTGGTGCGGGAAAACTCGTCTGCTGTGGGCAACCTATGGAGATCATCGGAAACGTAAACGACGAAGAAGAATAAGCTAACGCCGTAGGAAACCCGTAAGATTAATCATTGCCCAAGACGCTATTAATGGTGATTTAAGATGAAGCCTAAAGTTACAAAACCTACTCCGAAAGAGAAGCAGGAAGCTGAATCGTGGCCTATCTGGGAGAAAGAAGAATCCGCGTTCCCATGGGAATACGACGAAAAAGAAACCTGCCTAATCCTCAAAGGCAAAGCCGCCGTCAAATGCCCTGAAGGGACAATTGAGTTCGGCGCAGGTGACTATGTGGTGTTTCCTGTTGGACTCAAGTGTACGTGGGAGATTAAAGAGAAAATCAAGAAACACTACAACTTCGGCTAAAAACACACTTCCTTTCCACTTCACAAACAGTCCAAGAGCTCAATTATTAGTTAAGCGGTGCTCTGTTATTGATGAATACGCATTTGTGCTGTACTTATCGAGTGGCGCGCCAAAAATTACCATTACAAAGTTAGCTGAAAACGAAATGTTCATATCTAATGTAATGGTAAAAAGCTTGTGCGAATCATCAAAAGAACGAAGGGCACAGTAGAATATTTCTACCTGCAGCATTCGTTCCGAAAAGACGGGAAAGTCATCACAAGAGAACGTTACTTGGGCAAAAAAGTCCCCGCCAACATCGAAGAAATTGAAGCTAAACTTTTGCTTGAAGCCCAAGAAGCGTTGACTGAAAAATTCGAAAAGATAAAAAACAGTTTTCAGAAAGAATGGCAGAAGTATCCTGAATCTGCAAAAGCAAGGGAACTTCAGGAATTAGCCATAGCCTTCACCTATAACACCAACGCAATAGAAGGTTCCACCATAACACTTGATGAGGCAAGGCTGATACTGGAGGACAAAGTGGCTCCAAACAAGCCGCTCAAGGATGTTAAGGAAACTGAAGCCCACGCGAAAGTTTTTATGGGCATGTTAAAAGCGGAAGAGAAAATGTCTGAGAAGCTTTTGTTGAGTTGGCATGAGGGTGTTTTCGGGGAGACGAAACCTGATATCGCGGGGCGTTTTAGAGATTACTTGGTACGGGTTGGGTCTTATGTGGCGCCTGATTGGCGGGATGTGGAGAGACTCATGCAGCAGCTCATTTCGTTTGTGAATGAATCGAGCTTGAATTCTGTTGAAGTGGCTGCTAGGGCGCATTACATGTTTGAAAAAATCCACCCGTTTGGTGATGGTAACGGCAGAATAGGCAGACTCTTAATGAATTACATTTTATGGAAAAAGGGTTATCCTATGCTCATAATCGAGTACAAGAAAAGGAAATCATACTACAAAGCACTGCAAAGAACCGAAGAAGGCTTTGTGAACTACTTTACCCGAAGATACTTGTCCGTGCACAAAAACCGCGTACAATGAACGAACCTATCGCGGTTGCGTGCGCCTCCTGCCTTTTTTGGGATTGAGCTGACTGCCGTTGTGAAAGTTTTTATGCACTGCTGAGCTAATTCACAATAGCTTCAGAATCGAATACTGTAGCGGATTGATTAAGAGTATGTCAAGCGGCAACTTGAAAGAAAAAACCAGCAGCCTCGTCAGGATTACTCCAGTGGAGACCGACCCAAACCACAAAGACAAATTTGGAAAAAAAAGACCAATGACCCGACAGTGGCAGCCTGACAAAACTGGAAGGTTTTTCCCAGCCAACCTGTCCGTGGCGCAGCTAAAACCAATTCTTGAAAAAGCTAAAGTGAAGCTGGAGAATGTTTTGTTGAAAGATGAGGGCGACTTCATAGTTTACCGCTACAAAGGCAGGCCGCTGATTGAGCTTAACGTTAAAAACGGGCAGTTTTACTCTCTCGCATCTGAAATTGACGAGTACGGCAGAGAGGCTGTTCAGCAACAGGCTCACATAGTTTTGGACGTACTCAAGACGTATGGTTTTTCGGGTGCAATGCGGGGAAGAGAAGTTTTTGCGTCAAGCGCACGGCAGCTTTTGGGTCGATTAGAAACCTACAAACAGGGTTCATGAAAACAGAAGTTGTCCTCTGATAGGACCCCATCGTTTTGCCTACCCCCTCCCCCCTCCTTTTTGAAACGCCCGTTTTGAGCCCCGTTTTTAATTCTGTGTTCAGATTTTGGTTAGTCCACGGCTAGAAAAGGCACAAAAAGGCTAGAAAAGGCACAGTTCGGCTTGAGATGGCTGTTTAGCTTTATTCATGTGAAAGTTCTAATGCGCACCGCCTTTTCCACCTAAACAAAAAAAGCCTTGATTCAGGTTGCTTTTGGAAGTTGTGGCTTAGGTATTTGGCTTTGAGTGGTCTTAGCCGTCAAGAATCAGTTATGAGTTTCAATAAAATAGTTGAGTTGAGCAGTTTAGGGATAAACGCTTTCCTAGCTGCACAAAGTTTTTGTGCTAATTATAGCCTATATGTAATGAGATCCGCATGGCGTTTTATCTTTTGGCTATCAAATACTATGTTGGCAAGAAAAAGAATGTACGACGTTTTCGTTCCTTCAATTGTTCATCTGAAGAATTAATTGCCCATTACGTGCAACCCATTAACAATAATGTGCCTTTGTTGGTTTCTGGAAGAAAGGTTATGTGTTCTCAGATAGAGCAGTTCTTAATTTTTTCAAGCCCTTCAGTTATTCTACAAGACAGGCTTCTTTCAACTGGAACAAAAATAGGTGATGAGAAACATGATTTAATGGTGAAGTGCCTTCTTAAAGGAGAGCTCAACTTGGTCGAGGTTACTTCAGAGTTTCTTCATCCAATAGAAAACAAAGAGGCATAGTGAAATTAGGGCAAAAGAGCAGCAGGTAAGAGTTTGTTAGTACTTTTTATCTTCTTTTGATAAAGTTTACATCTTGACCAGTCTGGGAAGCTCACCAGCCAAAAGGATTGAGTAAACATGAAAATTAAATGTTACAGATTTGAATGCATCCAATATGGACAAACAGCTTCAATCCAAGTTTTCCACAGAAAAGATTGTTCAGCAGGTTATGCAAGAG
>CAYGJP010000077.1:0-8925 GCA_964350175.1 uncultured Candidatus Bathyarchaeia archaeon
CTATTAAATCACCTAACAGGCACTTCTCAGCTGAAAGGTGGTTAAATCTGGGAATAGAAAACCTTAATCGCGTTTTTAACCCAAAACGAATTGCCGTTATAGGCGCAAGCGAAAGAGAAGAGTCCTTTGGCGCCAAAATATTCCATAATTTAATAGGCACGTACAAAGGCACGGTTTACCCTGTGAACCCTTTCCGACAAACAGTACAAGGAATAGCAGCATACCCAAGCATAGACAAAACCCCAGACAAAGTGGACCTTGCCATAATCGCCACGCCTGCACACACCGTTCCACAAATCGTTGAAGAATGCGGAAAAGCTGGAGTTTCAGGAATCATCATAACTTCAGCAGGCTTTAGAGAAACAGGGAAACAAGGTCAAATCTTAGAGCAACAGATCCTTGAACACAAAAAAACCTACAGCTTGCGAATAATAGGTCCAAAAAGTTTCGGCGTTATAAGACCGAAAATTAACCTTTACGCCACTTTCGCGAAAAAAACAGCCCTCCCAGGAAAAATTGCGTTCATTTCCCAAAGTGCTGCTTTGTGCTCTTCAGTGTTAGATTGGGCGTCTGAAAACCATGTTGGCCTCAGCGCAGTTGTCTCCACTGGTTCAATGTTGGACGTAGACTTGGGCGACTTGATTGATTACTTCGGAATGGACTCTCAGACCAAAAGCATTGTGCTCTATGTGGAGTCTATAAAAAACGCGAGAAAGTTCATGAGCGCCGCACGAGGTTACGCCAGAACCAAACCAATCGTGCTGGTTAAGGCAGGGCGCTTCCAAGAGAGCAAGGCGCCAACGCTTTCCCACAGCGGCGCCCTGAGCGGACAAGATGCTGTCTATGATGCAGCCTTTAAACGTGTAGGGGTTGTCCGCGTTGGAGCCATAAACGAGCTTTTTAACTGCGCAGAAGCTCTAGTTATGCAGCCTAACCCAACTGGACCCTACCTGACAATAATCACCAACGCAGGGGGCCCGGGAATTATGGCTACGGACTATTTGATTGCCAGAGGCGGAAAACTTTCAGAGTTGACCAGCGAATCTGTTCAACGTTTGAGGTGTGTTTTGCCCTCCTACTGCACTATGGCAAATCCACTTGACGTTTTTGAGGACGCCACCCCAGAAAGGTTCAAACAGGCTATGGAAATCTGCTTAGATGACCCAAACAGCAGCGGCTCCCTAATTATTTACACGCCTCAAGAAGCAACAGACTCGTGTGCCTTATCCCAACTCGCTGTGGATTTTGCAAAACAAACCAAGAAGCCTCTGCTTGTCGCTCTCACAGGCGAAGACGACCGTTGCCGTGAAGCTCGAAGAATACTGCAAAGAAATGGGGTTCCAGCTTTCAGAACGCCTGAAGAGGCAGTTTCCACCTTCATGTACATGTGGAGCTACACTCAAAACTTGGAGCTACTCTATCAGACGCCTGAAGAGTTCTCCGCAGAGTTAACCGCTCCAACTTTTCTCAAAGGAATTTTGAGACGAGCCTTCTGCGAGGGAAGAAAAGTCCTCACTTTGCCTGAGTCTCTCCAGTTTTTGGAAGCATATAAAATCCCAGCGCTGAAAACTCTCGTTGCAACCACTCCTGAAGAAGCGACCACGCTGGCCGCTGAACTGGGCTACCCAACAGTTATGAAAGCCATCTCTCCGCAGTTCACCCACAAATCAGAAATTGAAGGCGTAATCCTGAACGTGCATTCCCCATCAGAAATTCCTGTCTTTTTCAGCCAGCTAGCCGACAGAGTCAAAAACTCAAGCATCACAGCGGAATTCCAAGGCGTAGCAATCCAGAGAATGATAGGCAGAAAAGGTTACGAAATCCTGTTAGGGGCAAAGAAAGACCGCCAGTTCGGTTCAACAATCATTTTTGGGATGGGAGGAACTGCCGCGGAACTGTTCAAAGACACAAGCATTGGCTTTCCACCTCTGAACAGAGTGCTTGCGAGGCGGCTGATGGAAAACACAGCAGTCTTCAAACGCGTCTCATCGGGCGCCTACGCTGCTAACTGTGAGGTCCTCGAAGAGATTCTTGTCAAGTTTTCGCAGCTTGTCACAGATTTTCCTGAAATAGAGGAAATTGACATAAACCCTCTGATAGCCGATGAAAAAGGGGTAGTCGCGGTTGACGCCCGGGTAGTCATCGATACGAGCAGAATCATGCGTGAAGTCGCCGAACACCATGAACACCTCGTCATTGCGCCTTACCCCAAGAAATATTTTTCTTTTCGAAAACTAAAAAACGACACTAAAGTGCTGCTGCGTCCGACAAAACCTGAAGATGAAGTACGCTTCAAAGAACTCTTCAAAGCGTTGTCTGAAGAAAGCATGCGGATGAGGTTTTTTGAGATAATAAAGGAAATGTCGCATGACACGTTGACGCGGTTCTGCAATTTAGATTACGACCGCGAAATCGCCATAGTCGCCGAACTCCAAGATGGCAGCAGAAAAATAATCGGCACAGTCACGTTAATTCTTGAACCAGACGGAAAAACAGGCGAGTTCGCCATCTTAGTATGTGACCAATGGCAGAGCCTCGGGCTTGGGTCAAAACTCATGGATCTCCTTGCAGATATTGCCAGAGACAGGCACCTAGAGGAAATCCACAGCTATGTGATTGCTGGCAACTTTAGAATGGTAAATTTGTGTAATCGGAAAGGCTACAAAATTGTGGCCGAGGACGAAGACACCGTTAAAGTGTCATTAGCGCTGTCTCGGTAAGAGCATACGCTGTTTGGATACAGAAGGTGACTGTTAAAAGAACGTTTAGCTTGAAAAGAAAAAGTTTCTGTGGCGCCAAAATACGCCCAAATTAAGGGGACGCATCAAGGCGCCATTTTTCGACGACTAACGTCGCGGTTTCTGCCTTGGTTAAGCAGCTATTTCGTTCGGAACTTTTGCAGCTTCTGCAGCATCTCTTTGTCGCCTTCGGCGTCTCCAGCGCATGTGGCGATGATGCCGTCGACGAGACCAACCAGTTTTGCTGCCTTTTCTTCAACAGTTTCCATCGTTGCAGTTACTGGCCAGCCAATTACTTTCACGATTTCTTTGTTCTTCTCAGTTCCTACAAGGAAGTATGTAAACAGTGGCTTGTTTAGTTTCTTGCATTCCGCTGAAACTGCTTTAAGGTGATCGAATGAGGCATCGTTTAGTCTCATGAAGTAAACGAAGTCCCATGGTTCACGTACACGTTGCAGTGTGGCTTCGATTGATTGCCTTGCTGTTAGTAAGCAGCCGAGTTTTAGGTTCTTGGTTTTCACGTCGTTGCGTATGAAGTCTCTTGCTGCCTCTGATGAAGGAAGCATCTTTATGGGTTCACCGTAGTGTGGCTTGTCACCCATTGTAACCGCTAAACCATCAAGACCAATAATGTCTGATGCGAGTGCTAATCCGCCTACTTCAACTGGTCCTTTATAGTGCAGAATAAAGATTGGGCAGACATATTTGTCAGGGTACTTGTTTTTGAGGATGCAGCTTACAACAACACCGCTTGCGGCTGGGAAACCAGCGGCGCTGTCGGTTACGTTCCATCCATCAACTAGATCGTGGATTTCTTCGGCGAGTTTCAGAAATTTGCGTGTTGGGACAAACTCGTTTAGTATTTTCATAGCTAGATCATCTCGGCTAAAGTTAGATGTGCTGGATTAAAAAATCTTTTGCATGCACAAACGGGGCTGTCTAAAGCGTGTTTTCTTGTTTTACATACTTGTTGGCTTCTAAATGCTAAAAAGGCGGTGGAAAAAAGGAAAAATGTGTGGTTATCGGACTACGCGGTCTAAAAGTTTCCCTTCCGAATTCGCCAGTTGGACCTCTAGAGGCATGCTGCCAACCGCATGTGTTGCACAGCTGAGGCAGGGGTCAAACGCGCGGATAACCGCTTCAACCCTGTTGAGCATGCCTTCCTGGAGCTTTTGCGCCTTGACGTATTTCTTGGCAACTTGAGTTACTGCCTTGTTGAAAGCTATGTTGTTGTGCTCAGTGGCAATAATCATGTTGTTCCAAGTAATCAAACCAGCCTTGTCAACGCGGTAGTGATGAATCAGTGTGCCTCTTGGAGCTTCAGCGACACCAATTCCCTCGCTGTTGCTGATTGATGCTTTTGCCCAAACTCTGTCCGACAAAACGTCAGGGTCTTCGAGGATGTCTTTTGCGTTTTCGATACAGTAGAGGGTTTCAATCAGGCGTGCATAGTGGTAGTGGAATGTGTTGGGGACTACGCCTTTTTTGCCGAGTTTCTTGAACTCTTTGAGTTCTTGGTCCGCTAACGGGGTTCCACAGTGAGAAGCAACGTTTAATCTAGCCAGCGCGCCGACACGGTAGAAGCCGTCGGGGTAGCCAAGTTTTTTGAGGTAGGGAAACTTCATGTAGGACCAGTCTTCAGAGGCTTCTCCGATGTGCTCGTAGTATTTCTTCGGGTCAATGTGGTCGACCATTATGCTTCCGTCTGGAGATACGATTCTTAAAGTTCCACTGTAATGCTCAAGGCCGCCGCTCTCAGTTACAAGACCCATATAATGCGAAGAGAAATTCCCTAGGTTCTCAACGTCCTCTTCGAATTTGGGCAAGTAGTTCTTCCACATAGCTAATGTTTCTTGAGTGGTCTTCAAGGCTTCAGGCAGGTTACGTTTAAGATAATCCGCTTTTTCCTTGGTAAGCGGAGTTTTTACCCCTCCTGGAACAATCCAGTCACTAGAGTGAATTCTCTTGCCAGCAACGTTTTCGATGACTTCTTGCCCGAACTTTCTTAGCCTGATGCCTTTGCGCGCCAAATCTGGATACTCCGCGGCTATGCCGAGTATGTTTCGTTTGGCAGGGTCAGAATCCATCCCCAGCAAGAAGTCGGGTGAGGAGAGGTGGAAAAAGTTCAGCGCGTGCGATTGGATAAGTTGCCCCATGTGAATCAAACGACGCAACAGAGTTGCTGTGCGGGGAATGTTAACGTTAACTAGTTCATCGCATGCTTGCGCCGAAGCTAACATATGGCTAACAGGGCAGATGCCGCAGGCTCTCGCGGTGATGCTGGGCATTTCGTAGAAGGGACGACCGTCGCAGAACTTTTCGAAGCCTCTGAAGTCTATGACTTGGAATCTTGCGTCCCGTACGGAGTCATCGTCGTTTAGGAAGATGCTTACTTTGGCGTGTCCTTCTATTCGGGTAATCGGATTTATGGTTATGACTTTGGGGTTCATTTTGCTAAACCTTCTTTAACCGTATTTTGATTTGTTCTCCATTAGCGGAACTTTTCCAGCCAGTAATTCAGTTAAAACATAAGCGATGTTGCCCGCTGGAGGTGGACAGCCTGGAATAAAGTAGTCAACCTTCACTACTTCATGCAAAGGATACACCTTTTTCAACAGTTTTGGCACATCCTTAGGAATCTTGGGTTGAATATCGCTGTTCTCGACAAATTCTCTTTGCAGAACTGCTTGGTCGCTGTCTTCAAACGCGTTTCTTAACGCTGGAACGTTACCTGTCACCGCGCAGTCGCCCATTGCAATCAGAATCCTGCTTCGTGCTCTGGCTTGCTTCAACACTTCCACTTGTTCTTTGTTGGCAACTGCACCTTCGATAAGAGTTACATCCACGCCCTCAGGGAAAGATTTAATGTCAACTAATGGGCCGTAAACTAGCTGAATTTTTTTGGCTAAATCAAGCAGAACCTCGTCAATGTCAAGAAGAGACATGTGGCAACCTGCACAGCCGCTTAGCCACATGGTTGCAAGTTTGGGTTTTGCATTTGTCGGCAACTACTTTTTCCTCCTTGAGAGCACGAAATCAGCGATACTTGTATCCTTAGTTTCAGAAAGCGGTTCGCCTTCTACATAGATGGCGCCAACTGGGCAAACCTTAGCACATTTTCTGCATGAAGTGCACGAAGTTGATTTGCCCCAAGCGTCGTCAAAATCAACGATAACCTGGGAGTCTTTACCCCGCAACTTCAAATCTAACGCATGAACACCTTCTATTTCGTCGCAAACTCGGACACAGCGCGTGCAAAGTATGCATCGATTCCTGTCAATTACTAGGAAGGGATGGGAAGAATCAATTTCTTCATGCGTCCATTCTCTTTCATACGCAACATGGTCAACACCCAATTTGTCAGCTAAGGCTTGTAGCTCACAATTCTTGTTAGCAACGCAAACGGAACAGATGTGGTTCCTTTCGGCAAGCAGCAACTGCACAGTGTTCTTGCGATATTCTTTCAGTTTATCTGAGTTGGTAATGACTTCCATACCGTCGCTAACCGGCGTTGAACATGACGCAAACAGCTTCGCTTGCCCCTTAAGTTCAACAATGCACAGACGGCAGGCGCCAGTTTTTGTTAGTCCTGCCAAGAAACATAAGTGAGGTATGTCTAGTCCGTTTTCTATCGCCGTCTCAAGGATGCTTTTTCCTTCTTGAGCGGTTATGTCGTGTCCGTCTATTTTGAGAGAAACCGTTTTAGTGGTCAAATTTCGTCCTCCTTTTCATTATGTTTGAATGAACACTTCCCTGCCGCACACTTCTTTTGGAGAATATGCTCGTTGTACTCGTTTCCGAAGTAACGCATAGTTGTCAAAACAGGATTCGGCGCCGTTTGACCCAGACCACAAAGGCTTGCTTCTTGGATGTAGCCGCAAGAGCTTCTGAGGAATTGGATATCTTCAGGTTTGCCCACGCCGCCTATAATTCTCGCGTAGGTTTCTTGGATTTTGTGTAAACCTACTCGGCAGGGCGTGCATTTGCCGCAGGATTCGTCTACGCAGAAATCTATGAAGAATTTGGCGGTATCAACCATGCAGGAGTCTTCATCAATAACTACAATGCCGCCGGAACCCATGATAGCACCAGCCTTCGTCAAAGACTCATAGTCTATGGGCAAATCCAACATTGTATCAGGCAAACACCCACCTGAAGGCCCACCTACCAGAACTGCTTTGAATTTCTTATTGTCAGGCACTCCACCGCCTATGTCGTAAATGACTTCTCGCAGGGTGATTCCCATCGGAACCTCTATGAGACCAGGATTGTTGACTTTGCCAGTTAAAGAGAAACATTTTGTTCCAGTGCAGGTTGGCGAACCAATCTTTGAGAACCAAAGACCACCGTGAGAAATTATTTGAGGAATGTTTGCCAATGTCTCAACGTTTTGTATGAGAGTGGGGCTTTTCCATAATCCTGAAGCTGCCGGATAAGGTGGACGAGGACGAGGATTTGCCCTGCTGCCCTCAACTGATGCAAGTATGGCGGTTTCTTCGCCAGCCACGAATGCGCCAGCGCCCAGCCTCAGTTCAATGTCGAAGCTAAACGAAGTTTCAAGAATGTTTTCACCTATAAGATTCATTGCCTTGGCTTTTTCTATGGCCTTCTTCAACGTCTCAACGGCCAGTGGGTACTCGGCTCTGCTGTAAATGTATCCTTTGTTAGCTTCTGTGGCGTACGCAGCTATCAACATACCTTCAATTATGGCGTGTGGATCAGCTTCAGCGAGGGTGCGGTTCGCGAAGACGCCAGGGTCACCTTCGTCGAGGTTAGCCACTATATATTTTGGAGAACGGTGCGCCCTAGCAACAAACGTCCATTTTTGTCCAGTTTTGAAGCCTGCGCCGCCGCGTCCCCGCAAGCCACTGAGCCAAACTTCGTCAATGACTTCTTTGGAACTCATCCTTATGAGACATTTGACAAGCGCAGAATATCCGCCTGCTGCTATGTAATCTTCAATTCTGTAGGGGTCTATCTTTCCAGCGTTTTTCATGACCAGTTGATGCTGTTTCTCGAAGTATGCTTTGTTGCCATACAACATTTCTTTAACTGGCAGCCCCAAAACTACGTGGTCTCGGACTATTTCCCTCGCCTTCTCGGGAGTAACGCTCTGATAAAGATAGTTGCCTGGCTCAATCATAACAGCTGGACCCACGGAGCAGGTGCCTATGCAGCCTGTTCGGGCAACTTTGCATTCTTTTTGGACGCCAAACTCTTTGACTGCATCTTCGAATGCTTTTAGGACTTTTAATGCGCCAAAGGGAAGGCATCCGCTGGAGCAGCATACGTTAATTCGGTGTTTGTATGACCTTTGAGCGTCCAGCTCGGTTTCAGCTAAGTGTATAATATCAACGGGTTTCAGGTTTTTTACCCTCCAACAAAAGTTTTAGCCTTTCAATAACAATTTCCTTGGTGGCTTTACCTATGACTTCATCGTCAACAACTATGCTGGGAGCCATAGCACATGCACCTATGCAACGGGTGCTAAACACGGAGAGACGACCGTCAGTTGTCGAGTTTCCACGTTGAACGTTGAACTCTTTCTCGATGGCACTGATAATTTCCTCAGCGCCTCTCACGTAGCAGGCGGTACCCATGCATGTTGTAACAACGTGTTCTCCGGGTTGTTTCAAGCGGAAGTAATTGTAGAATGCAACCACACCATATACGTGGCTGGGTGGAAGTTTCAAAGACGTGGCAATAAAAGACAGTAAATCCTTGTTTATGTATCCGTAGAGTTCTTGGGTTTTGTGGAGAATCTCTAAAAGAGAGCTTGCTTGGTACTGATGTTCTTTTATTACTTTTTCAAGCATTACCTTTCGGTTGTCTTCTTTCAACATTTTCTGGAACTCCCGATGTTCCTTTTTCGTCACCAATTGGCTGTAGCCGTGTGGAGATAGTAGTGACCAGATATATAAAATTAGACATCGGGTTTCCTGATAATCACGCCATTTTTTGGGTTTTGAAGCCTGAGTTTAAAATGAAGAAAGAGAAAAGGTGTCGCTCATTCATACACATTGAGCAAAGTTGTGTTCGGCTACCGCGTTTTGATGCGCCCTCACGAAGATAGAACTCCCTTCTGTAAAGGCAAAAGGTATGGAAGAACTTTGCCAGAATTATTTTGTGATTTTGGTGCGGGGGGTGGGATTTGAACCCACGAACCTCTGCAGGATAGGAGCCTCAG
>CAYGJP010000078.1:0-8903 GCA_964350175.1 uncultured Candidatus Bathyarchaeia archaeon
TCTATGAACAACGTTCCGCTTGCAATATCTAATCAGGATAGCGGGTTCGGTAATTCCTTTGTTGGAAGCCAAACTTTCACTACTGTTTTGCAGCAAATCAACGACAACACGGGTATGATGAAGCTTTCTAGCGTTCCCAGTGTTGATGAAATAAAAACGTTGGTCAAGAATGGCGAAATTGACGGTGGCATCGTGATTCCCAGCAATTTCACTGAAAGCATTTTAACGGGGCACCAGGGAACAATCATCATTATAACTGATCAGTCTAATCCACAAATGTCAGCAACTATTCAAGCCGTCTTGGCGAACGTGTTTGACCAGATGGGCACAATGTTGGCTCAGCAAAATGTCCTGGGATTAAATTCTTCAGTTACCTACAGCACTTCACTAGCAATTGTGAAACCCTATACTGTTACAACAGAAGGAATTGTTGATGGCAACTCCACCTACTTTGACTTCATTGCTCCTGGCATAATGGCTATGACAGTTATGATGAGTGTAATGACTGGTTTACCTGCAGCTATTTCTCAAGAGAAAGAAGTCGGCACATTAGACGGGATGATGGTTGCGCCAATCAACAGGTTGTCTGTAATACTGGGAAAAACCCTTGCTCAAACTGCAAGAGGCCTCCTGCAAGGCGTCATTATCTTAGGGTTGGCTGTTGGTTTATTCGGCGTTACTCTTCATGGAAGCATTCTGTTGGTCTTCGGGTTACTATTCCTAGGGGTGTTTAGTTTTGTCGGACTCGGCATAGTGCT
Organism: uncultured Candidatus Bathyarchaeia archaeon; assembly: GCA_964350175.1. Taxonomy (GTDB): domain Archaea; phylum Thermoproteota; class Bathyarchaeia; order Bathyarchaeales; family Bathycorpusculaceae; genus JADGNF01. Next base: position 759 of record CAYGJP010000078.1, read on the forward strand.
GACCTCGTTCGCAAAGGACCAAGAAACCGCAACGATGATGATGACAATGCTCATGTTCCCGATGATGTTCCTCAGCGGCGTGTTCTTCCCAATAGAGCAGATGCCCTGGTTTATGCAAGGCATCGCTAGTTTCCTGCCGCTTACATACGTAGCAGCAGCTTTAAGAAAGGTCATGGTGCTGGGAGCAGGAATACCTGCAATATCAACCGAGTTGATGATCCTGATAGTGTTTGGCGCAGTCATGATTGCCATAGCTGTCCCAGTGTTCAGAAGAGCAATGACCCGATAAAACCCCCAAAAACTCTCTCACCAAATAACGGAGAGAGAAACACCTTTTTTCTTATCCTCTTTTACCTAAAAACAACAAACCCAAAAAAGAATTACCCCTGAATCGGCAACTCAACTTGTAGGCAACTCCAAAATAGTTGAGGGGCTCGCTACACAGAGTAGCTTTATCCTCAACCTTCTGCCCGTCAAACAGCAGTCTATTTACCAGTAGAATCTATAAATAGAGGGGGTATAAGTTTCCGAGAGCAACTATCACCAGCGTAGTAAATTTTAGGTTTGCTGCAAAATACGTCAATACAGCGCCTTTTGTGTAGTCTATATAGCATTGCCCAAGCTGATTGCTATGAATATTGCGTAAATCATAAGCAGAAATATTCCGTCGCGCCTGTTCACTCTTTTATTCTGTAAGATGTACCATAATACAAGGTTAGCTATCAACGAAAAAATGATTACGTCTGAAAAAGCTGTCAATTCAACCTGCACAGGTGAAGCCAAGAAGGTTACTCCTAGAATTAAAGTGATGTTCAAGAAGCAACTTCCCACAATGTTGCCCAAAGCAAGATCTAAGAAACCTTTGCGAACAGATGCCAGACTTGTGGCTAGTTCTGGGACACTTGTTCCAAAGGCTACCAGTGTAGCACCGACAACAACTGTTGGGATGCCTGCGCTTAAAGCTAAAAACGAAGCGGATTCAACAATGAAATAGGAACATGTGACAACTCCAAGTGCCCCTAGAATCGACAGAAAAACATAGATGTTTGTCTTCTTTTTTTCTGCGTCTTCTGAGAATTCTTCCACTGTTTTTCTTTCCTTCATGAGCTGATACATGTTGAACGCGAAAATCGTGATGAGTATGACTCCCACTATCTGGCTTGAGTATCCAACAAAAAGTAAAACCAACGGAACTAACGAGGCAACAAGCAGACCGAAATTGAGGCTGCCAACTTCCTCTCTTGCCATCTTGGTAAAGAATCCTGCACTTTCAGGGTATTTTGCCGCCATCACAAGCAAGCATATTCCAAGAATTAAACAGACGTTTGCAATATTTGAGCCCAAGACGTTGCCTATTGTAATGCCCACTGTTGCTGGTGCTAAAACAGCGAATATAGCGACAAAAAGTTCAGGTAACGAAGTGGAAAAAGCAACCAAAATGAATCCCACTTTTGTTTTCCCTAATCCTGTTGCACTTGCCAAGTTTATCGCATTATTAATTGTAAGGTTACTGGCTCTACTTAGAACGAGCAAAGCCGCAATTAGAACCACCGCATTCCCTGCAAGTCCAAATTGTTCCAACATTTTTCTCACTGTTGGTTTCTATAAACTACCCTTCAATATCTTCGGATAGCCCCACATTTACCACTTATGCTTACGCCTTATATTGCCTTTCTTTCAGGCTCTTTTCCCTAAACAGACGTAATGCCCCGTTGGATAAAACTTTTATATCTCGTAAGGAGTTTGTGCATATGCATACCAACTATAATGACCACGGTGCTGCAATGGAACCGAGCAAGAAACCATTGAATGTTCTTATCAAACAGCTACACGGCAACATTGAAGTTGTCCTCAAGAACGGCTGCGAATACAAGGGAAAAATGATTAAAGTCGACGGACACATGAACATCCTTCTGGAAGGTGCAACTGAATACAAAGAAGAACAAATGCTCACCAACTACGGTAACGTGTTGCTCCGAGGAAACAACGTCCTCTACATAGTCCTAGACACAACAAGGCACTAGAACGTTAACGTTCTAACTTTTCCAACTATAAAATCATAGGTTTCTTCAAGGCTAATTTTCACTCTGAACCTGCGGCTGAAAAAATCTAAAACATTCTTCAAGTCACGAGTTAACAGTTCCCCCGCATTCGGATGCTCTAGCGTGACGAATTGTGGCCAATCGATAATCAAAACGTGCATGTCGGGCTTCAAAATAATGTTGTACTCGCTTAAATCAGCATGCACCACGTTAGCTTCCCAATAAGCCCTCTTTACATTAACTAAGATCTCTTTCAGAACAGCTGTTGGGTCGTCAATTTCTTTCCACTTGGACAATTCTGCCCCTTCAATTACGCCCATAACTATGGCATGCCGATTCTGGATGATGGGTTCAGGTACAGCAACCCCATGGGTATGGACAAGCTTTAACGCTTGGAACTCCTTCTCCGCAGCTGAACGCGACTGAAACAGCCAACTCGCGTGGTCTGCAATGTATCCACGTTTGCGCCTAGTCTGCCTGAAACTTATTCTGCCTAACCTGTGAAACTTCACCGCAACACGGACACCTTTCGGGTCCAAAGCATCATAAACATCCGCCTCTTTGCCTACCCCTAAGGGTTTTCCAAAGGCTTCAAGCGCTCCCGCTTTAACAAGCGCATTAATGGCTAAGCAGTCGTAGCCTGCGTAGTTCAACGTGTACCCAACGTATGCCCCTCGCATCCTGTAAATGAGACCTAACTTGTCAATTCTATCCATTGCGCGATCTATCTTTTCTGAGGGCACTTTAGCGTACTTAGCTATCTGTCCTTTTGGGACAAACTCGTGTTTGTTCATGCCTGTTTCTATAACCTGCAGCACTTTCAAATCTTCGATTTCCAACTTTCGGAACACTTGCACCGCAACTTCAGCCGATGACATATGCTGAAGGAATATGCTGTTAATGCTAATAAGAGTAAAATCCTTCTAGGACTCTGCCTTTAGGGTTCACCTTATATTCAAGTATGTTTGTTATTTCTCATGCGTGCAAATCTGCAATAAATCTGGTTTTAGAAATGGCCGTTGACCCGGAAAACGTGTCCAGAGTCCTATCTGTGCTCTCGCACAGAATCAGAAGAGAAATACTCCTGATTCTAAACGAAAAAGGCGAACGCTCCTTCACTGACCTACTGAACGCGCTAAACGTGGACACCGGCAAACTAAGCTTTCACATAAAAAACCTTTTTCCCTTCATCGAGCAAACGTCAACTGGGAAGTACAAGCTGAGTCGTGCTGGCGAAAGCGCAGTCAGAGTCATAAAAGATGTGGCGTTCTGGGCAGAAGTCGCAGGCATAGACCCGAAAGCCTCTCACCTTCCTTTGGCATCTTTTGGCAAGAGGGCTTTTGCTTTCCTCATAGACTTCGCTATTATGCTAGTGATTATCCTGCTGCTCTTGTTCACAGTAGTCTTATCCTCAATCACAGCAAACCTGTTCGTTCTCAGTTTAAACCTTCTGTTTATTGATTTAGGCTTACTTTGGGTTTACTCAACCCTCCTCGAAGGTTTCAGTGGTCAGAGTATAGGAAAACGTACCTTAGGTCTGAAAGTGGTCAGAGCTGACGGCGGCAAACTGTCCTATGAACATGCTGCGGTGAGAAACTTTGGCAAGGTTCTCCTGCCCTTCGACTTGCTATTCGGGTATTTGCTCAATGACCCCCGATACCTCAGGTACTTCGACAAATTCGCAGGCACAACCGTCATAGACATGCACATTCATAAGCCCGCTGACTCTGTCGAGCAGACTCCAAAGCAGTCAACGCCATGAGTCTGCTTTTTTCTCTACACTGAACCTGAGAACCCCAAAACGTTTCTTATAGCATTAAAACTTCTGTTGCTCGCAGAGCTGCCTGAACCATTTCCGCAATGTTCAGTTTCTCTTCAGCTTCCTTCACAGCTTGCAGCTTCGCTTGTGTGGCAGGTTGACTTGGCGCGGCAGTGCAGCCTTTCGCTTTTTGTATGGAGATTTCGAAGGTGCCGATTTTTCTTGCAACCGCTTCAGTTTCGATTTTGTCAAAACCTAAAAGTGGACGGTGAATCGGGTAAAGCTTTGCCGCTTCATCAATAGCGTACAGGTTATGCATGGTTTGACTTGCCTGTTCGCCTATGGCTTCCCCAGTAATTATTCCATATGCCTTCTCGATTTGCGCAATCTGCTCAGCTATACGGTACATTAACCGCTTACACAACAGACACGTGAACCTTGCTGGGGCTTCCCGCTGGATTTTTTTCATGTTTTCTCCGTTGGGCACAATGTAGATTTTTCGGATGAAACCGGCGCTCCACTCTTGCAGTTTCTTAGCGGTTTGGATGGCTTTTTGCTTGGTGGTGTCGTCTGTGAACGGCGAATTATCAACGTAGATGGGAATTATCGGGCTTCCACGTTTCATCACAAGCCAGCATGCTACGGGAGAATCTATCCCGCCGCTGAGAAGACAAACTGATTTTGCTTGTGAGCCCAGAGGAAAACCGCCTGAACCTTGAAGGGTTTCTGCGTAAACGTAAGCTTCTGCGTCTCGAACTTCAACGGTTAATGTTGTGTCTGGTGTTGTGAGGTTCACGGTTGGGTTACGATGTTTCAGTTTGGTTTGGATTTGTTTTCCAAGTTCACGGCACAAATCTACGCTACTGTACGGGTGTGTGCCTACACGGTGGCATCGGACAGCAAAACTTGTGCCTTCCTGTATTGTGGCTTCTGCGGTGGTTAATGCGGTTTCCGCTATTGCGTTTAGGTCTGAGGTGGTTTGTTTGGCTGGTGAAACACTGGATACTCCGAATACTCGTGTTAGTGTTTGAGTGGCCTGTGATGCCGCTTGTGTTTTGATGTAGATTCTTCCACGCATGCGTATTATTGCCTCAGGCTTCAGGCTGCTTTTTTTCAGGGCATATTTGATGTTTTTTAACACCTGTTTTTCATATGTGCGTCTTGTCCACTCGCTTTTGATGCCTATTTCTCCGCTGAACCGAACAATGATGGTGTCGTAGTCCGTTATGATTACCTGCTGCTTTATACTGCGAAAAGGAGCTGCAACACCCGATTTAACGGTTGTGCTGACTGCGCCGTTTTGCTTTCAAGCACTTTTTGGCTCTTAAAACCTGTTTCTGCGCGGTTGAACTTTCTAATTTACTAATATTTGTGATTGCGGAAAACGCACTTTTATGCCTGTTTTGGGTTAGAAATTCGCTATTTTGGGTTTGTTTTTGGTACTGCTGCTGTTTGTGTTTGGCAACAATTTGTTGAAAATGATGTGAAAAATTGGGTAAAAAATTATGAATTGTTTGTATTATCTTGGTTATTTTTTAAATAATGGTGTTTTTTGTGTGCATAGTTGATTATAGGGAAAAAGTTATTAACCGTGGCCTTTTGTATTAATGACATCGTGAGTTGATTAGCATCTCGCGTAAACTAGGAGAGAAATTAAAAAAATGAAAATACAGTCAAAAGTTTTAGCAAACCGAATTACTAAAAGTAAAGGAAAAATTACTGCTATTTCTTTGCTACTACTGCTTGTTTGTTCTACTGCTTTAGCTACTCTACCAATCGCTACTGCACACACTCCCGCATGGACTATTCCAACCTATGCTTACATTGTGGTTTCGCCTGATCCTATGGGTATTGGGCAAACTGGCTTTATTGTGGTTTGGCTTGACAAGGTTCCACCTACCGCAGGCGGTACTGGTGGTGACCGTTGGACAGGCTTCACAATTAAAGTTACCAAGCCCGACGGAACACAGCAAACTCTTGGTCCATTCATTTCTGATGCAACTTCTGCATATGCAACTCTGTTTACCCCTGATCAAGTCGGCAAATACTCGTTCGTGTTTAACTTCCCAGGACAAGTCGCAAGCCTCTACCACCCTGAAACAGGAGCAATCGGTGTTACCGGTTTTGCATCTTGGGGTATGGATCAATACGTCAACGACACTTACCTGCCAAGCAGCGCCTCAACATCAATTAATGTTCAGCAAAACCCCGTTGCTTCACCTCCAACCTATCCACTGCCGACAAGTTACTGGACACGTCCAATCGAAGGACAGAACACAGCTTGGTCTAGCATCTCCTCAAACTACCTAGGCGGAGCCAACATAATTGACAAGGTTCAGCCTTCTGGTGAGGCGCCAAGTAGTGCTCACATTTTGTGGACTAAGCCTTATCAGGACGGTGGTATTGTGGGCGGAGATTACTGGTCTGTTCCTAGCGCTGCATACTATACTGGGCTGTCTTATGAGGGCAAATTCAACAACCCCATAATCATGTACGGAAGACTCTACTATGACTCATCTTTAAGTGATGGAGCTACTAATGGTCCGTACACTTGTGTTGATCTTGCTACTGGCAAAACTCTGTGGACTAACGATGCTATTTCGCCAACGTTTGGCAACATTTACTTGTATGAGTCTATGAACCAGCACGGTGTCATCGGTGATGGCTATTTGGTTCAGACTTCTGGCACTACATGGATGTTCTACGACGCACGCACCGGAGCAGCACTATTTAACATGACTAATGTTCCATCAGGCTTTGGTGGTGGATTCTTTGGCGGCTATGGTCAAGGTGTACTGGGCTCAGAAGGTCAGATAAATAACTACCAGTTTAGCATAACCGGTCAATGGTTGGCTATGTGGAGCTCTGCAGCTGAACCACTAACGCCTCTAGTTGCCACACCAGGAACTACAACCGACGCTTATCAGTACAGACCGCTGAACAAGAACGCTAACATGAGCAAAGCATACATGTGGAACGTTTCCATGGGCAGTTTGCCAGCAGGCTCCAGCATAATGATGGCCATACCTGACGACATGATACTGTTCAGCACCAGTGTTTCAACAGGTTTCTTCGGTTGGGGTACACTCCCATACACAGTGACAGCTATCAGCCTTAAACCATACTCTAGAGGTCAAATTCTGTGGCAAAAGAGCTACAGCCCACCAACAGGCAACATGACTCGCTCCTTTGGTCCATTTGATGCAACTGCACGCGTATTTACCATGACTGACAAAGAGACAATGCAATGGTCCGGCTATAGCCTTGACAACGGTCAACTACTCTGGGGTCCAGTTGGTAACTTTAGAGACTTCCAATACTACGGCCAAGTTTCTAACCCGCCAGCTCCAGGACATGCAGCATATGGCAACCTATACGTTGGTGGCTATGGTGGCGAACTTCACTGCTTTGACATGAAGACAGGCGCTATCAAATGGATCTACAACGATACTTTCAGCGGCGACCAAACACCATGGGGTCTATACACTCTATTCATTGCAGGCATTGCAGATGGCAAAGTCTACTGCTACAGCAGTGAACACTCACCAAACGTACCACTATACAAGGGCTCTGAAGTACGCTGCATCGACGCAATCACCGGAGAAGAAGTCTGGACTTTGATGAGCTGGTACGCAATCGGCTCATTTGGTCAATCACCAGTACCAATCGCAGATGGCAAGATGGTCTACCTTAACGTGTACGACATGCAACTCTACTGCATCGGCAAAGGTTCCAGCGCTATTACTGTTGATGCTCCCGCAACTGAAATAAGTCAAGGCAAAAGTCTCTTGATTCGCGGTACAGTCACTGACGTTTCCGTAGGTGCCAAGCAACTAATTGAAGCCGGCAAATTCAACGTTGTTCCAGCGATGTCTGACGCAAGCCAGGGTAAATGGATGGAATACCTCTACATGCAAAAGCCAATGCCAACCGACGCAATCGGAGTCTCAGTTAAGTTGACGGCAATTGACCCTAACGGCAACAGCCAAGAAATCGGCACAGCAGTAAGTGACCTATACGGTAACTACGCTATTGCTTGGACTCCACCAGTTGAAGGCATGTACCAAGTGATTGCTACCTTTGAAGGCAGCAACTCATACTATGGTGCAGCTCAGACAACCTACTTCATGGTTGGTCCAGCACCCGCAGTGCCAGAACCAACAGCAACACCAACCGCTACACCTCAACCAACCGCAGCACCAACCGCAGCTCCAACAGCTTCACCCTCAGTTGCGCCACCACCAGAAGCAGCGCCCTCAACTGACATCTACCTCATAGCAGCCGCAGCCGCAGTCATCATAGTCGTAGCAGCAGCCGCAGCAGTCTTCCTTAAAAAACGCAAGT
>CAYGJP010000079.1:0-8896 GCA_964350175.1 uncultured Candidatus Bathyarchaeia archaeon
TGAACCAGCTTTCTTCCCAGAGTTTTTGGATGATGCCCTTGCAGGTTTCAGCTCTGGGCGGCGGTGCTGGGCGTTCGGCTGTGGGGAGCGGGTTCTCTCTTAGTCTGTTGGTTACGGTGGTGAGTATGCGGTCGACGGCGGTTTGGATTTGGTCTTCTTGGGATTCGATTTCGAATTCTATGTCGCCGATTTTCATTTTTACGCGTATTGGTGGTTTTTGCGGTTTTTCTGTCAAGTTGACACCTATTGTATATTGTATTGTGCAAGATGCACATGCACAATACTTAAATAATTCACCAACAAGATATTGAATATTGGTGAATCTTGGTGACTGAACAATACACAATAACAACAACCCCCAAATATAACTTTCCACAACCCACCATGGACACAACCCTCCCCCAACGCTTCATAGAACTCAGCCTCAACTCCCTGCGCCAAGTACGCGCAAACGCTTTACAACTAAATCAACAAGACAACCTCACCGAAACCACCCCCATCCAGCTACAGCTCAAACGCCAACCCCTACCCCTCACACCAAGACACCAAGAAACCCTAATCGCCGCCGTCGACACCTCAACCATAAAAATCGGCGAAACCAGCACAGGCATAATCATAGCCATCCGAGGCGCAACCGTCTGGAAACAAAACCGCCACTACCGCTACACGCGGCTTGGACCATTCATTTTCCACATAACAGAAGAGAACAAAAACGCAGTCTACAACAGCATAGAAAAAGCGTACTTCAATGTGCAGTACAGCGGCAACCACCAAGCCACACCCCCACTCTTCCAAATGCCCACCCGCCTAGCCAGCCTACTAGAAAGATGGCTCCAAACCATGCTCGCAAAAACCGTAAACAACGGCGTACTCCTCTTCGACGGCAGCCTAACCAGCGGAACCATCGACACACCCACCCCGCGCATGCGCGAAATCCTCGCAACCGCAAGAAGAAACCACAACACCGTCCTCGCATTCAGCAAAGCCACCAGCCTGCGCACCAACGGCTACCTCATAACCGACAAACTACCCGAACAAGAAACACCCTACCTACTCGAAACCACTGGCGTGCGCTTTAAACCGCCAACGGTGCTGCTCGGCGATGTGTATGTGGCGCGGTTGCAGAAGGCAAACATGGCTTTCCGTTTGGACATCGACAAAGAAATCTCCACACCCGACCGCATGGCAGCCGTTGAGAAACTTCTCGGAAACGATGTCCTCCAGCAAAGTTACCCCGAAACCCTCCGCCTCGCCCACATCCTGTGCACGTTTACCGCCAACGAAGTCTTAGCCATGCAGCACTTCACCACACGAAGACACGGCATCCAAATAATCAACCGACCCGACATGCACCGCCTCCTGTTCGGACCCTTCGGCAAGGAGGGCTACGCATGAAACTCTACAAAAAAGAAGGCAACATCATCCAAATCCTAAGCTTCCCAAACGAGAACGCCGAAAAAGGCGACTACCTGCTGGTTGAAGACGCCGACGCCGCAAAAGCCCTCATAGTCCAAGTCATAGACGTACAATTCGCAGCCGTCCCCGGCGTACTAGAAGAGTTGCTGCGGACTTTGCCTGATGGAGGCGAACTCATCCAAGGCGAAGACATCGACCCGCTGGAAATTGCCCCACACATAACCTACATCCAAGACGCCAGCCTTCTGGTCTGCAAAATCCGCGCCACCTTCGAAAACGACCAACTCAGCCCAAGCAGCAGCTGGCTCCCCTCACGTTCGCAGTCGCTCATCAAAAAACTCTCCATTCCAGCGCTCATGAAACTCGCCAAAGTCAACGGAAACCTCCCCATCCTTTTAGGCGGCACCAAAGACAGCTCCCTCCTAACCATCGACGCCTCAGACATAGACGGCACCCTAAACATCATCACAGGCAAGAAAGGCTGCGGCAAATCCCACCTGTCCAAGCTTTTAATGGTCAACCTCGTAGGCTACAAAGCCACCGTCGTCATCTTCGACCTCAACGGCGAATACAGCAGCCTTGGCATGACCCAAGACGGAAAAAGAAACATGTACTACGACAAAATCCACGCCCTAACCCCCGCGCAGAACTTCAAAGTCGCCATAGACCAGCTGCACCTGAACGTCGTCATGGGTATCCTAGTCCACGCATTGCACTTGCCAGGCACCAGCGCGCGCGAGTTCAGACGCATCTGGAAGGGACTCAAAGACAAAGGCACCCTCACCATCGCAGAACTAGGCGAAGCCATACGCAACTACAACTGCAACCAACACGTCCGCGACGCCCTCGCCTCCCGCTTCTACTCGCTGGTTAACTCAGGTTTCTTCACAGACAACGCAGCCGAAGCCACCCTGCTAGAAGAGAGCTTCATGAAAGCCAAAGACCAAGGCGGCGCCATAGTCATAAACCTCAAAAACACCTCCAACGTCGACCGCCAAATCATAGTCGAATACGTTCTGGGCAAACTGGTGGATTCGCTGCAAAACTGGAAACTTAAAGCCGCTTTTCTCTTCGCTGAAGAAGCTCACTTGTACCTGCGCGAAACCTACTGGGACGACATCGTCACCCGCATGCGCCACTTCGGCATATTCACCACCTTCATCACAAACCAACCCGACACCATACAGGAAACCATCTACCGCCAAGCCGACAACATATTCCTGTTCAACTTCACCAACGAACACGACCTCGACGTGGTCAGCCGAGCCGCACGCGTAGACGCCGAAACCGTCAGAAGCATCGCACGAGACCTCCCACCACACCACTGCCTCACCCTAGGCAGAGTCGTCAGAGACTTCCCAATGGTCACCAGAGTCCGCTCACTGGATTTGAAAACAATGGGTGAAACTCGACTCTTTTTCACACAGACATAGCTAGACGCATAGACTCACACCAAGCTCCCATTGTGATTGCCTTGTGCCAGAATAGCCGAAAAAGAAAACAGTCCTTGATTCCGAGAAGCATTAATGCCAATGTGAAATAGGCGTAATTCTATTTTTCGATAAGACAGCTCATTTGGTATGTATGTTTACTCTTGAAAGGACTCCTCAATAGAACCATTATACTCAGACTTAATCAAGAGATTAATGATGAGGGCGGCAAAAATTATTATTGATGCAACTCCAATCACCGCCTCAAATAGACTAAGAAAATATAGACTACTTAGTAAGTAAATGGTTACTACGGATAGGAAGGTAGCGGCGAGAACTCCCATAACTTTAACTCCAAATAGTTCGCTCATTCTTATCACATTTGAATACTATCAGTGGCGATATAACTTTTTCCACTTATGCTTCAGGTTGAAATATAAAACTTGCAACCCTATGCAAAAAGGGGGTCTCGATTCTCGTCTGGCTTCTATTTCCGCATTTTTAGGAATTAATATTGTTGAATGAGAAATATCTAATTCAAGTGAACAAGTCAGGTGTTTCAGGACTGCCCTAGACCGAGTTGGTGGTCTTCAGTTTATTCTTGTTTTTTTCAAAAAAGCGCCTAAACGACGCCGTTAAGTTGTAGGTTTCCACGTCGTCAAGGGCGACCCATTGCAACTCGTCCGCGTCGCTACCCGCCTTAGGCTCTCCGCCTTTAATTTTCAACAGATAGTCCACTATCACAAAATGGTACTTTACCCTGCCCGCCTCATCCAAATCCACCTGGTCAACCACGTCGATGAGGCGTGGCGCTTCCACATCCAAGCCTGTTTCCTCCATGGTTTCCCGGATAACTGCGTCTTCTAAGCTTTCGCCCAGCTCCACCACACCGCCTGGGATGCTCCATTTGCCTCTGGCGGGTTCGTTGCCCCGCTTTTCCAGCAGGAGCTTTCCTTGGCGGAGTATGACGGCGCCGACGCCTACGATGGGGTGTTCAGGGTAAAGTTTCTTCACCATTTCGTGTGTTCACTGCTTCCTTTGGGTTTATTCGTACCTCAATGCGTCAACGGGTTTAAGCTTTGATGCACGCCAAGCAGGATACAGCGCGAAGATTACGCTGACTCCGACGCCGAAGCCCAGAGCCAGCAGCCCCACGTCTAGTGTCAGAAGAGGCGTTATGGTTAATCCTCCGCCGCCTCCGAATGGTCCACCTCCGCTAAAGAGCACTGCAACAACGTTTGCTAAGCCCCAGCCAAGCACTATGCCGACGACTGCGCCGATTAAGCCGATTATAACTGACTCGCACAGGAAGATTGAGAGCACGGTTCTGCTTTTCATGCCGACCGCTTTGAGGATGCCAATTTCGCGTGTGCGCTCTATCAGGGAGACTATCATGATGTTCATTATGCCTATGCCCGCGACCAGCAGCGAGATGGCGGCGATGCCTCCAAGGAACAGCGTCAACGTAGAGAATATGGTCGTGAGCAGGGAGAGCACAGCGGTTGCAGAGACAACGTTGACTTGATTTGCAAAGTAGTCCGTTATAAGCTTGGACACATTGGTTATGGTTGCATTATCACTGCTTTTCAGTTTAACAATAATCGCAGATGCCTCGTCAGTTCCAAAGAAACTTTGAGCCTGCGAGATTGGAACGTAAACACCATTGTCTGAGGGTCCGCCAATGCCAAAGCCTCCGACTGTGGGAAGAACAGCCGTAACATGCGCGGTGTAGGTTTGGTTTGTGAACGGCAGCTGCGTTGCGTTGGTCCAAATCACCGTAACCTCGTCGTTAACATTCACGAATATTGTGCCGTTCAAACGGGGGTCATGCACACGGGCGCCAACTACTATCTCGTTATCCGACGGGTTCAACGGTATGGTTCCCTGTTCAGCGACGAAGGTTGTGCTGTATATGTTGGCGTACTCTGCGAAGTCCACACCTGAGATTCCACCGCTTATGGCTCGTACTCTATCGCCGTTTTGGATGTAGCCTGACTGCTGAACCGCAGCAAATACAGCTTCAATATCCGGCGAGAGCGCCTTGATTTCTTCAGTGTAGTTCAGGTACAGTTTGAAGCCTGAAGTAGCTCCAGCTCCACCTCCGCCAAAGCCTCCGCCACCTGTGCCTCCACCGCTGGCGCCTCCGAAGGCTCCGCCTCCAGTGCTGGGCGAAATTATGAGGGTGTCAGCAGCTAACCCCTGCTCAAGCTGGCCCGTGATGGTGGTTTGCAGCCCCTGCGAAATTGAAAGCAAAGCCACAATGGCGGCGATGCCAATTATAACGCCCAGCGTAGTTAAGCCTGCACGAAGTTTACGAAGTTTAATTGCGCTAAATGAATAGGAAAATACGTCTCTTGTTCTCATTTTAGTTCACCACATCTGCAGATATATCGCCGTCAAAGACTTGCACGGTTCGTTTAGCTTCTCTAGCCAAGTGCTGGTCATGAGTGACCATAACGATGGTTACGCCGTCGGCGTTCAGTTTCCTAATTAAACTCAGAACTTCATGAGCAGTCTTGGAGTCTATGTTTCCCGTAGGCTCATCCATGAGCAAGAAGCGGGGATTGTTCGCCAAAGCTCTGGCGATGGCTACCCGCTGTTGCTGTCCACCGCTGAGTTCGGCTGGCTTGTGTTTCATTCGGTCCTTTAAACCCACAGTTTCCAGAAGTTCCTTGGCGCGCTTTGTTCTTTCTGCTTTGCTCACGCCTGCTATAGACATGGAAAGCTCAACATTTTCTATTGCTGAGAAACGCGGAATAAGATTGAAGAACTGGAACACAAAACCAATTTTGAGCCTGATTTCGGCAAGTTGATTATCGTTGAGCGTGGATACGTCTACGCCGTCGATTAACAGTTTGCCTGAAGTTGGTTTATCTAGGGCTCCGATGAGGTTGAGCAGGGTTGATTTTCCGCTGCCTGACGGGCCTAAGATGGAGAGGAATTCGCCTCTCTCGACTTTGAGGTTTACGCCTCGCAGGGCTTCCACTGGGATTTTTCCGAGCATGTATGTTTTTTTGAGGTTTGTTATTTCGACAACAGGTGTTGTCACGGGCATATACTTTCACTTCCTTGTTTAGGTTCGTTGGAAAAGAGTTTGTTACGTTTTAATAAAGGGTATCTCATGGAGCATATACACCACAGATGAACCTTGCTCTCAGCATATCTAAAGGGGAGGTTGCTTAGATTCGTTTTCCTCAAGCTTTTCGCTCATGAGTTTTTCTTCGAGGCTAACAAGCTGTTCCATGCGGTGCCCCCATTTTCTGAAGAAACGGTACTGCACAACCATAATGCGTGTGAGGTAGATTAAAAACGCCGCTATACCCGTCAGGAAAACATAAACAAAAATATCCCACTCAAACTGTATGGCTCGGAAAAACAGAGGAACAAACGATACCAGTGAAATGCTTAAGAGGACAATAGTTGCCAAGGTTCCCCTTTTAAAGCTCCTCCATTCCCTATTCAGCTCAGAGAGAAATTCATGCAACGTTCTGATGGGGTATTTTTTTTCCGGTTCTTTTTCGTTCATTTCTTTTCCATCTCAGTTTTCTTTGCGACCGTTATATAGGTGATGCACCACAGGTGCACGCTTTACAGTAACGAGGGCAGCGAATCCCGTAAGTTGGAGTAGATTTTTCTCCCTTCCGCTGTCAACAAGAGTTGCCCCTCAGCAGTTTCATTCACGAACACTTTTTCTCGCAGATACGTTAGATGTTTTAAGAAGTCATCATAAGAAACGTCGGTTGCCTTTCGCCAAACGTGTGTGCGCAGTTGAGGCTTGTCAGCGAAAAACAGGAACTCTAAGATTTCAAATCGTATTTGAACCGAGCCCTTCCGTTTATCTCCCATTGTTACACCGTCAAGTTTTCACTGCGCTGATTCGTGTTGGACTGTCTCACTATTGATTAATGCCCATTTAAAATGTTAGCCAAAACAGAGTGGACGTAAAGAAAGTGGTGTGTAAAAATGTGGGTGGACATGGTTCTCACTTGTTTAGGAACCTCCATGAGAGCACTATGCCCACGGTTGTCAGTATGACTGCAAAGGCGCCGACGTATGCGAAGTCAAACGCAAGCTGTGTCCAGTTTGTGTCAAAGATTAAGAGTTGCCGCATGCCGTCGATGGTGTAGGATAGCGGGTTGACGTTTGCCACTGCCTGCAGCCAATCGGGCATCCTGTCAATGGGGAAGAAGGCGCTGCTTGCGAAGGTCAACGGCAGGTTGAGCAGGTTCATGACTGCCATGGGGGTTTCGATGCGTGTTGAGCGTATGTTGATGGCTATGAACAGAGATGATAGGCCTACGCAGATGAGGAACAGCATCGCGAACACTCCCAGTATGTTGAGCGGGTTGAAGTTGACGCCGAACTGGAATCCCAGCGGTATGGCTATGAGCAGTATTATGAGTGCTTGGAACATGGAACGCAGCGTTGCCGAGAACACCTTGGAAAGTATTATAACTGCTCTGGAGACGGGGGTGCTGAGGACTTTGTTTAGGAAACCCAAGCGTCTATCCCAGACAACGGACATGCCGCTGAACATGGTGGTGAATAATGCGGTGAAGGCTATCATGCCGACTGCCATGAAGCTGAGGTAACTGGTGGTTCCAAAGGTGGTTCCTAGTATTTGTGATGATAAACCTTGGAAAAAGTCGTTTAACCCACTGAGTTGTGCAGGAGTTAATGTAGCCGCCAACTCTGATGGGAATTTAATCGTGTCTGCACTAACCAAGCTGCCCAAGTTTAATGCGTTTCCCAATAATGCAAGCCAAATGACTGGTTGAATTAGCGTGAGGACAAATACTACTGGTGCTTTGTACCATTTCTTTAGCTCTCGGTTAGTTAAAGCCCAAAGACCGTGCAGTTTGCTTTTGGAGACATTGTTGTTTTCGCTCACATGTGTGACCTCCTCATCACGGCTCTTTTTGCAAACGTTGATTCTCTTGATTCATCTGCCGCGTCACGCATGGACTTTCCAGTGTATTGCAGGTAAACTTCGTTTAGCGTTGGCTTTGTAAGTGAGAGTTTAGTTACAACATGACCTTCTTTGCGTAAGGCTTCAATTATCAAGGGCGCTGTGATTTCGCCGTTTTCCGATTTTATCATGTAGGTTTCGTTTTCTTTTTTGACTTCTTTTACATGTTCAATTTTCTTGACAAGCTCAGTTATGTCCACGTCTTGTTTGATGCTCAGGGTGATTATGTCGCCGCCTAGGCTGTTCTTCAGGTCTTCAGGTGTGCCGACAACGACGATTTTCCCGTGGTCTATGATGGCGATGCGGTCGCATAGGGCATCTGCCTCTTCCAAGTAGTGGGTGGTCATGAAGAGGGTCATGCCGAACTCTTTTTTGAGGGTTCGCACGTAGTTCCAAGTGGCGGCTCGGGTTTGAACATCCAAGCCTAATGTTGGTTCATCCAAGAAAAGCAGTTTGGGTCTGTTAATTAACCCGCAGGCAAGTTCGAGTCTGCGACGCATGCCACCCGAGTACGTTTGGACTCTTTTGTCTTTGAACGCGGTTAGTTCAACAAGCTGTAAAAGTTCAAGGGCACGTTTTTTTGAAACGCCACGTGGAATTCCATAGAGGTCAGCGCACAAAAGTATGTTTTCGTAGCCAGTTAAATCCTCGTCAGCCGTGTATTCCTGTGGAACCACGCCTATGGTGTTGCGTACGGCGTTGTTTTGCTTGGCTATGTCGCTGCCCAAAATGTGCGCTGTGCCCGCGGTTGGTTTCAAGATGGTGATTAACATGTTTATGGTGGTGGTTTTTCCAGCGCCGTTTGGTCCGAGAAACCCAAAGATTTCCCCGTGTTTGACGCTGAAGTCGATGTGGTCAACGGCTACTAGGCCGCCATTGAAGATTTTTGTTAGGCCTTCAGCCTTGATTATGTCTTCACTCATTTTGTTCACCTTTTACTTTCTTGTTTATCTCTTCAAGCTTCCCTGCCATTTCGTTCACAACGCGCAAAGATTCGTTAACAGCTTGCTCAGAATATTTTTCCTGCAATGCGGTGCCTAAGTGGAAAAGTGCAACACCTAATCTTTTCATGGAATCGCGG
>CAYGJP010000080.1:0-6516 GCA_964350175.1 uncultured Candidatus Bathyarchaeia archaeon
GATATAGGCGTAAGTATGATCTATGATTTCGGCAGTGAACCAAGGTGGACCCGCTCTTTGACTTATTACCTGATTGTTTTCTGGTATGTACTTCCCTCTGTCGACAATAACTACCGCCACGCGTTCTACTGTTGGCCAAACAAAACTGTCAATTCCCACGATTTCTTTTGTTATTGGCTGCGCATCTGCTTCAATGTTACCAAAATCAATTGTTCTGTTTGTGACAGGAGTATCCAGATTATCCTCAAGATAAACAAAAATAAGGGCCATAGTGTTTTGGGAAGCAACTTGTCCGGTATTTGTTAAAGTGATTCTAACTCTTCCTAGCTCTCGAAATGTTATATAGTCAAGTTTTACGTCAACTTTGACTTCGAAAACGGCGTTAGGCATGTTGATTGAAATAGGTAATGTTATATCGCCTAAAACTGTAATGTTCTGTTCAACGGTATATTGTTCATAATATGGAATAATGCTGATTCTGTGTTTACCAAACTCAATATTTTCGATCTGCAACTCCCCGTTTTGCATCGTTGTTCCCACGTCTTGGCCATCAATAAGAACTGAAGCATTATCTACGAATTTGTTTGTTTCTGTATCAGTTATGATTAATGTAATTGTTGCGTGTGGGCTTGGTGAAAGTGTTGGAGTTGATGAAGGTGTTGAAGTTAGTGAAGCTGATGGCGTGGATGATAATGTGGGTTCTGGAGAAGGTTTTTGGGTTGATTGGTCCGTTGTGGGGTGGTAGCTTATTGCTATAGCTGCTATGACGGAGGCCACTATCAGAAGGGCAATTATTACCTTTATTATTCTCCAGTTTAATCCTGAGAAGTGGAATTTTAGGCTCATCCTGTTTACCAAAAAACATTATGCATAATAGAATGAATGTTTTTCGGAAAAGCAACTCAATTTACGGAGCGCACGCTGAACTTTTATTGCACTCTCTTAAAATTCTAATTTCCATTTTCTAAACACAAAAAAATCTATAAAATAATTATTTCCTCTCCATTATTTTCTTTGTTTAGAATTTAGAAATTAGAAAAAGTCAATTATTGAAATGACCAAACATACAACACGGAAAGTGCAAATCCGCGCGCTGGGGTGTAACGGCACCTGAGAAACAAACACCGCCTGATTCTGTGCGTCGACAGAGAACTTGTTGAAAAGTCCAAAGGACTGGGCTTGAATCTGAGTAAAACATTTGAAAACCACTTAAAACACCTGATCCTGAATTTTTCAACGTTTAATTCAGTAAACAACTTCAATTCAACAAAGAACAGAGTTCCTGTAGTGGGGCTGCCCGTCCCCATACCCGAAAGGGTTCAGAACCTGCTTACCTGAAGGATTAGATCTTCCGAGCTTCAGGCAGTTGGTGCGCGGGAAAGACTTCAATTCTTTACTTAAAACAGACTGTACAAGTGATCGCTTTAAGGCGAGTCCGACGGGAATTGAACCCCAAACGAGACTGTGTAAAAACTATTTTCAATTTCAGAAAGTTGCTAAGTTTATGCCGATGCAGTAGGATTTGGGGGCGTGTTTTCAGATATAAGGTACAATTTCTAAAACTCAATTTGAGTTTTCACACAGTCTCAAACGGGTACGAGTCCCCACTACTCAAACCTGGAGAAAAGAGGTTTCTCCTGAGTTCAGACCAAAGTTTGTAGCTGCTAAGCAAGTTTGGAGACGGCGCGATTTGAACCTAAAGGGGGTGGGCCCAAATTTGGCACAGCTCTCTTTGTATGACGGATCCCAATTCTATGCCTCTTGATACGCGCAACGCTTTTGCTTTGCAACAGAATAGACCTTTTGGTGGGGACCGCTGGCCTCATACCCAAATGAGACGGTGTGAGAACTCGGCTTGGAAATGACAAGTTTTACCGTACAAACCCTTTTTTGGGCAGGCTCAATCCTAACCTTTTCACGCAGTCTCGAAAGGGGTCAAGTCCATGATTATCAAAAGTTTGAAAACAAAAGAAGTCTTCAATTCTGGGGCCTTCTATACCGGACTTTGACCCAAACTTACTGGCAACCCTTTTAGGAACACTTCGGTATCTGAAAGTAATACGTATCCTTTGTCAAAACTAGAATCTGGAAAGGAAGATTTAGTAGCGTTTCTTAAAATGATTGTACACGCTTTCTTTTTTCTGAAAATTGGTTAGAAATTATGCTGTAATTGTCTAAATGGGTTTAAATCTCGGTGTGTCACCACAGTAATTGGGAACGTGAGCGATTTTGGAACGGTCGAATTTGGTTAGTGCCCAGTCTATTATTGGTGAAATCCATCTTATATCGCAAGTCTTTGAGATTTGTGCATGTCCTGCGAATGACAAAAACGCTGGTGCTGTTGAAAAAAGATTATTAATTAATAAGATTGAGGAGGAATAAAGTGGCGTATTTAACGCAAACCCAAAGTGGTCAACCCGTGCTCATTTTGAAGGAGGGGACCTCTCGAAGCAGAGGGAAAGAAGCCCAAAGAAACAACATTATGGCCGCTCGCGTAATCGGAGAAGTTTTGAAGACAACGCTGGGACCTCGCGGCATGGACAAGATGCTCATTGATAGTTTAGGAGACATAACAATAACAAACGATGGGGCGGCAATTCTGAAGGAAATGGAAGTGGAGCATCCAGCGGCGAAAATGCTGGTGGAAATTGCCAAGACTCAGGATGACATGGTCGGTGACGGAACGACAACCGCCGTGGTGTTAGCCAGCGAGCTTCTCAAGAAAGCAGAAGAACTCTTGGACCAGAACATTCATCCTACAATACTCGTCGCAGGATACCGCAAGGCTGCGCAAAAAGCCATCGAAGTCGTAGAGAAAAACTCGGTGCCCATCGACGTTGAAGACCGAAAAATGATGATGAAAGTTGCATTGACGTCCATGAACAGCAAAGGCGTGGGCAGCGCTAAGGAACGGTTTGCGGAAATCGCCATAGACGCGGTCAAGCAAATTGCCGAGAAGCGCGGAGACAAGATGCTTGCAGACATAGACAATATTCAGCTTGTAAAGAAAACTGGCAAAAGTCTTCTCGAGTCCAAACTAATTAGTGGGATAATCGTGGACAAAGAAGTTATCCATCCAGGAATGCCCAAGAAAAAGGAGAACGCAAAAATCGCACTTTTGGATTTGGCGTTGGAGATTGAGAAAACCGAGATGAGCGCCGAAATACGCATACGTGATCCAAACCAAATGAAAGCTTTCCTAGACCAAGAGGACAGTATGTTGAAAGAGATGGTGGCCAAGATCAAAGCTTCAGGCGCAACTGTTCTGTTCTGCCAGAAAGGCGTAGACGACATGGTCCAACACTACTTGGCTAAAGAGGGAATAATAGCAGCTCGAAGAGTCAAAGAGTCAGACATGGAAAAACTCGCGAGAGCAACGGGCGCAAGAGTCACCTCCAACTTAAATGATTTGAAAGCAGCAGACCTTGGCTTTGCCGGCTTAGTCGAAGAACGAAAAATCGGCGACGACAAAATGATCTTCGTTGAAAAATGCAAGGATCCTCATTCAGTGGCCATACTGATACGAGCGGGGCTTGAAAGGATGGTGGATGAAGCCGAAAGGGCAATGACCGATGCATTATCAGTGGTTTCAGACGTTGTTGAAAACAGCAAAATCGTCGCGGGGGGCGGAGCAGTGGAAATCGAAGTCGGCAAGGAACTGCGCAAGTACGCCAATAAAGTCGGAGGCAGAGAACAACTCGCAATAGAAGCTTTCGCAAGTGCTATGGAGATTATCCCCCGAGCATTAACAGAAAATGCAGGATTTGACCCTATTGACGTTCTGGCCGAGCTTAGATCAGTGCACGATAAAGAAGCCGGCAAGTACATGGGCATAAACGTCTTCACAGGCAAAGTCCAAGACAGCCTAGAAAGCGGCGTCGTTGAACCAGCCTCGGTCAAAGAGCAAGCCATAAAATCAGCAGCCGAATCAGCCTCAATGATACTACGCATAGACGACGTAATAACATCCAAAGCACCCAAAGGCGGTCCACCTGGTGGAATGCCTGGTGGCCCTCAAGGCGAAGAATAATCAACCTGATTTTTATTACAAAAATAACCTCTCTTTCTATAGAAAAGGTTGCCCTGTTAGAGTTACAGAGAAAATGTGACACCGGAAACAACTTCAGAAAATCGGATTCTTCTGAGAAATAGGTTTGCTTCTAGCGCGCTGTTGTTAACGTGCCTTAATACTCTGGTGGCATACCACCGTAGCCGCCGCCTGGCATTCCACCAGGACGCATAGGCGGAGCTTTCATCTTCCCTGAAGCGATCACATCATCAACCCTCAGTATCATTGTGGCTGCTTCGGCAGCAGACTTAATTGTCTGTTTCTTAACAGCTAAGGGCTCATAGATTTCCAGTTCTCGCATGTCTTTGATTTTGCCTTCGAAGACGTCGACGCCTGCCCATTTTTCGCCCTTCTCATGACGTGCTCTAAGCTCTGACAATATATCTATAGGATCAAGACCCGCATTTTCACTCAACGTTAATGGCACAATTTCCATGGCCTCGCCGAAGCTCTGGACGGCAAGTTGCTCTCTGCCTGGGAGAGATTGTGCATAGGCTTTTAGCACTTTAGAGATCTCCATCTCTGGAGCTCCCCCTCCCGCAACAATCTTAGGCGCCTGAACAACATCTCGGACTACGCATAATGCATCGTGAATTGATCGTTCAGCTTCATCAAGGAAGCGTTTATCCGCACCTCGTATGAGAATAGCTACTGAGCGCGGGTTTTTGCATCCTTCGATGAAGGTCATCTTGTCGTCGCCGATCTTTCGTTCTTCAACAAGTTCTGCAAACCCTAGGTCGCTCGTTGAGAGTCCTTCTAGATTGGTAACAGGCTTTCCGCTTGTTGCCTTTGCTAGTTTCTTTATATCCGACTCCTTAACTTGTTTCACGGCTAAGACTCCTTTCCTGGCCAAGTAGTGTTGGACCATGTCGTCTACGCCTTTCTGGCAGATAACGACATTGGCTTCTGTGGCAACTATCTTTTCAACCATTGCTTTGAGCATACTCTCTTCTTCTCGCAGGAAAGATTCCATCTGTTCGGGACGTTCGATGTTGATTTTGGCGTCGAACTCGGTCTTCTTAATCTCAAGTGCGCTTTCTAACAACGCTATCTTTGCCTTCTCGACCCGTTTGGGCATGCCTGGATGCACTACTTCTTTATCGAGAACTAATCCTTCAATGAGCCTTGTTTGAGTAAGGGATTCACCGGGCTTCTTCTCTATCGTAATATCGTCCAAGTCCACCAAGTAGTCTTCTCCAACTTTTTGAGCCACGCTCAGAACGGCTTCAACGGCTATCTCGGCAAGCTGCTCCTTTTTCTCAGCCACCAGCTTACTGGCCATGGCGGTTGCAGCAACCTTCTTCAGGAACTCTTTTCCTGCAGGCTTAACTGGAATCGCGATGTTTTCAAGGGTTTCAAGAGCTTTATCAGCTGCTTTGATGTATCCTTCAACGATTACTGTTGGATGAACCCCCTTGTTTATCAAGTCTTCAGCCTTTCCTAAGAGTTCGCCTGCAACTATGACCGCCGTGGTGGTTCCATCCCCCACCTCCGCGTCTTGGGTCTTAGCTACTTCAACCATCATCTTAGCAACTGGATGTTCAATAGCTATATTGTCAAGAATTGTTCTTCCGTCACTGGTGATGGTTACGTCGCCAGAACTATCCACCAACATCTTGTCCATGCCTTTTGGACCTAACGAACTTCTAACGGCTTCTGCTATTGTTTTTGCCGCCATAATGTTATTTCGTTGGGTATCCCTGCCCGTAGATCTTCCAGATCCTTCTCTCAGAATTAGAACAGGCACGCCACCTGTTTGCGAAGACAAAACGCTATTCCTCAATATATCACTACAAGTATGATTCAGTTAAGGCTTTCCTAGTTTTGCTCCGACGTAGATGCCTTTTGCAGGGATAGGTGGATTGGACTACGATTTCAAAAAAATTGTTGTAAACAAGACGACTAGCTTATGCTGATTCAAGGTTTCTTTACTAATATTTCCTTTTATACTTCACAAACCTTCCAAGAGCTTGAATATTATTTCCTTGTCCTCTTCTGTTTGGATTATTTTCTCAAGAGGACTAAGCTCTGACTTTTTCTTCAAAGATATCCTTTATTTCGGCTACTTTCCTCAACTGCTTTTTTGAGAACCTGAAGATTGACTTCTTTTTCTTTGGGCATATCTTTGAAGCTCTCTTCTATTCCTCTTCTTACAATTACAACATACTCAGCTTCCCAGTTGGTTGGTGTGGGTAATTGTTCAGTTTCAGGAATAATGAAAACTTCGGTTGTCCCCAAGTTTGACTGTAGCTGGTGAGGACTGTAACTGTTAAACTTGGCAGGTTCATCATGCTTCCATTTTTCAACGTTCCCTTGCCCCATTTCTCTTCTCATAATTTCATTATGGGTGTCTGCGTCAACTTCGTAAACAGAAGTATAATAAACATCGTTGGAATTATTTGTCTGCACAAAATTCAAAACTGCTTCGTTTCGACTGTAGCTTTTCT
>CAYGJP010000080.1:6526-8785 GCA_964350175.1 uncultured Candidatus Bathyarchaeia archaeon
GACTTTGCCTTTGAAAGCTTCCATCCTTTCCTTTCGACTTTTCCTTTCTCTGTCATCGTTCCTTTGATTTTTTTTCTTTCATCTTGATTTAGCAAGGAACCATATACTTCGATGAGCATTGAATCAACTCTTTGTCGGAGTATTGTCTTCGGTTTAGCTATTACGCTTTTGCTTTAGCGCGCCGCGCTTACGAGAGACACTAAACTGAAAAGAAATACATCACCTCGACCCCATTTCCATAGACTTTTCCCATGTGGTTTTCACTATTAAACATTGAAGCCGAATTGAAAAGCTTAACTGCGCTCTTGTCCATTTAGCTGTTAATGGATATGGGTTACCATGCAATATGAAAATGTCATATTTCCGGATTCGGTAGACTTTCAATGTAAGAGCTGTGGAGTTTGTTGCAGAGACCAGCCATCAGATATCAATTTGAAAGAACAGCAAAGGATAGAAACTAAAGGATTCGTGAATTTTTTGGAAGACCCTAATGAGCCAGGTAACAGGAACATTCGCAGAAAGACAGACGGAAGTTGTTTCTTCTTAACTGAAGAAAACACTTGTAAGATTCACGATGTCAAACCGGCAATATGCATTTTGGAACCATTTATTATTACAGACTTTGACTGCAGAACAAATAGGATTTTTCTCGACTTAAATCCGCTTGCAGTCATAAACTGCAGAGGTATTTTCACTGGAGAAATGATTGCTCTAGAAGAAATAGGAAAAGCTGCCCAAACTATCGTAAGAGAATTTTTAGAAATGGTTGCAAAGAAAACAGGGCTTCTGGTTACAGATAAGAAAGTTGGTTCATTGACAAGGAAACTACTAATAAATTTATAGTTCATAGTACGTGTGGAACGTATAAATACAATTCGCAACTAGTTTGGCTATGATGATTTTTGCCATAATCTTCACCTCATTTGAAAGTTACATGTTTTGGAACTATAACTTGGGTGAACATTTTGAGGATCGGCTTCTTTGTTTACGAGTATCCGCCAGTGTGTCTCTGGCAAAAGGCTACCGGCAGGCGCATTTGCCTAGGCCTGGTTGTTTACCATTCTTCTTCTTCGCTCTCTTCCCCTTCCTCGTCTTCTTCGATAAACACCATTTTTTTCACCTCGCAATAGAATAGTACAGTTTACCTTGCTCTGGCGCGGTTTAAACGTTATCATTCGTGAAATGACGTAGATAATCGCGGAATCAAGATGAGAAAATAACTAACTTAAACAGAAAAGTTTGCAGAAATAAAAACGGTTGGATATAGCGGTGTCAACTAACTTGGAGTATCTTGTTTTCGAGAAGTTTTTTGTATGTCTCTATGACAATTAGTTAGAGCAGCATCTCTGTTCAATTGATATCGAAGGTACCCAACATGAAAAGCCTTACTTTGAGGAAGCCTCATTATAGGTTCCGTACAATACAACTTTCAGTGAACCTTACACTGGAAGATGTGTAATAGGAAAAAAATACTCAATCACCCTTCAATGTACCAGAACCAAAAAACAATAGGCTTAAAATTTTATCCCACACACATCTGATGGTGTAAAGAAAAAATGAAAGTGGAGTATGATTTGCAAGTTATTCATCAGCATGTTCATCAGCGTGATGTAGCAATTCATATTGAACTATTCCAAGAGCCATACTCTTATCTGCGTATGTTACTGTTTTGTCGAATTGGTGCAATGTTTTCCATATAGATTTTCTCAGGTTCTCAAGCTCAACATCCATGTGGACTATTAATTCAGTTTTTGTTATTTCTTTCTTAACTGTACTTTTCATTCGCATCACCTCTTCAGAGTAGAAACTCCTCTTCTTTTGTCACAGTACCAATATCAATTATTACTATCTGCTTTGCTCAGACGCAGTCGTTTTAGCAGACTTCTCCTGAGGGACGTCTGGTAGACGGTCCAACGTCGTCTGCTTAGATTGCTTAGCGGCGGCCCGCATTTTCTCTCTTAAATGCTGAGTCTTTGTTGATTTACCCATCACATCTCACGCAATTGGTTATGATAACCCAGCTATTTAGCTAGCGCGTGCTGAAAGAGGCGTAAGATTTGACCCTGCGTGGATAAGCGATTTGAAAAATAGGTCGTTGCAGAATGCAGATTAATTGTTAGACACAGCAGAAAACATCAGACGACCAAACAAAGCAGTCTCACCAACATTCTTCACAAGCAATATCTGGACAAGCCAACACGCGAAAAGTGTTTGAGGAGCTTCCTGAATATGTCTGGATGGGTGATGCGGTTTGTCTGA
>CAYGJP010000081.1:0-8759 GCA_964350175.1 uncultured Candidatus Bathyarchaeia archaeon
ACACAAAAGGGGGTTATAGTCTGTTTCGAGCAACAGAGTACAGCCCAGCAGCATATAATAGAAACGCACAAACAAAAACCAAATTACAAAACACAGCTCGCGACGTCAAACATCCACACGTTCTAGGAAAATTAATTAAGCAAAACTGGTTGATAGACTCGCACATAAAGGTGAAAAATTATGGCGATAAAAGTAGGAATTAACGGATTCGGAAGAATCGGGCGACTCCTCTACCGCGCAGCCCTCGAACGCAACGCAAACATAGACTTCGTAGCCATCAACGACCTCGCAGACGCAAAAACCAACGCGCACCTGCTCAAATATGACTCAGTCCACGGGCGCTTCAAAGGAACAGTCGAAGTCCAAGGCAACGACTTGGTTGTCAACGGCAAAACCCTCAAAGTCCTAGCTCAAAGAGACCCAGCAGCACTGCCATGGAAAGACCTTGGCGTGTACCTCGCTGTAGAATCAACAGGCTTGTTCACTAACCGCGAAGGCGCATCCAAACACCTAGCCGCAGGCGCCACAAAAGTCCTCGTTAGCGCACCAGCAGAAAACCCAGACGCAACCTTCGTCTTAGGCGTCAACGACGACAAATACGACCATGAAAAACACAACATCCTCAGCAACGCCAGCTGCACCACCAACTGCCTCGCACCAGTCAGCAAAGTCCTCGTCGACAACTTCGGACTCGAAAAAGCTTTCATGACCACAACCCACAGCTACACCAACGACCAAAAAGTCCAAGACATCGTTCACAAAGACCCACGCAGAGCACGCGCAGCTGCAGTCAACATTATCCCAACTAGCACAGGCGCAGCAAAAGCCATCGGACTAGTTTTGCCCTCATGCGCTGGAAAAATGAACGGCTTCTCCTTACGCGTGCCAACACCAGACGTATCCATAGTAGACCTGAACGCAATCCTGAGCAAGGAAGTCACCAAAGAAGAAATCAACGCCGCCATGAAGCAAGCCGCCGAAGGCCCACTCAAAGGCATACTTGAATACACTGAAGATGAAATCGTAAGCAGCGACGTTTTGCACAGCACCTACAGCGCAGTGTTCGATTCAAAGTTAACCATGGTTATGGGCGAGAAAAGCAACTTCGTTAAAGTCTTCGCATGGTACGACAACGAATGGGGCTTCTCCTGCAGAATGGTTGACTTCATCGAAATGATCGGCAAAAAAGCAGGCCTCTAAAAACCGAATCTGAAACTTTAAAAACCCAACCTTTCTTTTCTTTTTTGTAGTTAAATTGGAGAATGAGAATATGGCGAAATACCTCACGTTAGACGATTTCAAAGTTAAAGATAAAGTGGTTCTTGTAAGAGTGGATTTCAACAGCGAAATTGACCCAGCAACCAAAAAAGTCAACAGCGACGTACGCATCAAAGCACACGCTGAATCAACCATCAAGGAGCTTGCGGAGAAAGGCGCCAAAACCGTGATTCTTGCGCATCAAGGCAGGAAAGGCGATGCAGACTACACACCGCTAAAAGAGCACGCAGCGATTCTTGGCAAAATCCTCAAGTGCCCAGTGCAGTATGTGGATGATGTTTACGGGGACAAAGCTAAAGCAGCCATCAAGAAACTCAAAGGCGGAGAAATCCTCGTCTTAGAAAACGTGCGCAGTTTCGATGGCGAAACCAAAAACGGCACACCTGAACAGCATGCAAAAACTGAGCTTGTCCAGAACCTTGCGCCGCTGGCGGACTTGTTTGTGAATGACGCTTTTGCCGCAGCTCACCGCGGACACGTTTCGATGGTGGGCTTCACCGCTGTTCTTCCTTCTGCAGCAGGACGAATCATGGAGCGCGAACTCAAATCGCTCAGCAGAGCCTTGGAGAAGCCTGAGAAGCCGTGCGTGTACGTTATGGGTGGAGCCAAAGCCGATGATTCGCTGGAAATCAGCAAGTACGTTTTGAGCAATGGCATCGCAGACTACGTGGTTGTTGGCGGAGTAACTTCGCAGCTGTTCCTTGCGGCAAAAGGTGTTGACTTAGGCAAGAAAACCATGGATTTCCTGGCGAAAAAAGAGCTCACGCAATTCATGCCGGGAATTAAAGAGTTGCTTGCAAAGTATCCTAAAGCGGTAGTTCTTCCAGTCGACGTGGCCTTGGATGTGAACGGCAAACGCAAAGAAATCCCAGTAAGCAAACTGCCAACGGAGTACAGCATATTTGACATAGGCACAAAAACAGTGGACACGTTTGCAAAACTCATCAGCGAAGCCAAATCCATAGTGGTCAGCGGACCAATGGGCGTGTACGAAAACAAAGAATTCAACTACGGCACCAAGAAAGTCATGGAAGCCATAGCAGACAGCAAAGCGTTTAGCCTTGCAGGCGGAGGCAACACCATAGCATCCATAGAAGAATACGGGCTGTCCAAGAAAATCGGCTACATAAGCACAGCTGGCGGAGCACTCATCGAGTTCCTCATGGGCAAGAAACTTCCAGGCGTTGTCGCGCTGGAAACTGCGGTTAAAACCAAAAAAATCTAATTTTCTTTTTCTTTTTTGTTTGTTTTGTTGATGCTTTTGTATACCGAATGGTTTGCGCTTTTGTAATTTGGGTCTTTTTTGTTGCTGTTTGTTGTGGTTTGTGGGTTTCTGCTGTGTGTTTTGTTTTTTGTTTAGTTGTTGTTGATGGGTGGTTTGGTGTTTTACAACTTCTTTTTTGGTTTGTTTTTTGGGTTGAGTTTTGTTGTTTGGTTTGTTTGCTTGGCCTGTTCTGGTTGTGCTGGTTGTGCAAGCATGTGCGTTGCTGTGGGGTGTGAGGTGCCTTTTCGACAGCAGCGCAGGAGCCCTTTTTCTTGTTTTACCTGTGCAAAGTATCCCCGAGGGGGTAGTGCTTATACAATTTGCTTATACAAAACGTAGATACAATAAGCCCAAAACCGCTAAGGCTCCGCTGTTCTCTGCAGGCTATACCCACTCTCCTGTAACCTGCTTGTTTGGTTTTATTTTTTGTTTCTGAGTTTAATTTGGGTTTTTTTACGGTTTAAATGGCTGAAAAAGGCTTAAAGCGGCTGAAAATAAAGTGGTTTGGCTAATTTTGGCTTGATAAAAAAGGAAAGAAAGGAAAAGAAGGGGTTGTTTATCCTAGCAGGATTTTCTCGATGGCGTCTTTCTCAACTTCGTCCGCCAACGGGATACCCGTGACTTTCGTTGCCAACTCTGAAAGACTCATCAAGTCATTTCTCCCAAGCAGGTTCAGATTCCACTTTCTGTTGCCCGCCATCAGCTGCTTCAATCCAACGCCGACTCTGTCCGTCAAATACGTGTAGACGCCCATGCTTTCCAATGGAATTTCGCTGAAGCGACTGCCATACTTCGCCTTCAATTCAGGGGTGGCAATGAAGAACTTGTCAGGTGTAGCACCGAATTTGTCAACGAACGACTTGGGCAATTTGCCTTCCTGCGCAAGCTGCTTGAAGTAGCTGGCTTTCATAGCTGCAGTTATAGGTGAACGACCCATCAAAACAGCTTTCACCATTGGGCCCTCTCCAAAGTTGCTCATGGCGATGGTCTTAAAGATGGAGGTTTCCTCAATGAAGCCACCTGCCATGACCAAGTCTGGAACGTACTTGCCGTTTTTCTTGAGTATCTGTGCGCATCGCATCACTATGGCCTGCAGGTAGATGGTTGGGATGCTCATTTCATCCATCATAGGTACTGGGCTCATGCCTGTGCCGCCGCCTGCGCCGTCAAAGCTCAATGCGTTAATTTTTGCATCTGACGCAATCTTCATGGTCCAAGCGACTGCGGATGGCCGGTAAGCGCCTGTTTTCAGGAAAACTTTCTTGGCGCCTTGTTTGCGTAGCCAATCAATGTCTTCAACAAATGCTTTCGCTTTGGGTATGCCAACTCTGCTGTGGCGCTCAAAAGTTTGGAACACACCTTCCTTGAATGCCTTCTGAACCACTGGGTCTTCAGGGTCTGGAATTACGATGTAGCCGCGTTTCTTTAGCAAAATGGCTTTTTCTATGCTTTTGAGTCTGACTTCGCCGCCTATGGCTTTGGCTCCTTGTCCCCATTTCCGCTCAATGATGTTAGCTTCCAGCTTCGATAGGGCGTAAACATCGGTGCCCAACCTTTGGTCTTCAACATTGGTCTGAACGATAACGTCACCGTTCTTTCCATCCCAGAATTTCCGGAACAAGTCAACTCTGCGTTTCAACTCTGGAGAATGCACAACTTTGCCGTTTTCTAGTTTTGTTTCAACGTCCATGCCGCAGATGTTTTCTCCAATGATTATTGCTACTCCTGCAAGTGCTGCACCGATTGCCAAACCTTCCCAGTTCGCCCGAGCCACTTCTGTAGAACCAAAAGCACCCGTTAATATGGGCAACTTTAGCGGCATTCCGCCTACTACAGTTTCAGTGTTAGCATTCGGAAAAATCGCAACTTCGCTGTTTTCTTCAATGCCTTGCGCTTCAAAAAGTCCTGCCTGTATGCTGAACTGTGACCAGTCTAAGCCAAAGTTCTTGAGCGCCCCAGCGGTGCTTGTTCCAAACTGGGCAGGCTCTGGATAAAGAGCTTCTCGTCCTCTGAACGCGGAAAGACTGATTTCACACATTACTGGGCAGTCTCGTATGCATATGGGGCACATCCCGCTTATGGTGCTGGTGTCCTTCACACGCGTGGTTGTTCCAACGGTTGATTTACCATTCAAATACGAACTATTTTTATGTACACGTTCACTCATTTTTTCACGGTCTCCATTATACAATTGCGCAATTTTTGGATAATTTAAGCGAGAAAACTGTACACCTGTTTTCTATATAACACTATTCCCCATTGTTTATGTGTAAGAAAACGAATTTTCCCATAGATAAATGAAACATATGTTTAAGCCCATACGTGCGCCAAAAAACGTTTTCCAGAAAACACCATAACCCAATTGAAGGATTTAACATGCCCCCTGACGTTCAGGGCAACTTTAAACCGCAACCCTCCCAAAACAGATATAATCACTACCACACCTAATAGAACCGCTTAACGATTACCAAAAGGAGACTTAACAACTTGAGTTTTGAAATGTGGGCAGAAAAATACCGACCAAAACACCTCGACGACATGGTTGACCAAAAAGAAATCGTCGAACGCCTCAAAAGCTTCGCCAAAGCCCGAAACGTCCCCCACTGCATCTTCGCTGGACCTCCAGGAACAGGCAAAACCACCGCCGCCCTATGCCTAGCACGCGACTTGTACGGCGACAGCTACCGCGAACACCTTATGGAGCTGAACGCCAGCGACGAGCGAGGCATCGACGTTGTGAGGGAAACCATCAAAACCTTCGCGAGGTCCCGCTCCATCGGAGAAATCCCCTTCAAAATTATGATTCTAGACGAAGCCGACAACATGACCACCGACGCCCAGCAAGCCCTCCGCCGCACCATGGAGAAGTATACGGAATCGTGCAGGTTCGTTATGTGCGCCAACTACAGCGGCAAAATCATAGAACCCATCCAATCAAGGTGCGCCCCGTTCAGGTTCAGCTTCCTCCCCAAAGAAGAACACGACAAGTACGTTTGCCACATTGCACAGAAAGAAAATGTCACGTTGCTGCCTGACGGTTTGGAGGCAATTTTTGAAGTCTGCGGCGGCGACATGAGGCGAGCCATGAACACTTTGCAGTCGGCTGCATCCATGAACCAACCCGTGGATTCCAAACTGGTGTATGCTGTAACTGGACACGCCAACCCCATGGATGTGGAGAAAATGTTAATGACTGCCATCGGCGGAGACTTTCATGAAGCCCGAAAACAACTGCGTGACATGCTCCAGAAGTACGGGATGGCGGGAAGCGATGTTGTTAGGCAGATTCACTCGGAGCTTTTCAAATCTAAAGGAATCCCTGAAACCCTCAAAGTCAGAGTTGCAGATTACTTGGGCGAAGTAGACTTCCGCATAATGGAAGGCTCCGACGATGAAGTGCAGCTTAGCGCGTTGCTGGCAAAACTTGTGGAAGCAGGCTACGAACTAAAACATTGACCTGAAGGTGAAACTGTTTGTACGCTGCATGGTCTCTCAAGTACAAGCCGCGCTCTCTAGTGGAGGTTGTCGGCAACGGCGAAGCCATAGCAGCATTCAAAAGTTGGGTCAAATCTTGGGATAAAGCACCCCCAAAGAAACGCGCCGTATTTTTGCATGGTCCGCCTGGAATAGGCAAAACCGTCACAGTCGAAGCCATAGCTAACGACCTGCACATGGAGCTTGTGGAGACGAACGCCAGCGACTACCGCACAGAAGACGCCATAAACCGCTTCGCAGGCTTAGCCAGCCAATACGGAAGCCTCTTCGGCGGAAAACGCATCGTTCTCCTCGACGAACTGGACGGATTAACAGGCAACGCAGACCGAGGAGGCGTCAAAGCCATAACAGAAATCGCCAAAAACGCCCAATGCCCCGTAGTGTTAATTGCAAACGATGTCCACGACCAACGCTTTTCAACCCTTCGAAGCTACTGCCTTTTGATAGAGTTCAAGAAGCCTGCCGTGGGTGACGTGATGAAGCATCTGACGCGGATTTGCCAGAGCGAAGCCATCCAAGCCGATGAGAATGCCCTAAAGTTCATCGCCCACCGTTCAGGCGGAGATGTTCGAAGTGCTGTGAACGATCTGCAAGCCCTTGCTCAAGGCAAAACGTGTCTGGTTTACGAGGATGTTTCGTGGCTGGGCTACCGTGACAGGCAAGACACAATTCTCAACGTGCTCCGATTGATACTCTACGCGCGGACAAGCCAAAGCGCCAAACAAGCCGTGAACCTCGCAGACATAGACATCGATATGCTCTTTGAATGGATTTACGAAAACGTTCCAGCCCACTATACTAACCCCCATGACTTGGCAAAAGCCTTGGATGCTCTTGCGCGGGCAGACGTTTTTCGAGGCAGAATCCGCTCTACCCAAAACTGGGGCTATCTGCGTTATGTCATTGACGATATGACGGCGGGCGTTGCCATGTCAAGGCAAAACTCGAAACCCGTTTGGGAGCCGTTCAAGTTTCCAGGCCGCATCAGTTCTCTTTCACGGTCCAAGTTTGCGCGTGCGATGCAGCTAAGCATCTGCAAAAAAATAAAGCCAAAATGTCACATCTCCGCTAAACGTGCCATTAAAGAATTCCTCCCCTACCTCCGCATAATATTCGCGAATAATTTAGAGGAAGCCGCTGGCATCGCCAAATGGCTAGACTTAACTCCGGAAATGGTGGAGAATCTCGCCGGAGACAAATCCGCGAAGGTTCTTGCACTCATGAATGAGTTAGCGGTGTCAGATTAGCCGATTCTGCTGCCTTCCGCGATGTCTTTTTCTGGCTGTAAAACCACAACGTTGCCCGCCTCATCCTCAGCGGCAAGAACCATACATTGCGACTCCACACCCGCCAACATGCGTCTTTGAAGGTTAAGAACAAACACACACTTCTTATCCACAAGTTCTTCCGGTTTGTAATATTGCAGGAGCCCCGCGACGGCTTGCCTTTTTTCTGTTCCAAAGTCAACAATAATCTTGATGAGTTTTTTAGAGTTAGGAATAGGACTTGCCTCAACTATTTTCCCAACGCGCAGGTCCAGTTTCTGGAAATCGTCAAACGTGATTTCAGGTTTCTCCATTTCTCGCCGCCCCTTTGTGCATTATTATTGGATAGTCTTAAGTTTTCTGTTTGGCTCTCATATGTTTCCTTTCAAAGTTTCTAAGGTAATCCTCTAGTGCTTTTCTTCGCACTTCCTGAGTTATGTCCCCGCGTGTCGCCTCAATTATCCTTCTTGCCACATCGCATTTTCTGCGGAGACCAGGAACAAGCATGTACGCTTCATCCAGCGCCGTCAACTCAATGTAGATTTCATCCATGGTTTCTAAGCATTTTTCGCCCTTCGCAACGTCTCCTTCCCGCAACGCATCCAGCGACAGCCGCCTGTACTCGCCTACAACATCGGCTAATCCTAAAACGTAGTCAGCAGGGGGCACGCCGATTTCTTCAGGCGTCACAAACCGTGATTCCTCAATTAGCTTCACAAATATGTTGGCTTCCGCGTACTCCTGAAGCGCCGCAGTGAACATGCCCCCATAAATTATAGACGGATACGTTTTTGCTTGTTCCTGAAGCCCCGCGATGAGTTCTTTGGCTTTCTCAATTTGCTCTGTGGCCTCTTTGAGCCTTTTCTGGTGGCTAAGCAATATGGCCTGTTTTGAGCGGCTTGTTGTTTTCCGCATCTTCTCCTGAGCGTCTTCTCGAAGTTTCTCTTTCTGGGCGAGTTCTTTTTTGACTTTTTTTAGCATGGCTTTTAGTGATGGCAAAATCTCTACCTTCTGTTGTATTGGACTTTGTGTGTTTAAAAATAGAAGTGAAAAATGTGTTTATACGTTTGCTTTTTACTCTTCAGGCGTTTCAGGTCCTGTCCATTTTTCAACGAGAAGCTTCGTGTCTCCCAGCTTGAAACTTACCTTGACGAATATGGAGTCTGCTCCTTTGAACGGGAACATGCTGTCTTCTGCTAAGTCTTTGGGTAAGTAAACTAGGTACTTGCCGTCTTTTCTCCTGAACAAGCGTCCTCTTCCATCGCTAACCATTTGTTCACCACCGCTGAATTCAATTTTAGGTTTAAGGGTAGGGAGCTACAAACTTCCTATTTAAAACTTCCATTCACATTTTAAATATAACGTTGTTAAGTTACATTGAAAAAAACAAAAGCTGAATAATTTGCTACCTGTCCAACATGTTCTACATTGAACTGAACTGCATAGGTTTCTCCCTC
>CAYGJP010000082.1:0-8698 GCA_964350175.1 uncultured Candidatus Bathyarchaeia archaeon
ATAAAAAACTTCCTTTAGCCAATAATGGTAGTTTAGGTGGGGTCGCTGGGATTAGAACCCGGCCCTCTCCTGCTTTAAAAAGGTAGGTGAATAACAATTTCGGTGAACATGTTGCTGCATGTTGTAATGAGAGACTTGTTAGTGACACGCAACTGCGTGGTTCTTGTCTATCACGAGGTGTAATTGTTTGTCAGAGCCAATGCAGACTTTATGGTTTGAGGACGTAGGCTTCCTTAACGAGCAAATGCTCGACACACCTGTCGGAAGATTTTCGATACGCCAAACCGGAATCTTCCTTGCTTTCGGTCTTCTCTCATATTCAGCTTCGCTTCTTTCTGGAGATCTTATCTTCAAAATTGTTGCGGCAGGCGCAGTCTTTTTCACAGGCTCAGCCATCTTCACGCGCAAAGTCAAGACCGTACCACCTGAAATGCACCTGCTTTACATCATTGGCGTAGGACGCCCACTAAAAGTGAAGCGAAAAACGCGGAAAGGACAAAACCGTGAAGAACACGTTGAGCCGACCTCCCCTGCCAAATCAATGATGCTATCAGCAACCTTGGGCGTGCCAGTCAAAGTGGTCGGCGTCTTGAAGGACCCAGCCTTGCGAAAACCGCTTCTCAACAGAAGCTTCGAAATAAGCGTTGACGGAGCAGCCTACTCTAAAGGATTCACGGACGAAGAAGGCTTCTTCTGCGCATATTTCGTTCCTGACCACTTCGGCGTCTTCAAAATTGAGGTGAAACCAGAAGGCTTCGCTGGATCAACCCAGCAAATAACAGTGAACGTTAAACCAAAGGAGGTTACCGAAATTGCTGAAACTAAAGCGAAAAACTGAAAGCCGCCAGGTTTGCGCATACGAGGTTTTCCCAGTCAACTTCGTGATGCTTCCCAAACAAAAACGCGACGAGACACTGGGACGTTTTCAACGCTTGCTCAATAGCCTCCCATGCGAAACGAGACTATCAGCCGTCAAGACTGCCAAGACGCTGGAGATCGGAGAAAACCAACTTACAACAACATACTACCGGTTCTTCGTTGAAAGTTTAGGCGAACCCGTAGACTGGCTACTGGAGCAATGCGGCTTCAAACAACAACCACTTACGGAACTGCCTAAACCCGAACCAGTCAAAACATTCCCAAAATACATGGCTCTACAAAACGGGAAACTCATGAAATCATTCACAGTCTTCCAGCTTCCAGGGATGCTTCTACCGGGCTTTGTAAGCGAGCTTTATGGCTTATGCGATAGGATCCTGATATGCATTAAGCCGCTTCCCCCCGAAATGGCGACAACGCGAATGGGAAAATACATGCGATTCCTTAGAAGCCTAATACTCGCAGACCAAACAAAGGGACGAATTGTCCGAGACGAAATCAAACTAAAACACGCGATGGCAGAAGCAACCTATCAAAGCTTGATAACCGGAAGCACAAGGCTCTTCGAGCTAAAAGTAACCGCCTCCATAACAGGAGAAAACCTTGAAGAACTCAAAGCTACCACAAAGAAACTCAAAGACACTCTTCAATCAAGGTTCATCAGGCTTGACTCCCCCGCCTACCTACAACAAGAACTGGCCCTTGGCGTAGTAGGCAAAAAACTCGTTGTCGACACGGGCACGGCAAGCACATTTTTTCCCTTCGTTTCAGCAGACCTGATTGAGTTCCCAGGTGGAGTATTTCTTGGCGTAAACCGGCTCACCGGGGCACCGATTATGTTTGACCCGCATCTGCGTATGAACCAAAACATAGTAATAATAGGGAAAAGTGGTAGCGGGAAAAGCTTCACCTCGAAAATCTTCATATCTAGGCTTATGCAGAAGCACAAGAACTTGGCGTTCTACATTATTGACCCAGAAAACGAGTACGGCGAGGTAGGCAGGCGTCTAGGCGCCGAGGTTTTAGACATAACGACCGATAAAAAACTTGGTTTAGACC
Source organism: uncultured Candidatus Bathyarchaeia archaeon (assembly GCA_964350175.1). GTDB lineage: Archaea > Thermoproteota > Bathyarchaeia > Bathyarchaeales > Bathycorpusculaceae > JADGNF01. Next base: position 1,939 of record CAYGJP010000082.1, read on the forward strand.
CTGTCCAGATATTTGCTGATAATAAGGACACGGCTGCAGGAATAATCGCCGACCTATCAGGCATAGAAGACAACCGAAGCTACCAGGAACTGCGAACAATAGTAGGCTCAAGCCAAGACATATTAGACGTCTACCAGAACAGCCCCTCAGATCTCAAGGACCGTTTAGCTCCGTTCGTAACAGGGCCAGACAGCTTCCTAACCATGGGTGAACCGCAAAAATTCTCGGAGCGAATGGTTTTCAACCTCAGCGCACTACACCGCCAGCTTGCGCCCACCCAAAGAAGAAGCCTCACGTTCCAAGCTGCAAACATACTTATCTTCAGCAAAATCTGGCAAATGCTCGACAACACACAATTCCTACCGCTCCACATCCCAAAACTCGTAGTGGTAGACGAACTCTGGCTTTACACGTCGATGCCTGCTTCAGCCAGTTTCCTCGAAGGCGTTTCAAGAAGAGGCCGAAAACGAAACGTAATATTGCTCCTGAATTCGCAGCGGTTAGCCGACGTTATCGAAAATCAATCAGGAAAAGCTGTGATAGAAAACTGCGCTACCAAAACACTGCTCAGACAGGACGAATCAGCCATAAGGCTCGCAGGCGAAACAATCGGCTTATCCCCCGCAGAAATGGAAGCACTGCTAGAGTTGGGTCAGGGGCAAGGTTTGATCATCACAGACGACATTCACGTTCCAGTTGATTTCGTGGCAACAAAAGACGAATACGCAGTCTTCACAACAAAACCCACAGAGAGGGTTACTTAACCAACAAAGCCTTTCCAAGAGACTTAATAAAAAAACAATTGAAGTTGAGTCCTATTGTAAAATTGGGGCATTAGCCATTATAGTGGGTGTTGAGCCCCACTGTTAACCGTCTTTTCACTTCCAAGCCTCCTCTCTCTACATCCCCAGCAGAGTTTTCGAAATTGACCGGTAGTTGCCATTGAAATAGCTGATGCCCATAAGACGAACGCCAAGAAACTTCCCCGCTACTTTATTCACTGCACGCAGTTTGGACTGGGAGATTTTGCAGAAAAGCTACGACGAGAGAAAGGAACGGTCCATCATAAAGAAGGAAATTTTCAATGTCTGCTTGTTCAGGATAAAAGTACCTTGAACCGTGTTCATTAAAAGCTTTCCAGAGAGTTGCGTTTATGCTCATTTTATTTCCTCAAATGCGCTAAAGCTCATAGTGATGATTTGAATAGGAAGCAGGAGTGCTCCTCAGTTTATTACAGGTAACATCGCTGATAATCTGGGCGATAGTGCTGTTGACGTTTGAGCTATCTTCTTTTTCGCTTGTAGTTATTAAGTTGTCAATGTAGCCTAGTCGCGTGTATACGTCTTTCTTCCAATTCCATCGATTGGCATAACGGATGTTTATGTTACCAAGGTGTTCAAGATAATAGAATTTTCCATTAATCTTGAACTTGAAGTCTGGCAGGAAATGGTACTTATCCAAGAAATCTGAACATTCGTATTCAAAGTAAACACCCGCCTTGTCGAGAATATCGCCTATCATATATTCAATCTTGGAAGCAAACGCTACAACTGAACCATCTTTCAATGTGAGCTTAAAGGGTCTCTTGTATTGAGTTTTATGTCCAAAAAGTAGAGTGTCATGACCAGCCACTGCAGATCTGAAATATGCTTCCTGTAAAATTTTAGGAAGTTCATCTTCTAGTTTTTTGTTTACCACAATATGGAGTTTTTCTTTAGGTCTTGTAATTGCTGTGTAGAGAAGCTCTCTTGTAACAAATATGCTCTTATCAGGTAGAACCAAGATAACGTGGTCAAAATCACTTCCCTGTGATTTATGCACTGTAATGGAATATCCAAAGTTAATCTTCTTCTCAATTTTCATAGCACCAAAAACATCAGTATTAATATCTCGCCTTAACGGTTTCAGGCTATCAAAACCATAGATTGATTCAAGCTCTTTGATTTCGTTAAAGTGCACTGCTCTTCTTTCAGTTATGTAACCAATAGACCCGTTGGCTAGCCCCAGAATTCTCTTGTAGTCAACATTAGTGTACATGTTCTCCTCACAAATTAGCTTCGTTTGAGGCCCAAAAATGGGATTGCCTTGCATAATCACTTTGCGATTAATAGCTTCAGAGCCAAACGAACCTATTCTTCTTGGAGTAATGATTTGGACCCGGTCAAGGTTGACCTCATGGTTTGTTAAGTCCGCGCCTTCAAACATATGTGCAAAAGCTTCAAAGGCGCTATCGTCCTCGAAAGCTAAAGACCCTGCTTCTCTCAGAACTTCCTTTATGATTCCTTCAAGGCTTCTTTCGTCAGTAAAGTATCGAACGCTCAAAGAACTATCAGGTAGGCAGTCCTTTGGCGTTGTTATCGCTTCCTCAATCTGTGAAACTGTTGGTTCCTCTTCACCAGCAAAAAGGTCTGCTAATTTTGCAAGTCTTGTACAGGGATCAAAACGAAGGTTAGTCTTTAATTGAATTAGATTTGTTTCGTAGTTTACCCACTTATCCAGAATGTGGTACGTAATATCTACTAAGGGTCTGCCCACTCCTATTGGTGGTAATTGCCGTTCATCTCCTGAAAATATCAGATATTCAATCTCGTAGGGATCAATCATTGCAAATAGGGTAGCCAACAAAACTTCATCAACCATCGAAGCTTCGTCAATTACCACCACCTTAGCTTTCAGTTTGTAATTCTTCATAGCTAGACATAATCTATCAAGTAGATCCCACTTTCCCTCGCTTAAAATATCATCAATCATTTCGCAAATCGAATCAATTTCCTTCTTACGTGTGTAATCTCTGTAGAGACGTCCTTTTTCTCGTAAGTATCTGTAAAGAAATCGGTGTATTGTTGAAACGCTTAGCTCAGGTTCGAGATTATCTAGTTTTAGCTTTCTCAGTCTTTTTCGAATGACTAAATTCGCCTTTCCAGTTGGTGTAAAAATATGAATTGATCTTTTCCCTTCATCCCAAAACTCATTGATAAGATTAATTACAGATTGCGTTTTTCCACTGCCGGCAATACCAGACAAAACGAAAAGACCATTTGATAAGGCATTTCGATAAAGTACCCTTCGCTCAATTGGATCTATTTTTTCTTTGAATTGGTCTATATCTTTTTGTACTAAACGGTTGATAGTATCCTGATTGTGAGCGTGCTTTGTTTTTCCAACGATTTCTAAAAAGGCTTCAATATTCTTTTCGACTCTCTCAAGATTTCTGAGCTGATAGAAAGCATCATTTTTTTCAATATTTTCTTGGATCAAGAATTTTTCTTTGAACAAACCTTGCATTTCATATTGCGATAGAAGGAGGTCATCAATCTTTAGCTTGCTTGAAATGTAATAAAGCGGATACTCTTCAATTTTGGTCAAGATATCTTTTCTGTACATGAACGAGCGCCCATCAGATTTTGCAGTTTCAGTCAGAATTTGTGAAATTAAAGCGCGTACACGTTCAGGTGACTGTGCATTATATGAGCTCTGCCAAGTTGTTACATATTTGCGGTCAGGTATTAGAGCTATGTCGATTTGATACAAGCCTATTCCAAAATCGTTCTTGTCAATATCCGGTTCTCGCCGCTCTTCCTCAGCTCTATCTGGCACATAATGCTCCAAGAGCAAGTACGGATTGTTCTTCACTGTATTGAAGCCATAGTATTTGATAAGTTCTCTAATTTTCTTAAACTGTATTATTGTAAAATTGAACAAAGAGAGGAACTTTGTAAGTTCTTTCGTGTTTTCTATTATTTGAAGCGCATAAGAAACGTCTGAAGGCATTCTAGCAAGTTCTTTTTTATCCAAGGGCTCATTGAGGAAACTTGCCGTGCCTTTAAAGCGGTATTTGATTTGGTGTTCTATTTTTGGTAATAAGACTTGTAAATCTTCATCATTAATGTCATTGACTAACGCAAGATAGGCCACATTCCTAAAACCAGGATATTCTCCTCTTTCTTGCCAAGCAATTTCGAGAAGATTCTTAGTTTTGCTTTCAGTTTCTCCAAGTTTTTCAAGGGAAATTAAACCGTGGTCTTTCATTTGGTTTATTGACTTTAACATTTGATACAAAATGTAAATCGCTTTGTCATGCGGTAAATGCATTGAAACATACTTGAAATGTGGAATTATTGTCCTATCATCTACTTTGACAGCGAGTTCTTCCAGTTTTTCTTGTCTTGATTCTTCCGCTAATTCATCAGCTTGAACCCAACTGTAATATTCTTTGTAAGGCAAAAGGACGGTCTTTTCAGGATCTAAGGAGAGCTGGAATTGCCAAGCCTGAGTGGGAAAGTTATCCATTCTCCATTGAGATCTTATATTTGTAAGTAAATCCTTCGGTATGTCAAAATATTTTATGTCGTTTTCCTCATCCCTATCGTTGACAAGACCGGCGCCCAGAACGAGATATTTTCTGTTGTATTCTTGCCCTAAAATCGGATTGCTGTAGTTGGCATAGAAAAATGCAATGGATTTTGTTTTTTCAATGCTTTTAAGATAATCACAGGTTCTCTTTTCAAGTATTGGAATAGGAACATATTGTTCCTTGTCATTACGACCAAATCCGATCTTGAAACACCACGTTATTACAGAATGCCTTTTGAGAGTTATTGGTAAGGGCAGGACTTCATTAGCAAAACGTTTTCCCCACCGTTTAGTGTCTTCAAAAGGGTGACTATCTGCTAATTCTATGTCTTTATCGCCAAAAGCGTTTATGGTCCAGTAGCAAGGAGGTGCATAAAGCCCTTCATATGCATATTCATCATCAGGCATAAAGTCAGATTCTGAAAGGGAGAGGGGCAACTCCTCATTTTGGTGTTTACTTTCTTGATTCACTAGTCTTCTACGTTGAAGCCTAGGCGAAAGCAAGGAATAGTTTCCTACACAAAATATGTTGTCTTTCGGGTTCTGACAAACACAACCATCCCAATTATCGTCATGCCAGGCAAATCTAACTGTGACATGTTTTGCCATTTAGGGTTACCTGCAACTCCTCTCAGAGTAAGATGTATTTGAGGTTTTTTCAATTAGACTATAGATTAACTCTCGGAATAAGTAATAATGCTGGAAGAGGCTATTTTGATTGTTTTTAAATATCCAAACGGCAGATGTCAATGAAGAGTGGTAAACAGCTATGAGCAAAATAAGAGTTCAACTCTTAAATGAAAAAGACGCAGTATGCGACCAGTTTATTGTCGATTTGAACGGCAAAGATGCGGAAGAAAAAATAGACGAAGGCTTGATTGATGGTCACGACTGGTTTACGGGTCTAAAAATAATCACTGACATGTGGTTTCCATATTGCAATGGTAAAGAGGAATGGGCATTGGAGATTAAGAAAGATCTTGAAATTAGCGAAAAGAAAAACAGGTAGATAGGCAAAATAAATGACATTTTATATTTATTTTTAGAAATCCCTACGGCAGTTATGCTTTAGACGTGGTAATTTCATCATTCTTAACCGATCCATAGTCAAACGAACAAAGCCGGAAAGGCTCCTACTCTTATTGCGTATCAAGACTATGAAATAAGTTTTTGTAAATCGAGTTGAATGGATGACGGGAGATGTCATAAAAAACACGACGATATTGTCCTGTGAACTTTTACTGGTAAATTGGAGCTATAATCCCCCTTTGATTTTAGGCAACCCTAACGGCAGTTGCAGGAAATTTGTCGGCATAGCTTCTTTTTTCGCGACAGGTCTTTTGTTTATAATATCAGGGTCACTTTCAGCATTATGCGGACTCCGATTTTCAAAAGGAAAACAGCCTAATAGTTGAGTGCCCTGACCCATTGAAAGGATTAACATTGCACTATAAAGGAATTTTCCACTGTTTAGCAACTTCGGACGATAACCAACGACCATATCATTTGCCTTTGGGCATTTGTGTTTTTAACTAAAAGCCTTCAGACTGCTTAGCGCTTGTGAGCGCGAGAGTTAAACAGAAAATACTATAACCACAAACTGAACTATAAGACCTAAGGGGAATACCGTGGACCAGAATGAAGCCATAAACCACTTTGTTTCTTCAAATTTCAAGCTAATCTTGGCGAAAGAATTCTCGGGTGTTGTTTATAAAAGGGCTAAATCCGATTTTTTCTTAGCCAAATTAAAACTAAGCGGTGTCCCAAAAGATAAATTGGTAGCTGAACACGCCATAAATTTTCTTATTAAGAATGGCGCTATTTCAGATGATCAGAAGTTATCTGAAATACTGTGTTTACCTTTTTTTAGAAATAACGTCCACAACAAGGAGAAGTTCGTAGAAATCCTTCATTTGGAAAAATCAACAATTACTGTTATAGATCCTAAGCAACTTTCTGTGTCCAAATACAGGAACAAGGTTAGAACAGAAATAGAAAGCGAAGTAATAAGAGAAAGTAAAGAAAAAATCGATAAGGCCATTGAGGAAAAAAAAGAGGAATACGAACTAGTTCCATCAGTCTTGGATGGCACCGATTTTGCAGAGCCTGTACCAGAGGAGAAAGTCGAACAAGATGACGAGAAGTTCGTGCCATGGTGGAGACGTCTCAAACTTTCTCAAGACCCGTTTCCTACTCAAGAAGGTCTTTCTCTTCTTGCTGACAGCCTGTATGAGAAAATTGTGTTTAAAACACCGGTATTCGAAAAATATGTTTACTTAGCAAATTCTGAACCGGACGAACTTTTCAAAGACACCATATTTTTTGGGGACTTTGGGTCAGGGAAAACAACATTATTTGATTATTTAAAAAAACCACTTGTAAATGAACGCATTTTCACAATATACAT
>CAYGJP010000083.1:0-8695 GCA_964350175.1 uncultured Candidatus Bathyarchaeia archaeon
AAACTAATGTGCCCCTACTGCGGAAGTAAACTACAATCTGCTGACGAGAAATGCCCCAGTTGCGGAAAAATTTTCGGCTCAAAAAAGAACGAAAACGCTGATTCACCATTTGAAGAAGAGGATTAAATTTGATGGAAGCACCAAACTTTCCCCAATCAACCCCTCCGCCGCCAAAGAAAGAGAAACGTTCCCCCGCGATTCTGATAGTGGGGATTCTCATAGTCGGCTTGGTTGCAGGCGGAGTAATCGGTTCTTCGTTGAGCTACGTTACGCTTAACGGAAAAATTGGGGATTTGCAAACTCAACTGCAGAATCTGCCACCTCAGAACGCAACTTACGTTTCCTACCCTAACACGACGTATTTTGTGGGTGAGAACATTTCACTTTCCCAGCTATACGCCCAAGTTAAAGACTCTGTCGTTGTAATCCAAGGCTTAACGGTGCAGTATGACATGTTCCGCCGCGCCTACTATTCCTCAGTTCAAGGTTCAGGGTTCGTCTACAACTTTGCGGGGCAAATTGTCATAATCACAAATAACCATGTAGTTCAAGACGTGCAAAACATCACTGTGACTTTCATAAACGGAAACGCCTACGCAGCCACAGTTCTCGGTTCTGACCCTTATGCAGACCTTGCAGTGCTTTCGGCAGATGCACCCCAAAGCGAGTATAGCCCTCTGGAAATCGTTGACTTGTCAACCCTGAGCGTTGGCGACTCCTTGATAGCGGTCGGAGGTCCATACGGGTTAGCTGGAACCATGACCACAGGCATCGTCAGCGCATTAGGCAGGACAATAACGGAAGACATGTCAGGTGGCTATCCAATAGCAAACGTCATACAAACAACCACGCCGATAAACGCTGGCAACTCTGGCGGTCCACTTCTAAATTACCAAGGACAAGTGGTCGGCATAACCACCGCCATCGTAAGCAATTCCCAAGGGCTAGGCTTCGCCATCCCATCCAGCACTATACTACGCGAAATAGCCTCGCTGGTAACTGACGGCTCCTACAACAAGCACCCAACAATAGGCGCATCTGGCACAGACATGACCTACGAAATTGCCAAAGTAATGAACGTGGACGTAACTTACGGCTGGTTAATTGCCAAAGTTACAAGTGGCGGTCCAGCTGCAACAGCAGGGCTGCAAGCGGGGACACAGCAGGTGGCAGTTGCCGGAAACGTTGTCATAATCGGCGGTGACATCATTATAGCACTTAATGGGATTCGAATCACGAATTTGGATGACCTCTCAACTTTCCTAGAAGAGCACACTTTGCCCGGCGATGTAATCAATGTGACCATATTTAGAAGCAATCAACGAATGGACCTCCAACTTACCGTTGGAACTCGCCCCGCAGCAACCTAAACATCTCCTTTATTTTTCTCAAAAGTTTAGGTGTTTTTCTTGTGCTGTTTGGTTTGTCCGCTATTTTTATAAGGTGAGACCTCTCAAGTAGAGTTTTCATGCAGGCAGAAATCGGAATTATCGGCGGAACAGGTCTTTACGACCCCAAACTTCTCAAGAATATTCAGGAAATTGAGGTGAACACGCCATACGGTGCACCATCTGACGCGTTCACAGTTGGCGAGTTGGAGGGCAGGCGCGTGGCGTTTTTGCCGAGGCACGGACGAAAACACACCATAAGACCCACGGATGTGAATTCTCGGGCGAACATGTTTGCTTTCAAGAAGCTCGGTGTTACGAGGGTTCTTGCGGCTTCCACGGTTGGCTCCTTAAAAGAGGAGTATAAACCGGGGGACATTGCGTTTGTTGACCAATTCATTGACCGAACCACGAGGCGGGAGCAGTCCTTTTACACGGAGGGCAAAGTTTGCCACATATCCGTGGCTGAACCCATGTGCCCCGAAATAAGGAAAACCTTGATGGCTGTTGCTAAAGCCGCGAAAATTAAGGCTCACCCAACTGGAACCTACGTTTGTATTGAGGGTCCACGGTTTTCAACCAAGGCGGAATCTAAAATGTTTAGGCAGTGGGGCGCCGACGTTGTGGGCATGACTATGGTTCCTGAATGCGTTCTGGCAAGAGAAGCCGAACTATGCTACGCTTCAATAGCCATGGTAACGGACTACGACTGCTGGAAGGACCACCCGGTAAGCACTGAAGAAATCGTGGCAACTATGAAGGCGAACATTGAGAAGGTCAAGTGTATCGTCGCTAATACAGTGGCGAAGCTGCCTACGGAGTGCAGTTGCGACTGCAAGGACGCGTTGAAAAACGCATTAGTCTAAAAGTGAGAGTGACCAAAAATGGATTTGAAAGCAAAAATAAGACGAATTCCCGAGTTCAAAGGCGTAGTCTTCTGGGACATCACCCCGCTGTTGAAAGACAAGAAAGCGTTCAAAGAAACCATCGACAAGTTGGCTGACAACTACAAAGGCAAAGACATAGACGTCATAGTGTCGAACGAGGCTAGAGGCTTCATAGTGGGTGCTGCGTTGGCTTATGCGCTTGGGGTGGGTTTTGTTCCTGTACGCAAGAAGGGCAAACTTCCGTCAAAGTGTGTGGAGCTCACCTACGATAAAGAGTACGAGAGTGACACCATAGAGATTCACAACGACGCCATCGCAAAAGGACAGAAGGTTTTGATTATTGACGATTTGCTGGCTACGGGCGGCACAGTCAAAGCCAACATCGAATTGGTCGAGAAACTGGGCGGGAAAATTGTGGGCATAGGCTTTTTGATTGAGCTGGAATATTTGCCGGGCAGAAAAACGCTTGGTGACAAGTACGAAGTCTTCTCGCTCATAAAATACGCCAACACCAAAGCGTAGCCATCCTTTTTTATTCTGTGGCTTTTTCTTTTTTTGTTTTTGATTGAGCTCGTTGTTTCAATTCTTAAATAGCTGTAACAGAATATCAAAAGTAACGGGTGTATTCACTTGAATCTATTCTTGCTCCTTAGCATCTGGGCTATTTTATGGTATATCCCTATTCCGCCTAAGAAATTTAAGCCATTATCCAGTTGGCGCATACTTTCACTCGTAATTGGGCTATTCCTGTTTCTCATGAGTGTGCTTTCGCAGGTGCCCCTGAGCATATTCGTGTACCTGCTGGTTTTTTCCAGACTGTTTGTGGCGTTCATTGAATGGTCCGTTTCCATACGCCCGATCAGTTTTGAAGAAGCCCAACGCTATTCTAGTTCGGCTGCGCGTCCCAACTTTAAACTTTCTTTAAAGCACAAACGAAAACTGTTCGCGGCCATATTCGTCAGCGCCCTTGTGATTTCCGCCTGTTCGTTGATTGTTTTCAGCCAAGTTCAACGCGTATCAAACGCCGCATACTTCAACAGCTTCATTCAAACAAGCACGGGCTTACCGTTTAGCAGCACCATCCCCGACGACATGGTTCGACTCGTCACACGGGAACTTGCCACGTCGATTGCAAGGCGGCACATGTCCGAGTTCGGAAGCAACACACAAGTCCTAGACTGCCACGTGACCAAGTCGCCTGAAGGCAATCTAGTCTGGGTGGCTGCCATCGGCTCAACTAACGTTATTGCTGAAAACTACGTGAAAGGTTTTGTCATCGTGGATGCAACTGACCCGACTGCCGCACCAACCATAGTGCACAGCGAATTCAACATCGGTGAGGGGCTCTGGTTTGACCGCAACATTCCTTTCCGCAACTACATGGCAGACACATCGAAGACTTACGGTGTAGCGTACGTGACTTGGGATTTAGCCACCAACAATCCGATGTATGTGGTAACCCGCTATGAAGTAGGGTTTGATTTAGTTAGGCGGTATGCGACGCCGCTTGCTTACGATTCACAAGGAAACTTGCAGATTGAACCAGCCACCGTCTCTGACATTCCCGCGTGGATAACACAGGTCTACGATGAAGATTGGCTGGAGAATATGATTGACGAGATGGGTAGCCTCAAAAGAGGCAGCGGCTTCGACTACTGGGCAGGCGGCTTCATGTGGTTTGTGCCTCCAAGCCGTGACCGTTTCCAAATGACTGAGGATACGCGTTACATAGTTGACCCTGAATCAAGTGATGTGGTTGCTCTTGTCTGTGTTAATCCTGTTGGAAATCAACGCACTTTGTCGGGTGTGTTTAAAGCTACACGTGAAGGCGTCGAGTTCTACGATTTCAGGCAAGCCAACTATATTTCTGGCACCACTGCCGAAGACTTGGTTGAGGGCAGATTACCTAAACCCGCTACAGGCAACTATCAGGCTACCATGCCTCTACTCTATACAGTGGAAACTTCCTCTGGAAATTACAGACTTGCGTGGTATGTGCCCATTTACTGGAATGAAGCAAGCGGTGAAGCCGACGAGACAGTTTACCTTGCGGGTTTCGCAATCGTAGACGCAGCAGACACCAACAAAATAGCATCAACCATCAACCAAGAGGGCGTGGCAAGTGCCCAGATAGTAAGAGAAACTCGGCAGAAATTTGTCAGCCTATTCGGAGTAACAACCCCTCTTACTGAATTCAACGCGGCTGTTCTGGGCAAATACGACTACGTGCAAAGCGGCACAACCCACATAGTTTTAAACCTTGACAACAGCGCGTACCCTTGGGTGGAGGCTACTCCTCAGGACCTCTCAACCCTGCAGTGGAATAAACTTTTAGCCACAGCACCCACGAATAACGTTACGGCACGTGTTGACGAACGCGGTGAAAAATGGGTTATGACGTACTTCGAAAACACCAACCTGCCTTAAGTTGACCAAAGCAGTATGCAAAAGGAGAAAACGCAAAATGCGTAGAACTAGGTTTTTCCTAGTTCATTTTTAGTTTTTAATTTGGCATTCCGTTTTTTCTGAAATCAATGCTTGCGGTTCTGCTTCTTCCACTTCAATGTGTTGGAGTGTGCCTTTCCTGCCTAGACTCAATTGTTTTTCGCCTCTAAACTTGGTCACTCGTGCATTCTCAATTTGAATTTGGTCACCCACAGAAACAGAAGCTATCTGTTCACCCCAAAGGCAAAGCTTGATTTCACCTGTCTCATCTGCTAACAAAGCCTTAGCTAAGCTAACGCGGTTTCCATATCTTGTTCCCACATAGCCTGGTTCTGAAACTTCTAAAACTTCAGCTTCCAATTTAACATGGGCCATTCCAGAACGCAAATCCTCAATTAAACAAGATGCAAGCTCAGCCTCGCCAGATTCATACCTATTGACTAACCTGCTGTCCATGTGTTTCATAAGCGGATTTCCCTGTTCCATTAGGAATTCTTTGGATACTGGAAGCTGCGCGACAACTTCTGCGCCTTCTTTAATCAGAAAGAAGATTTTGTCTGCCGTTTTGGCGCGGCTTTCAATTAAGAGTGAGCGGCATTTGGCTCTTCCGGTTTCTGCAGCTGAAAGTAAAGCATAGAAAAAGGTGTCCGGAGCAATATCGTACTTTACAGTGATGAATGCCAAGTATTCGCCTGTATTTTTTTTACAACGCATTTTTATTAAACATCCTCCTTTTTGCTTTTTTCACGCGGTAATTGCGTGTGGTTCATCAGAATAAGTCTGTAATAAATGCCAAGAACTCCTTGTGGAGTTTTATGCCTAACATCTGCTGATAGAAATCTGATGTATTTGAATATTCGTGGCACACTATATTAATCTGACCCGTGAAAACCCTCTTTTTACATGTTATTTTGCTGTGTTTTAGAATTTAATGCTGTGCCATTGCTCTGGTGTTTGTTTTGGTTCAATGAAGTTTTTACAGCCGTTCTTTTTAGTTTGTTTCTTTTTGTAGGTAGTTGAAACGGATTGGTGTGTTGTTGAACCGTTTGTAATGCTTGTACTTGGCATGTACGTTTCTGTTTTTGAACGCAAACGTTGAGATGGCTTCCCACAGAAAGACCCAGCCGCCTATGTTGACTCCGTCAACTAACGTGTTGAAAACAATATTGCCTGTTGAGGCTGTGCGCAGTGAGTAAGAAACTGAAAGAAGTAGAAAAGATGCCAACGCGTAGAGCGTGCTTTTCTGGTACCTATTCCGTACCTTTTTCTGCTGCGAATTTCTGACAAAGGAGAAGTATGTTTTCAAACCTGTCTTTATTTTTTCTTCTTTTCCGATGTCTTGCTTTTCCTGTGAAACGTTGAACTGCACGATTATGTCATTTTTCAGTGGTATGTCTGAAGAGCAATCTTCCAAAAACCTCCTCAGGTGGTTGTTTAAGTCTCTTCTTAGAAACGGTGATGAATCTAATTCGTTGAAGATGTCTGCGTACTTTTCTATAGCGACACTTATGACAAACGCACCAGTGGTTTTGTCCCGTTCGTAAATCTTCTCTAACGACTGCTCGTCAGGTTTCATAATAAAAACTGAACCTAAACTTCGATATATACACACTGATAGTGTGCAACTCTAAACTAAATGTTTTCTTACCTGCTGGGTAGGTCTGCACCGTTTTATGGGCGTTCTTTTGGTGGAACATAAGTGTTCTTCAGGGAGAGCTAATAGGCACTTACAATAAAGTACATAATGTGAGGACGGGTGAAAAAGAGGGCGTGGTTCGCATTTTTCATCTTAGTTATCTTACTCTTGCCAGTGTGTGGTGTTCATTTCGGCAAAGTGGCAGAGGCAAACTTCATTCCCTTTGGCACAATCACCATAGACTCCCCAGCTAACCAAACAACATACACTTCTCGCAGGCTTACCTTGAACATCAGCATTGTTTTCTCAGTTACCCCTAACAAATGGGTTGGTTATAGCATAGACAGACAAGCTGAAGTCGAGATAACTGGTTTGACGTACAGCGGAGAAACTTTATGGGAGACAGCTAGTACATCCGTCCCTCTGCCAGAGCTACCTAATGGTTCACATCGCTTGGAGGTTTATGCAAAAACTGGTCACACAACAGTGTTGCCCGGCACAGGTTACGTCGTAGTCTATTTTACAATAGATAGCACCGAAGAATTTCCATCCAAAACAATTTCGCCTGCAACATCACCAACCCCGTCATTATCACCTTCCAAATCTCCAAACACATATTCTTCACCTACACCAAGTCCAAATTCTACTCCCAACGAAAATCAATCTTCCTCCCCTACATTATCTCCGAATCCATCACTTTCTGAACCTCCACCAACTTCCCCCTCAAACTCTCCTAAAACATCTCCAACGCCGTCAACTTCTGAATCGCCAACGCCATCACCTACCCCATCAGAAAAACCTGCCCAGTCACCTGAACAACAGGCAACAAACTTTCCAATGGAACTTATCTACGCCGCTGCAGCTGTGGCAATAGTTGTAGTTGCGGTTATGCTGTGGAAAAGACGGTAGTTAAAACACTGGTTCACGCTGCCGTCCAATCTATTTATAGGGGGGCTATAAGACTTGCTGAGCACAAAAGACCCACCAAACAAGACGTTTACTCGATTGTAGCGGAAAGATGCGTCGAAAACGCCTTCACAACCTTAACCTGCAACGTTTTGCCCAGCAAATCCGCCGAACTCTTAACTGCCACTGGTTTGTACGCGAAGTTCCTGCCAATCCATGAACCAGGCACTTTGCCTTTCTCGTCCACAAGAATTTCTCCAGCCCACCCAAGCCACTGCTGATTCCGCTCAAACGCAGTCTGCTTGGCAAGTTGCGCTGCAACGGTGCTTCGCCGCTTAATTTCCCCGCGCTCCACAAATTCGCTGCGCATCTTTGCTGCCGCAGTTTTTGGTCTGGCAAAGAACTTGGAAACATTCACAACGTCAGGCTTCACTTCGCCTATGAGCTTGAGCGTGTTTTCAAAAGCTTGCGCGGTTTCGCTTGGGAAGCCACAAATCACGTCTGTGCTCAGCGTTAGCTGCGGCAACGCATTACGAAACTTGGCAACTATGGCTTTGAATTCGTCTGCCGTGTAGAACCTGCGCATCCGCTTCAGAACTTGGTCATCGCCAGCCTGCACGGGCAAATGCACAAACTTGTAAACTTTCTCGCTGCGAAACGCCTCAATCACCTGTGGCAGTATGGATGCAACGATGTTGGGTGTCATCATGCCCACGCGGATGCGGAAGTTGCCTTCAACTTGGGTTAACGCGTTAAGTAACTCTGCAAGGTTTGTGCCTATGTCTCTGCCGTAGCAGGCTGTGTCTTGGCTGGTGACCCAGAACTCTTTCACGCCAGCTGCTAAGTCTCGTTTCACGCGTTCCACAACGTCGCTTATTTTGTAGCTTCGCAGGTATCCTCTTGCGTGAACCACACAGCAGTAAGCACACGAGCCCAAGCAGCCATAGTTCACCGGAACCACACTTACCACGGGATTCGACTGCACTCTGGGCAAGTCCAGCTCAGGCTTCGCCGCTAACGCATCTTCCAACGCGACAACGTGTTCGCCTTCTGCAACACGCTTCACAACGTCAACTATTTCTTTGCCCACTGCTGGACCCACAACTGCGTCAAACCTGACTTCGCGCACCAGCCGCTCAAAGCTGATAAGGGGCAAGCAGCCTGCCACGATTATTTTTCGTCCACGAGGCACACGTTTTAGAGCGTCAATTATGCGGTTTTCCGTTGGTCCTTTGACTGCGCAGCTGTTGTAGATTACTATGTCTGCGTTTGCTTCGGATTCTGTGAGTGTGAATCCTGCTTGGGTTAAGCAGCCAGCTAGGACTTCTCCGTCTGCCATGTTGGCGCTGCATCCGAAGCTTCGCAGGAAAACTCGCATGGTACTCATCTGTTTTGGTAAATTAGAAACATTAGCATCCAATAAAAACTTGCAG
>CAYGJP010000084.1:0-8693 GCA_964350175.1 uncultured Candidatus Bathyarchaeia archaeon
GTCCTTTGACTGCACAGCTATTGTAAATTACTATGTCTGCGTTTGCTTCAGACTCTGTGAGTGTGAATCCCGCTTCAGTTAAGCAACCAGCTAGAACTTCGCCGTCTGCCATGTTGGCGCTGCATCCGAAGCTTCGCAGGAAAACTCGCATTGTACTCATCTGTTTTGGTAAATTAGAAACATTAGCATCCAATAAAAACTTGCAGGTTGCGTGTGGTGGTTTTATACAGGAACATGCAACATCACCATTATTGTGTTTATAAGCTGTGGTACAAACATGTTGTAAACATATTTGTAGTATGATATATAGGAGTATAACCAACAAAACGCTCTCTGTAGTTCACTGAGGGATAAGCCAGATGAAGCTCATCACATTGTATCTTCCTGAAACGTATATTAAAGCTTTGGACCAGCTCGTGAACGAATGCTTCTATCCGAACAGGGCTGAAGCCATACGGGTTGCGATTCGAGACTTGATTAGTGCTGAAGTTTGGAGGCGAAAGGGCGTTGACTAAGCATACGAATGTTCCGGATGAGACTTTGCTGAAGTGCCATGTGACCGTTGAGGAAGATGGCAAAGTTAGTCCTATCGTAAGTGAGGTTATAGATAAAAACGCTCTTGCCATCTGTGGTGCGCATGTTAACGCTGTGACTCCTACGTCGAAGGGCAAACTCAAAGTCACCTTAGTTAAAGCGCCAATCAACACAGTTACCGACAGGTTGGGAAAAGCAATGCACAAACTATATGATCTTGAACCAGACCGTGAGCCGGAGAAAAAGTTGAACATCGATTTAGGCGTTGACCTTTATCAGATGGAAGACTATTAGCCGACTGCTTTTCCCTTTTCTTTTTTAGTTTTTTGAGTTTACTTTTGTTTTCTGTTGTTTGTTTGGTTTGGTGCAAAAGCTATTATTGCCCAGCACCTGCTGTGTGGGTATGGACAGCGAGTTTGTTGAGCGCATCAGAGCAGAACTCCGCGCAAGTGCAGACGAGAAAACCCAGCAGAGTTTCCAGCGATTCTTCAAAGAAGCAGTTACCTATCACGGCGTGAAAACCGCAACCGTGGGCAAAATCGCCAAGAAATACTGGAGCGAAATTAAAAACCTTGACAAAAAACAGATATTCGCGTTTTGCGAAGAACTTTTCCGTTCCGACTACACTGAAGAGGCTTTCGTGGTTTCCTTCTGGCTACCCAACCTGATTGACAAGCTTGAACCAGCCGATTTGGCAGTTTTCAAAACTTGGATAGCCAAGTACATCAACAACTGGGCGAAGTGCGACGGCTTCTGCAACCACACCGTTGGCGGCTTATTGGAAAAGTACCCTGAGTGCATAGGTGAAGTGAAGAGCTGGGCTAAATCCGAAAACCGCTGGCTCAAACGAGCATCCGCTGTTTCCCTTATCGTTCCAGCTAAAAAAGGAAAATTCCTGCAGGACGCACTGGAAATAAGCAGCGTGCTGCTTGGCGATGCGGATGATATGGTGCAGAAAGGTTACGGTTGGCTGCTAAAAGAAGAAAGCAGACTACACCAAAAACAGGTTTACGCCTACGTTTTGAAAAACCGCAAGGCAATGCCGCGTACAGCGCTAAGGTACGCGATTGAGCTGATGCCTAAAGAGTTGAAGGCCGAAGCCATGGAAAAAGACTAAACGAACCTGTTTACTCTGTTGCTTGGAGCAGTCTATACCCCCCCTATATATAGAATCCAACATGACACGTTTTTTGACCTCTGATAGGACCCTGTCGTTTTGTCTACCCCTTCCCCCCGCCCTTTTCTGCAATTGGGTGATGGTTTTTCCTATGCATTGGGCTTTAGCAGAATTAGCCCAGTTAATGCTCACTTTGCCTCTTTCGCGTCCACCTCCACTACACTTCATACGAGTTTGTACACTCCTTTGAAAAACCTGAAAGCAGCTCGCCTTAAGAATCCTCACGAAATTTGGCAATTCACAAATTTACAGATTTACCAAGAAATTTACAACAAGCCCTCAAACTGGCAAACCTGAGCTGTTGATGGGCTCTCTATTAGGTATGGAGGCGCTCTCTACCTGCATCAAATGGAATTGAGGCGTAACTGATTGAAACTTAAATCTTAATTAGAGCATCGCAACTATTAGTATAATGAGGCTGTTTTATGGGGATACCTAGAGACTTGAAAAAGGAGTTTCCAAGCGTCCTCGATAGCGCATATAAACAGTACCTTCGCGACCTATCGCGTTACAAAGAAGTCAAAGATATCATGAGCCAAGAGGTTGTCACCATAACCCCTGAGGCGACAATGGCTGAGGCTGCTGGAATCATGGGCGAGAAGCACATCGGAAGCCTAATCGTAACGAAGTATGACACGCCTGTGGGCATAGTTACCGAGAGGGATTTGCTTAGCAAAGTTTTGGCTTTTGAAAAAGACCTTAGAGAGGAGAAAGTTGAGGCAGCGATGTCGTATCCGCTCATCACTATAGGTCCAACTGCTAAGATAAAAGAAGCTGCTCAGATGATGATTCGAAAGAAAGGCAGGCTTGTGGTGTTTGACGTGGGAAAACTTGTGGGGGTCATAACTGCTTCAGACCTCATTAGGTGTTTGCCTGATGTTCCTGAAACTGAGGTTAAAGTCGATGATTTCATGACCAAAAGCGTTGTGACGGTTGACGAGAAAACGCCTGTAGTCAGCACTGCTAAGATGATGGGTGAGAAACGTATCGGCAGCGTCATAGTCACCAGCAAAGGGGAGCCGTTTGGGATTTTCACTGAGCGAGATTTGCTCACCACCTTCTTGGTTAAGGGCAAGCCGCTAATCGCGGAAGTGGGCAAAGAAGCTTCGTCGCCGTTAATCACTGCGCCCGCGGGAACAAGCGTTCACAGAGCCGCTGCCATAATGGCAATAAAACACATCAGAAGATTGCCCATCACCGCAAAAGACAAGCTGGTAGGCATTGTTACAGCACGCGACCTTGTCGAGGCATACGCGAAATAGTCTCATAATTCCCTTCTTTTTTTCCAGCACCCCCTACCCCCGTTTTTTGCTGTTTTAGCCTACCCCTCTATCTTTTCTGCATCGAATTACTAATAGGCTCCAAGTATGTTGGTGCCAAATAAGAGACCGAGCAACCCCAGTTTACTACGAGTAAGGTTGGCTGCTACCCACGACATGGCTCACATAAAAGCCCCTTCTCAATCCCCAGCCGAAAATCGCCGTCTAACACACTTTTCCATCTTTTCTAGTAATTGCTCTATTTTGGGGCGAAAGATTGAAAGCGGAAATGACACGTTACTTTATTGAGGACACAGGATGGTTGACACGTTTTATCTGCATTTAGAATTTACAGGTCAAAACGGGTGGTCAATCAATCTGCCCTTCTTATGTACCCGATGCGGCAACTGCTGTCGGCTAGAAGACTTCTTGACGGCTGGAAAACTCAACGGCAAACCCAGAGAGCAGCCTGAAGCCCACGCCACGGCAAAGCGCCTCTATGAGGAACTGGGCAACCTCTGGGCAGAAAACGAAACCCAATACGACGATTACATAATGCGTACCCCGTGCCCGTTTCTAATCAACAACGCCTGCGCCATATACGAAATCCGACCCGACGGCTGCCGACAATTTCCCAAAACCGCGTTTGGCATGCAAACCACCGACTGCGAACCGCTAACCCGATTCAAAAAACAACGCGCCGCCCTCAAAAAAGGCAGACGCTGCAAAGAAACCTACCGCCACACAGGAACCGCTAAGGGAACAACTGCTGACAAGCCAATCAAGCCTGCAAGGTTCACCCAAAAACAATACCAAACCTGCGTTGCTAAGCTACGCCAAGCAGGCATGACCGATGACGAATTAACCCTTTTTAACAATTTTAATGGGCAAAACAAATCCTGAGTTCACATATTTTAGCTGACAGACTGCACCTGACACGCAAGGAGCCCTCAAGAACCAAAACCCAAACAGCTTTTTTGCGGTCGTAAACGGGAACACCACACTCTTCACCCTGATACCCAGAGTAAAGTGGTTTATCAGTACTCCAACATCTCTGTAATGCCACACCCAAAATCCATTATGCACCGCTGGGGATGACTATATTTTTATATGCAGTTCTCTGTATTTGCCTGTACCGTGATGCAAGGTGACCTCCAAACCCAACGCAGATTCTAACCAAAGTCTCACTCAAGATTATCGCCCGCTTGAACTGGAAAAGCAGATTCAGGAGTTCTGGGAGAAAAACCAAATCCGCGAGAAACTGGAAAACCGCGGAAACGAACCTAACAAGGGCAACTTAGGCTACGTGGAAGGCCCCCCAACCCTTAACGGCATCCCCCACATTGGACACGCCCGAGGACGCATCATGAAGGACATACGTTACCGCTGGCGAACCATGCAAGGCTACTACGTGCCCTTCTGGGCCGGATGGGACTGCCAAGGCTTACCCGTAGAGCTAGAAGTTGAGAAACTCTTGGGCGTAAAAAACAAACGCGAACTCCTCGAACGCGTCGGCATGGAACGCTTCATTGAAGAATGCAAAAAAGCCATCCTGCGATACCACCAGATGTGGCTGGACGCCGACAAACGCCTTGGCATAGCCATTAACCAGCAGAAAGCCTACTGGACCTACAAAGACGAATATATCGAGCGGGAATGGCAAATCCTCAAACGCGCTTGGGACCAAAACCTCCTCGAAGAAGGCCACTACGTTGTAGCATACTGCCCAGGTTGCCAAACATCTTTGAGCAGCGCCGAAGTCGGCTACGAAGGCAGCTACAAAGAAGTCGAAGACCCCTCGCTCTACTTCAAATTCAAAGTAGTCGGCAGCACCGAAAACGAGTTTTTCCTTGTTTGGACAACCATGCCCTTCACAGTCATCACGGATACCCTGCTTGCTGTACAGCCTGAAGCCGAATACGTCAAAGTCAAAGTCGGCGACGAAACCTGGATAATGGTTAAAGAGCGCGTCGAGCCTGTTATGAAAGAACTCGAAATAACAAAGTTCACAATCACAGCAACTGTGCAGGGTAAAACCCTTGAGGGCACAAAATACGAGTACCCCCTCAAAGATATAATTCCCAAACAAGCTGAACTGGAAACTAAACATCCTCTTGTGCACAGCGTCATCGGCGAAGAATTCGTAGATGTCAACACCGCCACTGGAGTTGTCCACCTGTCGCCAGGGAACGGTGAAGATGACTTCTGGGCTGCCCAGAGACGTGGTGTACCTATCTTTGCGCCTTATGATGATGAAGTCAACTTCACAAAAGACGCAGGCACATTCAGTGGAGTCTTCGCAAGGGCTGCTGATAAACTGGTAGTAGAGGAACTGCGCAACCGAAACGCCTTGGTTAAAATCGGAAAAACCAAACATGAATACCCCACCTGCTGGCGCAGCCACCACAAACTCGTCTGGATAGCCCGAAAAGAGTACTTCCTGCGCACGGACAAGATAAACAGCAAAGTTTTGGAAGCAGCAGGAAAAATCGAATACTTCTTTGATGAACCCAAAAACCGCTTCATAGCCTTCCTTAAGGAGGGCAAGCCATGGTGCATCAGCCGCGAACGCGTCTGGGGAACCCCGCTGCCAGTTTGGGCATGCGCAAAATGCGCAAACAAACGGGTCGTTGGCAGCAAAGCCGAACTTCTAAGTTTGGCTCAGGAAAAAGTGCCTGACGACTTTGAGTTGCACAAGCCCTGGGTTGACCGCGTCACCCTCAAATGCCCCAAATGCGACGGCGTTATGCGCAGAGAAGACTACGTGCTGGACACTTGGCATAACAGCGGCGCCTCACCTTTTGCCAGGTTCACTGACGAAGAATTCAAAAAGTACGTGCCCGTTGCTTTCCTCACTGAGGGAATTGACCAAACTCGCGGCTGGGCAAACTCGCTCCTGCTAGAATACGTCATTTTAACGGGCAAAGCGGAAAGCCCCTACAAGGCGTTCCTGTTCCAAGGCTTAACGCAGGACTCAAAAGGCAGAAAAATGAGCAAAAGCGTAGGCAACGTCATCGAAACCAACAAACTCCTCCAAACAACCAGCGCAGACCTCAGCAGGTTCTATATTATGCGCAAATGCGCGCCCATAGACTTCATGAACTTCGATTTACAGGAACTGAGCCGCAGAACCTACCAAGTGCTCTCCACGCTGTATCACCTGAGCAGGTTCTTTTTGCAAAACTCTGAATTCGACGAGTTTGCGCCCCAGAAATTCACCATAGACTGGGCACTTAACGAAGACTTGCTGGAAAGCCCTGACCGATGGCTCCTCTCCAAACTGCAAGCAAAAATTGAAGAGTACACACAGCGGCTCGAACAGTGCCAATTCAACGCCGCCGTAGCCATCCTAGAAGACTTCGTCATCGAAACCCTGAGCCGACTCTACGTGCCCATGATACGCAAAGAACTCTGGACCGACGAACCCGAAACAAGACAAAGAAGACAAGCAATCTACGCAGTGCTTCACCACGCCCTAAAAACCATCACGCTGCTCTTCAACCCAGTCACACCACACATCAGCGAGGCGCTATACCAAAACGTTTACCGCAAACTTGACCAAACACTACCCGAATCAGTAAACTTTGAGACATGGCCCGAACCCAACACAAAACTGCAAAACAAAACCGTCGAAGAAACCTTTGACGTATTGTTCAACTGTGTTTCATTGGTTAACGCTGCAAGACAATCAGGGAAGCTTAAACGCCGCTGGCCCCTGAGCACCGTTATCGTTGTTGCTCCTGAAAACGTGACCAAAGCTTTGCAGAGCGTTGAAGCCTTGTTCTTAGAGATGACCAACATCAAAAAAGCTGAATACGCAACCCAAGCTCCACAGCAAACCGCAGACCAAAACTGGGTCTCCGCAGTCGAAGCCGACATAACCGTCACCATCAGCGGACAACGCGACGACAAACTGCTCGGCGAAGGCATCATGCGCGACTTAGCCCGCCGCGTCCAAGCCCTCCGCAAAGAACTAGGCTACATGCCAACAGACGTTTTGGACGCTGTACACATTGCAGAGTTGGACGAAGAAAGCATGCCCTTGCTAGAACCCTACCTTGAAGAAATGGCGGGGCTGGTGCGCACCAAAAAAGTTTACCTGCACAGCGCAAAAACCGAAGTTGACGCACAGTGGCACGAGTCAGAGTTAGACGGCAAGAAAATCTTCGTCACCATCCACTAAGCAACCCTTATAACCAAAACCCTTTATTTTCACCATACGCGTCTATTCCAAAAGAAACCAAGCAGATGGGCCGGTAGATCAGTTCGGTATGATCGCCGCGTTCGCAACGCGGAAGCCGCGGGTTCAAATCCCGCTCGGTCCACCATTCTTAACGCTTCTAATGCTGTTTCGCCTTTGAATTATAACCCATTTCAACAAAATACCCGAGAAATACTGGTTAATCCTCGAATGCTGGAAGAATTTGAGGAGTTTATGCGTGTAAACATGCGATTAGAGGCACGCACCGCGATATTTACGCGGTGAACGCATGAACATAGCAGGCTTGCGTTAACAACGATATCAGAATTAAACCGCCGTTTCAAGCGCTTCAGGCAATTAACGGAGAAATTCTACTCGATTCCAAACGTATGGCGATGTTAAAAGTGCGAAAATTCTGGATGTTGATGCTTTTCAATGTTTAAGTTATCATGCCTTAACGTCTTTACAACATCGCAAACTCAACTCTAATTCACCCGATAAAAAAAGCGATAGAAAAAATATTTATCTCCAAAGAGAGCACAAAGAAAGAGAGGGACTTGGTTGAATACAGAGACTGAAAACCTATGGAAAACTTATGATGCAATTGGTGAGTTAATCAGATTTGCAGACACTAAAGCAACGGCGATACTAGCAATAAATGGCGTTATCGCTGGTTTTTATTTTTCAAACATCGGAGCAATCCAGAATATATTGCAGCAAAAGTCGATTTCAATCCTACCTCTCGCAATTGCGACAATACTATTGTTGTTTTCCTCTGCACTTTCAGCATATTGCATCGCCCCGAGACTGAAGATGAACAATACCCGATGCCTTATATTTTTTTGTGATATTGCCAATTACAAAACAGCGGATGAATATGAAAAAGCATTATCAAATAAAATGACTGATGAACAAATCAAAAAACAACTAATAGACCAAGTCTGGGCAAATTCAAAGATTGCGACTAAAAAGTACAAGGCAGTAAACATAGCTGTATTACTTTTCGTTGCATCGATGATTTCAAGTATATTATTTATCTTCGCAGGTTCTGTGAGGTAATATTATGCAAAGTGACCATATACCTTTCAATATCGATAATAGCGTTGAGAGAATCAACGAAATATTAGCTGCTACTGCGGCTTCATTCACAGATAGTGATAGTATTCCAGCGCGAGACCAATTGAGTTTTATAAATGGGTATTACATAAATTGCTGCGCTATTTTTGTAGACATTCGGAAATCCTCTCAACTAATTGACATCCATAAAAACCGCGTACTTGCTAAGATTTATCGAGCATACATTTCTGAAATGTCAGCAGTTATTAATGGAAACGTAGATTGCGCTGAGGTTAACATTGTAGGTGACTGCGTTTGGGGAGTCTTTAACACTCCAGATAAACCAACCCTTCAAAATGTATTTGTTACCGCTGCGAAAATGGCGTCTATGATAAGAATACTAAATTACAAATTGAAGAAAAATAATCTAACAGAAATAAAAGTTGGTATAGGGGTTTCATGGGGT